>DASYBX010000175.1:0-3634 GCA_036500495.1 Caulobacteraceae bacterium
GCGACGTTTTGGGCGTGCATGCCCTGAGCCGGCTGGAGGACGGGATGCGGGTCGGCGTGCTGGTGACCGAGCCGCACGTGGGAGGCGCGGGCGAACCCACCCTGGACGATCTCCGCGCGGCGCTCATCGCGGCCTGCGGAACCGACTACGGGGTCCATAGTCCAGCCTGGATCTCGCGGTTCACCGATATGGCCAGGCAGGCGGCGGCCTATCGCCAAGGACGGGTGCTGCTCGCCGGCGACGCCGCCCATGTGCATCCCCCGGACGGCGGACAGGGCCTCCAGACCGGGGTGCAGGATGCGGTGAACCTGGGGTGGAAACTGGCCCAGGTGGTCAAGGGGATTTCACCGGAGAGCCTGCTCGACACCTACCACGCCGAGCGTCATCCGGTCGGCGCTCGCGTCCTGCGCAACACCATGGCCTCGGTCGCGCTTCGCCGCGACGACGAACGCACCAGGGCGCTGCGCGACGTCATGGCCGAGCTTCTCGGCATGGACCAGCCGCGTGAGCGGTTCGCCGCGATGATGTCGGGCCTGGACGTTCATTACGATCTCGGCGAAGGGCATCCGCTGCTCGGACGCCGCATGCCCGATCTCGATCTGATCACCGCCGGCGGCCCGCTGCGGGTCTACACCCTGCTCCATGACGCCAGGCCGGTGCTGCTCAACCTTGGCGAGCCGGGTCGTTTCGACATCGCGCCATGGGCGGATCGGGTTCGGTTGATCGACGCCGGATACCATGGCCCGTGGGTGCTTCCGGGGCTCGGGGCGGTCAGCGCCCCCGCGGCCGTTCTGGTCCGGCCCGACGGCCATGTGGCCTGGGTGGAAGGGCTTGATCGATCGGGACTTCCAGAGGCGCTGGGGCGCTGGTTCGGGCCGCCAACCTTGACGACTCACTCCGAATAGTTCATGATATGTTCTTTATTGAACACCCCGGCCGCACCCCTGTCCGATCCCTCCGCCATATCCCCTGAACCCGCTGCCGGCCCGCTCCCCATCCCGGCCGAGCGCCAGCTCGCCCTGCTCGGCGAGCTTGCCGAACTCGGCATGGACGTCGCCCGCGCCGTCGCCGCGCGGGCCAGGGCCGCCGGGCCTGAGGAAGACCTGGGCGCCCTCGCCAACGCCTACGCCCGGGTGTCCCGCGCCGTGCGCCTCACCGTCATGCTGCAGTCCAAGCTGATGCAGGCCCCGCGGGCGGCGCCCGAGCCCGAGGCGCCGGACGAAGCCTCCGAACGCAGCGAGCAGCACAAGTTCCGCGTCGAGCGCATCGTCGAGCGCGTGCTCAGGACCCAGCATGACGACGAGGACGAGATCGACCGGCTCAGCGCCGAGGTCGCCGAACGCCTCGACGACGAGGACCTCTACGGCGAGGTCCTGGACCGCCCCCTCGGCGAACTCGTCGCCCTCATCTGCCGCGACGTCGGCCTTGAGCCCGACTGGGCGCGGATGGCGCAGGAAGCCTGGGCGGTCGAGGAGATCAGGAGCGGCGCGGCGGGATCACCGTTTGCAGGCCTAACCCATGCGCGGCCTCCCCCGTTCACGGGGGAGGGGGACCGCGAAGCGGTGGAGAGGGCACACAGCTGCCGCTCCCCCTAGACCCTCAAAACCAAAAGAACGTCGAAAACAAATCCACCTAGCGCCTGACCCATGCCCTCTCCACCCCTTCCCCAGCCTTCAGCTGCGCTAAAGGCGTTCGCATGATCGCCTCCGGCGATCACAGGGCTCACCCCCTCTCCCGCTAGCGGGAGAGGCCGCCTGGGCATGTTCAGACTCTAGGTGCGCCACCGCGCCACAAACGACAAAAGCCGCGCAGGGCCATGCGCGGCTTCGATCGTCAGTGCGGAAGAAACCTGGAGCCTAGCGCGGCGGCGGCTTCTTGGGGGCGGCGATCAGGCCTTCGCGCTGGGCGCGCTTGCGGGCCAGCTTGCGGGCGCGACGCACGGCTTCCGCCTTTTGGCGGGCGCGCTTTTCGGACGGCTTTTCGTAATGCACGTGCCGCTTCATCTCGCGGAACGAGCCTTCGCGCTGCATCTTCTTCTTCAGCGCCTTCAAAGCTTGGTCGACGTTGTTGTCGCGCACAAAAATCTGGACGATGGCTAGGCCCTCCTCTGGTCGCCGCCGCGAAACTCCGGCTCGCGCGGCGAACAAAAAATATGCGCCCGGAAGTTCCCCTCCGTGCTGAGCGGCGGCTGATACTACAGGCGAAGGCGATTGTCCACGCCCGCCCCGGGCCTCAGAAGCCAAAAAAGCTCACGTCCGGAGATCGTGGCGCGGGCTTCTCTATAGGCGTATCTTGGGGCCATGACCGGTCCCAAACCGCAAACCGATTCCGCCGACTGGGCCAAGGCCGCCGAGGATCGCCTGCTCGACGCCGCGGGCGCGCTTGCGCCCGACTGCGGCTGGACCGCCCGCACCGTCCGCCTGGCCGCCGCGCGCGCGGGCCTCAGCGAAGCCGAAGCCGCCCTGCTGCTGCCCAATGGCGGCGCCGACCTCGTCGCCCTGCTCTGGCGCCGCCAGGACGAGCGGGCCTTCGCCGCCTTGGCGCAGGTCGATCCGCGCAGCCTGAAGATCCGCGATCGCATCGGCCGCGCCGTGCAGGCCCGGGTCGAGGCCGCCGCCGACGACGCTCCGGCCACCCGCCGCATGCAGGGCTTCCTGGCCCTGCCCCACCACATGGTGCTGGGCGCCCGGCTGCTGTGGGACAGCGCCGACCTGATCTGGCGCTGGGCCGGCGACACCGCCACCGACGAGAACCACTATTCCAAGCGCATGATCCTGTCGGGCGTGCTCGGCCCCGCCATCGCCATCCGCCTGCATTCGGGACGAGGCTCGGCCGACGACTACGTCTTCCGCCGCATCGCCGACGTCATGGCCTTCGAGAAGTGGAAGGCGGGCCTGCCCAAGACCGATATCGGCTTCCAGCTGGCTGGCGCCCTCGGCAAGCTGCGCTACGGCGTCAAGCCCGCGCCGCGTCCGGCCGAGCCGCCGCCGAGCGTCTAGGCCCCACGCTCAAGGTGCGCGCTCAGGCCTTGGTCCCCAACGGCCGCAGCCGGTTCACGTGGCCCATCTTGCGCCCGGCCCTCGCCTCGCGCTTGCCGTAGAGCCAAACCCGCGCGTCGGGCTCCGCCGCCAGGGCCTGCCAGTCGTCCGCCTCGAAGCCCAGCAGGTTGGTCATCTCGACCTGCGCCAAGGCGTCGGTCTTGCCCAGAGGCCAGCCGGCGATGGCGCGCACATGCTGCTCGAACTGGTCCACCTCGCAGCCGTCCAGCGTCCAGTGGCCGGAGTTGTGCACCCGAGGCGCGAACTCGTTGACCCGCAGCGACCCGTCGGCCAGCTCGA
Source organism: Caulobacteraceae bacterium (assembly GCA_036500495.1). Lineage (GTDB taxonomy): Bacteria > Pseudomonadota > Alphaproteobacteria > Caulobacterales > Caulobacteraceae > BOG-938. Next base: position 3,339 of record DASYBX010000175.1, read on the forward strand.
ACAGCTCGACCCCGATCACCCCCACATAGTCCAGGGCCTCCAGGGTCTTCCTGGCGATGGCCTCCGCCTCGGCGCGGGTGGCGTCGGAGAGATGCGCCGGCGCGAGGGTCGTGCGCAGCACGCCGTTCTCATGCCGGTTCTCGCCCGGCGGATAGCAGGCGATCTCGCCGGTGCGGCTCCTGGCCGCGATCACCGACAACTCGCGCACGAACGGTACGCGCTCTTCCAGGATGGCGGGCTTCCTGCCGATGCGGTCCCAGGCGGCATGCAGGTCGTCAGGCCCCTCCACCCAGGTC
>DASYBX010000176.1:0-26568 GCA_036500495.1 Caulobacteraceae bacterium
CATCGAGGCGCGCCATGAGCACGAGGCCAAGATCACCCTGATGCTGTCGCGGCGGCGGCTGGTGGTGGCCGGCCAGGTCAGCCCGCAAGAGCGCATGGCCTTCGCCGACGCTCTGGAGGCGGCGATCAAGTCTGCGCGGGCCGAACGTTATCCCACTTAAGGTCCCTTGCGGCCGGGTGTAGAAACCGCCCACTGAAAGCCGGGCCAGGAACGTCATGAATTTCAGCGATCAGGAGGTGGAGCGCTACGCCCGGCACCTGGTGCTGCGCGAGATCGGCGGTCCCGGCCAGCAGAAGCTGAAGGCGGCCAAGGTGCTGCTGGTGGGCGTGGGCGGGCTCGGCGCGCCGGCGGCGCTCTACCTGGCCGCGGCCGGCGTCGGCCACATCGGCCTTTTGGACCCCGACGAGGTGTCGCTGTCGAACCTGCAGCGGCAGGTGCTCTACGGTGTCGAGGACCTCGGCCGGGGCAAGGCCCTGTCGGCGGGGCTGCGCCTGTCGCAGCTCAATCCCGAGATCGAGCTGGAGCCGATCCCGACGCGCCTGGACGAGACCAACGCCGCCGCCCTGATCCGCCCGTGGGACCTGATCGTCGACGGCACCGACGACTTCGCCACCCGCTTTGCCGTCAACACCGCCTGCGTGGCCCGGGGCAAGCCCCTGGTCTCCGGGGCGATCGGCCGCTGGAGCGGGCAGGTGGGGGTGTTCGCGGCGGGGATCACGCGCGGTCGGCCGCTCGCCGAGCGGCAGCCCTGCTACCAGTGCCTGGTGCCCGAGATCCCGCCCGACGCGGAGACCTGTTCGGCGGTCGGGGTGGTGGGCGCCCTGGCGGGGGTGATCGGGGCGATGATGGCCCTGGAGGCGATCAAACTGATCTGCGGCGCCGGCGAACCCCTCACCGGGCGACTGATGATCTACGACGCGCTCGACGGCGAGACCCGCACCGTGAAGGTCGGGGCCGATCCGGAGTGCCCCGTCTGCGGCAGCTGAGGGTTTTGTTTGCGCCGCCGCGCCGCTCAAGGGCCTCGCGCCCCGATTCCGCCGCAAGCTCAGCCGGAAATGCGGCGATTCGCGCCCGCTCTCATGTCGCCGTAAGGCGGAGGCGCGAAAACAGGACAGCTCAGCTAGGGCGGAGCGCTTAAACCTTTTATTCGCCATGTCGGCCCGAACTGGACCCATGCAGATCAAGCGTGTCGCCGATCACCGCAGAGCCACCCCGCGCGTGGCGGCGGCCGTGTTGATGGCGGCGATGTTCGGGGCGCCGGCCTTGGCGCAGGCCCCCGCCGCCGAGGCGCCGTCCATTGCTTTGGACGCCTTGCCGCCGCTCGCAGGAGAGGCCCCCGTCGTCGCCGAGCCGCCGGCTGCGCCGCCCGACACTTCGGTGGACGACCTGCTGTCGCGCCCGCCGCCGGAACCCGAGGAACTGTTCGGCTACCTGTCGGTGGACGTGGCCACGACCCCGTTCGACGAGCAGTGGCTGCGCGCCTCCACTACCCCCTGGCCGGAGGGCAACGTCACCCTCGACGCGTTCGTCCGTCAGACGGCGCGCCTGCCGGTCCGTATGCGGGTGGACCAGGTCAACCGTTGGGTCAACGCCCGCATCGCCTACGCCAGCGACATCGACGTCTATGGCGTGGCCGACTACTGGGCGAGCCTGGCCGAGGTCATGCTGCACGGCCGCGGCGATTGCGAGGATTTCGCCATCGCCAAGATGCAGATCCTGGCCGCCGCCGGGGTGCCGACCCGCGACATGTACCTGACCCTGGTGCGCGATCTGCGCCGGCAGGAGGACCACGCGGTGCTGGTCGTGCGGGTGGGGCAGGACGCCTATGTGCTCGACAGCGACGAGAACACCCTGCTGCGGCAGGACGAGCTGACGAGATTCCGGCCCGTGGTGGCGTTCAGCGAGAACGGCCGCTGGATCTTCGGCCACCGCACCCAGAAGGCCGAGGCCGAGATGGCGGCCGGCGTGCCGGACCTGCCGCCCGAGGCGCCGGCGCCGACCGTGGCCTCCTTCAGCCCTGGGGCCCGCTGACTCAGTGCACGACCAGGGCCAGGTCCGTGCAGCGGATCTCGCCCCCGAGCGACGCCAGGCGCATCTCTTCGTTGAGACTGTCGAAATGCGTTCGGAGCAACTTGGGAACCTCGTACGACCGGTAGAGGGTCGAGGTGGACTCCAGGCCCGCGTGATGTTCGACCACGGCGTCCTCGCCTTCAGGGACGTCGATCACCGTGTTCGACTTGTAGCTATAGGCCTCGGCCTGCGCCGACGGGCCGTATCGCGCTTCGAGCTTCGTCAGCAGGGCCTCGTACTGCGCCCGGCAGGCCGCCTCAGGCAGGTTCAGCCTGCGGCGCAGGGTGATGTCGATGATCTCGTCGTCGATGAACGAGACCGAGAGTTCGAACGGCCTTCCCTCGACCCGGACGGGCTTCTTCGCCTGGTATGTGACCCACTCGTGCCCCGGGCTGGATTGGAACCGATGTGTCTCCGACCATTCGAAGCCTCGGACCGCCCGCAACTGGCTCAGGGTCATGTGGAGCTTGAAGGGGCTCCAGCCATCATCGTCTGCGTAGGCCAGGGCGCGGCCGGCCAGGACGGCCGCCAGCGCCAGGACGCATGAACCGATGAGCCATCGCATGGTCGCGCCTCGCCTTCAGCGCGCTGGAGGCTGGCGCCGAACCGCGAGGGCCGCAAGACTCAGCCCGCCAGCTCCCGGATCACCCGGTCGAGCACGGGACGGCCCTGGGCGGTGGCGTAGAGCCGGCCCTTCCCGACGCGGACGAAGCCGTCCTGTTCGAGGTCGGGCAGCTTGGCGAGGGGCAGGGGATGAAGCTCGGCGAGCGGCACGCCCTCGACCGTGCGCAGGCCCATCAGCAGCCGCTCCTCGGCGGCTTCCTCGGCGGTGAGGGCTTCGGCGAGCGCGAGTCCCGAGCCGGTGTCGTGAACCCGGGCGATATAGTCGGGGATGGCGCGGGCGGCCTCGGTGGCGGTGCGCATGTCTTGACCAGGGCTGCCGGCGCGGGTCACGCGGCCGTGGGCGCCGGGGCCTATGCCGAGATAGTCCTGGCCGCGCCAGTAGACGAGGTTGTGCCGCGAGCGCGCCGCCTCGCCGCGAGCGTGGTTGGACACCTCGTAGGCCTCGAAGCCCTCGGCGCTCAGCACCTCTTGGGTGATCTCGTAGAGCCGGGCCCCGAGGTCCGGGTCGGCGGGGGCGAAGGCGCCGCGGTTCACGGCGCGGTCGAAGGCGGTGCCGGGCTCGATGGTCAGCTGGTAGGGCGACAGGTGCTCGGGCCCGAGGGCGACGGCGGCCTTCAGCTCTTCGGCCCAGCCGGCCTCGGTCTGGCCGGGGCGGGCGTAGATCAGGTCGAGCGACAGGCGCGGGAAGACGCGGGCGGCGAGGCGCGCGGCGCGCACCGCCTCGCCCGCGGAATGGTTGCGGCCGAGGAAAGCCAGGGCGCCGTCGTCCAGCGCCTGGACCCCGAGCGACAGGCGGTTGATCCCGGCCTCGGCGAAGGCCTCGAAGCGGGCGGCCTCGGCGTCGGTGGGATTGGCCTCCAGCGTCACCTCGAGGTCCGGCGCGGCCGGCCACAGATCCTTGGCCGTGCGCACCAGCTCCGCCGCCCATTCCGGCCGCATCAGCGATGGCGTGCCGCCGCCGAGGAAGATCGACACCAGCCGGTGCGGGCCGGCCGCCTCGGCCTGGGCGTGCAGGTCCGCCAGCACCGCATCGAACAGGGCCTCGGCCTCGCCGGCCCGGCGATCGAGCGCCACGTTGAAATCACAGTACGGGCAGATGCGCGCGCAGTAGGGCCAGTGGACGTAGAGTCCAAGGGGAGGCAGGCCCAACGCTGGACGCGCGTCAGTCAAACAGGGCGGCCTTGAGCTGGGCGAAGGCGCGGGCGCGATGGCTGATGGCGTCCTTCTCGGCCGGATCCATTTCGCCGAAGGTCTGGGCGCCGGCCCCTTGGCCGTCATCCGGGATGAAGATCGGATCGTAACCGAAGCCGCGGGCTCCCCGCGCCGGGAAGGTCAGGACGCCGTCGACGCGCCCCTCCACCGCCACCACCGGCCCGTTCGGCCAGGCGACGGCCAAGGCGCAGCTGAACCAGGCCGACAGGTCCTCGGCGCCGACCTCCTCCAGGCGCTGGCGCACCTTGTCCATGGCGACGGCGAAGTCTTTCGCCGGACCGGCCCAGCGGGCGGAGAAGATGCCGGGGGCGCCGTCCAGCGCCCGCACCGACAGGCCGGAATCGTCGGCCAGGGCGATCAGGCCCGAGCGGTCGGCGGCGGCGCGGGCCTTCAGCACCGCATTGCCGACGAAGGTGGTCTCGGTCTCGTCCGGCTCGGGCAGGCCGAGTTCGCCGGCGGCGACCACCTCGAAGCGGCCTTCCAGCAGGGCGGCCAGCTCGCGCGCCTTGCCCGGGTTGTGGGTGGCGGCGACGATCCTCGAGCCTTTGGGCAGGTGAAGGGCCATGGGACGCATCTCCGGAACCGCTGGGGCCTTCTCCTAACATCGGCCGCCTTTGAAATCGCCGGGCGATGCAAAGCTTTGCTTTAGTGTCGAGGATGCGACACTACGCCGCGCCGGCTGGCGGCAGGATGCCGCGTCCGCCCTTTCTTCTCTCAAACCGTGACGCTAGGTAGGCGCCCAGTCATGGAAGCGCTCGACGGACTGATCCGCACCAACGCCCTTCCGGCGTCCTATCGCCAGATGGTGGACCGTATCCATCGTCCTGTGGCGGATCGCATCGCCCGCACCCGGCGCAGCCTCGGCCGGCCGGTCGTGGCGGGCCTGTGCGGCAGCCAGGGCTCGGGCAAGTCGACCATGGCCGCGTTCCTCAAGACCCTGCTCGAGGAGCGGGGGTTGAAGGTCGCGGTGCTGTCGATCGACGACCTCTACCTGACCCTGCCCGAGCGCGAACGCCTGGCGGTCGAGGTGCATCCGCTGCTGAAGACGCGCGGCGTGCCGGGCACCCACGACGTGGGCCTGGGCCACGCCCTGATCGACGTGCTGAGCGACGGCGCCGCCGAGGTGTCGATGCCGCGCTTCGACAAGGCCGAGGACACCCGCGCCGCGGCCGACGCCTGGCCGCGGGTGATCTCGCCGGTGGACGTGATCCTGCTGGAAGGCTGGTGCGTAGGGGCGGCGCCCCAGGCCGAGGCGGCCCTTCTCGACCCCGTCAACGCCCTGGAGCGCGACGAAGACGCCGGAGGAACCTGGCGGCGTTACGTCAATCAGCGGCTGGCGAGCGACTACGCCGGCTTCTTCGGCCGCATCGACATCCTGGCCCTGCTCAAGGCGCCGAGCTTCGAGGTGGTCTACGGCTGGCGCTCGCTGCAGGAGGACAAGCTGGCCTCGCGGGTGAGGCTGCAGGGCCTGACCGGGACCAAGGTGATGGACGCCGCGCAGATCCGCCGGTTCCTGATGTTCTACGAGCGCCTGACCGAGTGGATCCTGGAGGAGATGCCGGGCCGCGCCGACATCCTCATGCCGCTGGACGAGGACCACCGCATCCTCGGCGTCGAGTTTCGCTAGCGGCCGCGCCGTCGACGCCAGATCGTCCGCTCAAGCTTGTAGATCAATGGCTTAGCATCATCGAAAAGCAGGTTTCCTGCATCTTTTGCCGGGCTCCGCCGTTCTCGCCTGCCAAGGGTTGGATGCAAGGAGACGGACATGAAGACCATCATCTTAGGCCTCGCCGCCGCGGGCATCCTGGCCGCCGCGCCGGCCGCCTTCGCCCAGGACACCACCGTGATCCACAAGGACGACGGCGGCGATCGCTCCAAGACCGTGGTCAAGCGCGACAACGGGTCGAAGACCGTGATCGAGCGTAAGGGCGACAGGGAAAAGAAGGTCCACGTCGGCCCCGCCGGCGAAAAGACCGTGATCAAGAAGAAGGGCGACATCGACCACGACCACGATCACGACCACGACGGGGACCGCTGATCGACTCAGCCCGGCTCGACGGTTCGGCGCGCGCCCGCTGCCTGGCGCGCGCCGAGCTTTTTGCGCCTGCCGGTCTGCGCTGCGCGAACGCGGCTGACGAACGCGCTGGCGATCAGTTTTCTCATGTGGCGCTCCTCCCGATGACCATCCTGGGCCGCTGACGGCGCCCCTGTCCCGACATCGCCCACGGCGCCGATTGCGGGCGTGGCGCGTTCTGGCCGAATGGCCGGTCCCAATCCGCCCGCGGCGCCCCCGAACCACCCCGCCCCTCCGACGGTTCCGGTCGGAGATCATATCCGCGACCTGGTGGTCGGAGGCCCCCAGGCCTGGGGGCCGCTGATCGCGGCCCTCGGCCACATGCTGCTGAACTTGATCGCCGGGATCGGCATCCTGGTGGTCACCCTGTGGGTGGCGGGGTGGGCTTCCCGCCTGGTCCGCGAAGCCACGGGCCGCATCCATGGGCATGGCGAGGGCCACAAGCCCGACGCGGTGCTGCAGGATTTCGTGGCCTCGCTGGTGCGCTACACGATCGTGGTGGTCGGCGGCATCGCCGCGCTCACGCAACTGGGCGTGCAGACCACCTCGGTGCTGGCGGTGCTGGGCGGCCTGACCCTGACCATCGGCCTGGCCCTGCAGGGCGGGCTCAGCAACGTGGCGGCGGGCGTCATGATCCTGCTGCTGCGGCCCTACCGGATCGGCGACCGCGTGGTGCTCAGCGGCGTGCAGGGCGTGGTGCGCGGTCTCGACCTGTTCGTCACCCGCGTGCACGACTACGACAATTCGGTGGTGTTCATCCCCAATTCCAAGGCGTTCGGCGACGTCATCGTGAACCTGTCGCTGCTGGAGAACCGCCGCATCGTGATGGACTTCGGCATCGACTACGACGACGACGTGGACCTGGCCCTGGCCCTCCTGATCGAAACGGCCGAGGCCGACGACCGCGTGGCGGACAAGCCCGCGCCCTGGGCCAAGGTCACCGCCCTGGGCGAATCCACGGTCACCGTGACCCTGCGCGCCTGGACCTCGCCGGAGGGCTACACCGACACCCGCTTCGACCTGATCCGGCAGGTGAAGGCCGCCTTCCAGCGCGAGGGCCTGACCTTCGCCTATCCGCACCAGGTGGCCGTGGAGTCGCGCCCCTGGACGGCGCCGGACGGCGAACGCCAGAAGCAGGCCCTGGCCCGCCACCAGGATCGTCCGGCCGAGACCCAAGGCGGCCCCGTCGCCCCGGTGAATCGCGGAACGGGCGAGTCTGTGGAAGCGGAGTAGGCCGCGGGCCTTCCGAGTCCGGCCGCCGTCGCGCATAGTTCCCGCGCGCAGCCAGCGAGGGACCCATGTTCAGGAACTATCTGGCCGCCGCCCTCAACAACCTCCTGCGCAACCGGCTCTACACGGCGATCAGCGTGGGCGGCCTGGCCGTCGCCTTCGCCGCCGCCCTGCTCATCGCCATGTTCGTCAGCGACGAGTTCAGCTACGACAAGTGGATTCCCGGCGCGAAGGACGTCTATCGCGTCTCGACCTTCACCCGGTTCTCCAACGGACTGCCGTCGCAGGCGGGCGATACGGTTCCGCCGGATGTCGCCGGCTGGCTCAGGCTCGATTTCCCCCAGATGCAGGCGGTCGCCCGATTCTGGCCAGACCAGCACACGGTCCGTCACGACCAGACAGAGTCCGTCGAACCGATGTGGTGGGCCGATCCGGACGTCTTCACCGTCCTGCCGCTGCCGAGCGTGGCGGGCGACCTGAAGACAGCCCTGGCCACGCCCGACTCTGTGGTGCTCACCCAGACCCTGGCCCGGAAATATTTCGGCAGCGCCAATCCGATCGGTCAGACCCTTATGCTGGACCAACGTTTCCCGATGCGGGTGACGGCCGTGATCAAGGACCTGCCGTCGAACACCCATTTTACCCTGACGATCGTGGCCTCGGGCCGGGCGCCCTTCTCCGCGCTCGCTCAGATGGACGCCATGTCGGCAAAGAGCCGAACCAAGCCGTGGAATTCCTACACCTATTTCCGTCTGAAGCCTGGAGCGTCGGTCCAGCCGATCATCGACCGCATGCCCGCCTTCATGAAGGCGCACATGCCCGATCGCGTGACCAACGCGCGCGCCACGACGATGCTTCCGGTCGTTCCCATCGCCGCTATCCATTTCATGCCTCCAGCCGTTGCCCAGTGGCTCCCGCGGGGGGACCGGGCGGCGACAACTGCGGTGGCGGTGGTCGGGGTGCTGATCGTGTTGATGGCGGCGATCAACTTCGTGAACCTGATGACGGCCCGCTCCAGCCGCCGCGCGGTGGAAGTGGGGGTGCGTAAGCTGGTCGGGGCGCACCGTCGCGACCTGGTCGTGCAATTCATCGGCGAGGCGCTGATCTATGCGGCCCTCGCCGCGTTCATCGCGTTCGCCGCGGCCGAGACCTTGATGCCCGGCTTCAACGCCTTTCTCGGCCGCGGCATGGCTTTCCACCATGGCCACGTCCTCCTGGTCCTGCTGGGCCTGGTCGTCGCCGTCGGCGTGGTCGCCGGCGCCTATCCTGCGCTGGTCCTCTCGGGCTTCCGTCCCGCGGCCGTGCTCAAGGGCGCAACCGTCCGGGCCGCGGGCGGCGCCGTCCTGCGCCAGGGCCTCGTCGGGTTCCAGTTCGCTGTCCTGATCAGTCTTCTGGTGGCGACGGCGGTGATCTGGCGCCAGACGGTGTTCGCGACCAAGCAGAGCCTGAGGCTCGACAGCGACCAGATGCTGCTGGTCCAGGAGCGTTGCGGCCAGGACGCCTTCGAGAAGCAGGCCGCCGCCCTGCCCGGCGTGGTCGGCGCGGCCTGTTCCAACATGGCCCCCGTGTTAAACACTTTCTCCACGGCGGCCCACCTGCCCCAGGGGGGGCAGATCACGATCTACTCCAACGAGGTCGGCTTCGGTTTCTTCGAACTGTATGGCTTGAAGCCTCTGGCGGGCCGCTTCTTTTCCCGCGATCACGGCGGCGATTGGACGACCGTAGTTGACGATCACCCGGACCGCACCGAGGCCGTGGTCGTCAATGAGACGGCCGCGCGGCAGCTGGGCTTCGCCAAGCCGACCGACGCCGTGGGCAAGAGCTTCCGCTGGATTCGCATCAAGACGATGGACGGAACGTTCTTCAAGATGCACCCGACCGTCGTCATCGGGGTGGTCGAGGACTTCCCCATGAATTCGATCCGCAGCCGGATCGAGCCGACCGCCTTCTACGTCGAGCCGGACCAGCAGCAGTTCGTCAATCTCAAGCTCAAGGGGCGCGACATCCCCGAGACCCTGAAGGCCCTGGATGCGGTGTGGCGCAGGACCGGTCACGCCGGCGCGCTCGATTCGCTGTTCCTCGACCGGATGATGCAGGACCGCTACCGCGACATCACCCAGCAGGGCCAGCTGTTCGGCGCCTTCGCCGGCATCGCCGTGTTCATCGCCTGTTTGGGCCTCGTGGGGCTCGCCGCCTTCGCCACCGAGCGACGCACCAAGGAGATCGGCATCCGCAAGGCGGTGGGCGCGAGCGCGTTCGACGTCCTGAAGCTGTTCCTCTGGCAGTTCACCGTGCCGGTGCTGTGGGCCAACCTCGTCGCTTGGCCGCTGGCGTTCGTGGCGATGCGCTACTGGCTGCAGGGCTTCGCCTACCGCATCCCCTTGACGGTCTGGCCCTTCGCCCTGGCCGCAGCGGCGGCCGTGTTGATCGCCTGGCTCACGGTGGCGGCGCAGGCGTCCCGAGCCGCCCGCGCCCGTCCGGTCATCGCCCTGCGCTACGAGTGATCAACCCACCGCCTGCCGCTGCAGCGCCTGCAGCTCGCCGATGCCCTGGCGGGCCAGGTCGAACAGGGCCTCGAACTCGGCGCGGGTGAAGCCGCGCTTCTCGCCGGTGGCCTGGATCTCGACGATGTCGCCCGAGCCGGTCAGCACGAAGTTCGCATCGGCCTCGGCGTTGGAGTCTTCCTCGTAGTCGAGGTCGAGGACCGGGGTGTCCTGGTGGACGCCGCAGGAGACCGCGGCGACCTGGTCGATGATCGGGTCGTTGGCGAGTACGCCCTCGGTCATCAGGTGACGGGTGGCCAGCCGCAGGGCCACCCACGCTCCGGTGATAGCGGCCGTGCGGGTGCCGCCGTCGGCCTGGACCACGTCGCAGTCGAGCGTGATCTGGCGCTCGCCCAGGGCCTTGAGGTCGACGATCGCGCGCATCGAGCGGCCGATCAGCCGCTGGATCTCCTGGGTGCGGCCCGACTGCTTGCCCTGGGCGGCCTCGCGCCGGCCGCGGGTGTGGGTGGCGCGCGGCAGCATGCCGTATTCGGCGGTCACCCAGCCCTGGCCCTTGCCGCGCAGGAAGCCCGGCACGCCCTCGTCGACGCTGGCGGTGACCAGCACCCGCGTATGGCCGAACGAGATCAGGCACGAGCCCTCGGCATAGCGGTTGACGCCGGTTTCGATGGTCACCGGCCGCAGGATGTGCGGCAGACGCTCAGATGGACGCATTTTCCCTCACTCCGCCGCCGCTTGCGTGCGGCCGGCGCCCGCTTATCCTAGATGCCGCCGGACACGTCCATCCGAGGATTTCGACAGCGCCCCATGTCAGCCTTCCTGCCGCCAGGTTCGTCTTCCCCAGGGTTCCTGTCGCCCGCCCGCGGGCCGACTCTGGCCCAGCTGGACGAGCGCGCGCGAGACATCTTCCGCCGCATCGTGGAGACCTACCTGGAAACCGGCGACCCGGTGGGGTCGCGCACCATCTCGCGCGCCGGGGTCGCGCTGTCGCCCGCCTCGATCCGCAACACCATGCAGGACCTGGCCCATCTCGGCCTTTTGGGCGCGCCCCACTCCTCTTCTGGACGGCTGCCCACGCACCTGGGCCTGAGGCTGTTCGTCGACGGGCTGCTCGAGGTCGGCGACATCGGCGACGAGGAGCGGGCTCTGATCGAGCAGCGCCTGGCCGGCCGCGGGCGCAGCGTGCAGGAGGCGCTGGACGAAGCCACGGCGTTGCTGTCGGGCCTGGCCGGCGGCGCGGGCGTGGTGGTGGCGCCGGTGCGCGACGCCGGCGTCAAGCACGTGGAGTTCATCGCGCTCGGGCCCGACCAGGCCCTGGCGGTGATGGTGTTCGACGACGGCCAGATCGAGAACCGCCTGATGCGCCTGGCTCCGGGCCTGACGCCGTCGGCCCTGCAGGAGGCCTCCAATTTCCTCAACGCGCGCCTGGCCGGCCGCACCCTGGTCGAGGCCAAGGAACAGATGCGCGGGGAGATGGAGAACGCGCGCCGGGCGCTGGACGAGACGGCCGCCCGGCTGGTCGAGGAGGGCCTGGCCGCCTGGGGCGGGGGCGAGGCCCAGAGTCGGGCCCTAATCGTGCGCGGCCGCGCCAACCTGCTGCACGACCGCTCCGCGCTCGACGACCTGGAGCGCGTGCGCATGCTGTTCGACGACCTCGAACAGAAGGAACAGCTGATCGGCCTGCTCGACGACGTGCGCGAAGCCCAGGGCGTGCGCATCTTCATCGGCGCCGAAACGCGGCTTTTCTCGCTTTCGGGTTCCTCTGTCATCGCCGCGCCCTATATGAACGGCCGGCAGAAGGTGGTGGGCGCGATCGGCGTGATCGGGCCGACCCGCTTGAACTATGCGCGCGTGATCCCGTTGGTGGACTACACCGCGCGTGTGCTCGGGCGCCTGCTCGAAGCTTAGAGGTAGACAGACATGACCGACGATCATACGCCGGCCGATATGGACGGCGCCGAGGACCAGATGGACGGGCCGGACGCCGGCCTGGAAGCCATGCTCGACGCCTTGCAGGCCGAGAACACGCTCCTCAAGGACCAGATGCTGCGGGTGGCGGCCGAGGCCGAGAACGCCAAGCGGCGGGCCGAGCGCGAAGCAAACGACGCCCGCGCCTACGCCATCCAGCGCTTCGCCCGCGACCTGCTGGGCGTGGCCGACAACCTGTCGCGCGCCCTGCAGCACGAGCCGACGGTCGACGACATCGCGGTGAAGAACTTCGTGCTGGGCGTCGAGCTGACCGAGAAGGAGCTGGCCCAGGCGTTCGAGCGCAACGGCCTGAAGAAGGTCGACCCGCCGAAGGGCTCCAGGTTCGACCCCAACCTGCACCAGGCGATGATGGAGCAGCCGGCCCCCGACGTGGAGCCGGGCGCCGTGATCCAGGTGATGCAGGCCGGTTACGAGCTGATGGGCCGCATCGTGCGCCCGGCCCTGGTGGTGGTCGCCGCCAAGAGCGGCGGGTCGGCGACGGAGCCGGGGCAGACGGTGGATACGCGGGCCTAGATCCTCCCCCGCTCAGCGGGGGAGCATCCTCAGTTCGAATACTTCGCCATCTGGTCGTCGAAGGCTTTCCAGCTCTTCGGCGAGACCTTGCGCTCCAGGCCCACCACCTCGGGGATACGCATGCCGTTGTCGGTGGGGAAACAGGCCTTGGGCACGGGCACGCCGGTGGTTTCGCTCATGCGCGCGTTGCACCAGGAAAAGCGCTTGTGCTCCCACTGCAGGGCGTCGAGCACGGCCGAATGGTAACGGCCGCAGGCGGCGCCTGGGGCGTGCTTGCCCTTGAGCTCGGCCTCGCAGCCGGTCGAGGCGGCCTTGGCCTTGGCCTCGGCGCGCTCCACCCGGGTCTGGTCGGGATAGGGCTCCTCGGGCACGCGCGGGATCTGGGCCGAGGCGGCGCCGGCGAGGATCAGGGCCAGGCAGAGGCCGCCCTGCGCGGCCAGCAACTTCGTCATTCGCGCTCCTCCCGCCCGATCTCTGTCGGGCGTTGCCGCGCCGGGCCGGCGGGCCTAGCGTTGGCGACTTGATGTGACATCGGGGAGAGCGGGCATGAAAGCAAGGCCTTTGGCGGTCCTCGCCTTCGCGGCGGGCCTTGGCGCGACGGCTTTCGCCGCAGGGACGGCGTTGGCGGCCGACGCACCCGTGCTGCGCACCGACCACACCCTGACGGTGCGTTCGATCGCCCCTGGGTACGCCGGCAGGTTCGCCGACCTCTACCTGCGCGAGGTGAAGCTGGCCGTCCCGCCGGCTCAGTCCAAGGGCGTGGTGCTGTTCATCCACGGGGCCGGCACGCCGGCCGACGTGGCCTTCGACCCGCTCTACCAGGACTACAGCTGGATGGCCTTCGTGGCCCGCGCCGGTTTCGACGTGTGGGCGCTGGACCTGGAGGGCTACGGCGCCTCCACTCGCCCGCCGGCGATGAGCAACCCCTGCTTCCTGTCGCCCGCGCAACAGATGGAGCTGATCCCCAAGACGCTCAAGACGGCCTGCAGCCCGCCCTCGACCACGCCGATCACCACCATGAGTTCGGACTGGAACGACATCGGCGCGGCGGTCGACTACCTGATGCCCATGAACGGCGGCCAGCCGATCGCCATCGTCGGCTGGTCCCAGGGCGGGCCGCGGGCGGGGGGTTATGCGGCCCAGCACCCGGAAAAGGTCTCGCGCCTGGCGATCCTGGCGCCCGCCTACAACCCGGCCATGCCCGACGCCGAGCCCCAGGCCCTGCCGGCGACGCCATTTCCCGTGACCTTCCAGTCGCAGGCCGACTTCAAGGCCAACTGGGACCGCCAGGCGCCTTGCGTCGGCCAGTACGACCCGGCGGCGGCGACGGCGTTGTGGTCGACTCTGCAGAGGTCCGATCCGGGCGGCGACAAGTGGGGGCCGGGCGGTCGGCGGGCGCCGACCGTGCCGAGCTGGGGCTTCAGCAAGGCGGTCGTGGCCAAGATCACCACCCCGTTCCTGATGATCTCGGGCGAGAACGACAAGCAGGTCGCGCCGGACCGGGTGCGCCAGCTCTACGCCGACCTGGCCTCGCCGCAGAAGGTGTTCATCGACCTGGCCTGCTCCTCGCACAACGCCATGTGGGAGAAGAACCGCCGCCTGCTGTTCCAGGCCACCGTCGACTGGCTGACCACCGGCAAGGTCGACGGCGTGGAGTCGGGGATGCTGAAGAAGGGCTACTAGTGTCCCGAACCTGAAGTTCGCCGCCAATGGGATCGAGCGCGGGGCGAACTTCTGGTTCGATCAGGACACCAGGAAGCGAGAATTATCCCAGTGTGGCTTCTGATTCAGAAATTCGCACTGCGATCGCCATCATCAGGTGGCGAATTTCTGAATCGCCACGCTAGAGGGCCCGTCTCAGGGTGAGGTTCAGCCGCCCGCCGCCGGGGACGACAGTGGAGGAGCCCTCCAGCACCCGGTCGATCCCATGGAACGCCAGGCGCGCGGCGCCGGCCAGCACGCAGACGTCGCCGGAATTGAGCTTGAGGCTGCTGGTCGGGCCGCCGCGAGTGTGGCCGCCGATGCGGAACACCGCCGTGTCGCCGAGCGACAGCGACAGCACCGGGACGGCGAAGTCCCGCTCGTCGCGGTCCTGGTGCAGCCCCATCTTGGCTCCGTCGCGGTAGAGGTTGGCGAGGCAGGCGTCAGGCTCCGGCGCGCCCGCGGCGAAGCGCTTCCAGAGGTCGAGCAGCACGGGCGGCATCGGCGGCCAGGGCCGGCCGGTCAGTGGATGCTGGGGCTCATAGCGGTAGCCCCTGGCGTCGGTCACCCAGCTGAGCGGGCCGAACCCGGTCATGCGCACCGACATCGGCTTTCCCGAGGGCGTGACGGACTGGAAGAACGGCGCGTCCGCCGCGGCGGCGAACACGTCACGCGCCAGCGCCTGCTGTTCGGCGCGCGTCAGGGCGGCGGGATGGTATCGGAAGCCGGCGGTCACGGCCTCCTATGTCGGGCTTGAGCGATCCGACCGCAATCCGCCCCCTACGCTAGAATCCGACGGCGGGTGTGGCGGCGCAGAGGTCGATGTCCTTCTTGGTCACCGTGTCGCCGTTGTCGAGCAGGGCGCTGAAGTCGACCTTGCAGCCGTCCGGCTTGGCCTTGAGCTTGAGCATGGCGCTCTGGCCGGGCTTGAGCGTGCCCTTGCCCAGCATGTCGTCGCTCCAGTCGCCGCGGCCGGGCGGCGAGGTGTAGACCGCCACGATCGGCCGCTTGCCGCCGTTGGCGCATTGCACGGCCGCGGCCGGATTGGCGTCGTCGGCCGCCGCAGAGCCAACCCAGAAGGCGATCAGGCCGGCCGTGAAGGCGCTTGCCGTGAGCAATGTCCTGAACGATTTCCGCATGTTTCCTGACCCCCCAAGGTCTTCCAGCCGCCGTTTCGCGGCGGGGTTGTGATTGGGGTCCCGGCGGCGCCTGAGCTAAGCGGCGATCCACCTTGTGGAAAGGCAAGCAATTGCCGAGGCCCTGGGTAGAGACGCACGACGCAACTTGACTGGCCAAGCTTATGCCTGTTCCCGTCGGGGCTCAATTTGTAACCCGTGTTCATGCAGCCGCGATCTGGGCGTCGGTGCACGGGCGCGTTGCCGCCGCCTGTCACGAATCCAGGGGCCCGCCGGGCGCAAAACCCTTGCGCATGGAGGGGATATTCCCATATGCGGCGCTGTAGGAACGCGCGGCGCCGCGCGGCCGACAGATTGAGTGCGGGGTCCTTCGGGCCCCGATTTGGAGACCCGATCGAACCGGGGACGGCATTCAGGCGCTTCAAAGTAAGGCCTCGCGTCCGTCCGCCTGTTAGGAGCGAACAGATCTCGTCATGAGCAAGATTATCGGTATCGACCTCGGCACGACCAATTCGTGCGTCGCCATCATGGACGGCAAGACGCCGAAGGTGATCGAAAACGCCGAGGGCGCGCGCACCACTCCATCGGTGGTGGCCATCCTCGAGGACGGCGAACGCCTCGTCGGCCAGCCCGCCAAGCGGCAGGCCGTGACCAACCCGCAGAACACCCTCTTCGCGATCAAGCGCCTGATCGGGCGCCAGTACGACGATCCGGTGGTGGCCAAGGACAAGGGCATGGTGCCCTACGAGATCGTCAAGGGCCCGACCGGCGACGCCTGGGTGCGCGCCCACGGCAAGGACTACAGCCCACAGCAGATCTCGGCCTTCATCCTCGGCAAGATGAAGGAAGCCGCCGAGGCTCACCTCGGCGAGACGGTCACCAAGGCGGTGATCACCGTGCCGGCCTACTTCAACGACGCCCAGCGCCAGGCCACCAAGGACGCCGGCAGGATCGCTGGCCTGGAAGTGCTGCGCATCATCAACGAGCCCACCGCGGCGGCCCTGGCCTATGGCCTGGAGAAGTCCGACGGCAAGAAGATCGCGGTCTATGACCTGGGCGGCGGCACCTTCGACGTGTCGATCCTGGAGATCGGTGACGGCGTGTTCGAGGTGAAGGCCACCAACGGCGACACCTTCCTGGGCGGCGAAGACTTCGACCTGCGCCTCGTCGACTACCTGGCCGACGAGTTCAAGAAGGACGCCGGCGTCGACCTGCGCAAGGACAAGCTGGCCCTGCAGCGCCTGAAGGAAGAGGCCGAGAAGGCCAAGAAGGAGCTGTCGAGCGCCTCGCAGTACGACGTGAACCTGCCCTTCATCTCGATGAATGCGTCAGGGCCGCTGCACCTCAACATCAAGCTGACCCGCGCCAAGCTGGAAGCCCTGGTTGAAGACCTGATCATGCGGACCATCGGCCCGTGCGAGCAGGCGCTGAAGGACGCCGGGCTGAAGAAGTCCGAGATCGACGAGGTGGTCCTGGTCGGCGGCATGACCCGCATGCCCAAGGTGGTCGAGGCGGTGAAGGAGTTCTTCGGCCGCGAACCGCACAAGGGCGTCAACCCGGACGAAGTCGTGGCGCTCGGCGCCGCGGTCCAGGCGGGTGTGTTGCAAGGCGACGTCAAGGACGTGCTGCTGCTCGACGTGACCCCGCTGACCCTCGGCATCGAGACCCTGGGCGGAGTGTTCACGCCGCTGATCGAGCGCAACACCACCATCCCGACCAAGCGCAGCCAGACCTTCTCCACGGCCGACGACAACCAGTCGGCGGTGACCATCCGGGTGTTCCAGGGCGAGCGCCCGATGGCGGCCGACAACAAGATGCTGGGTCAGTTCGACCTGGTCGGCATCCCGCCGGCCCCGCGTGGCGTGCCGCAGGTCGAGGTGACCTTCGACATCGACGCCAACGGCATCGTGCACGTGACGGCCAAGGACAAGGCGACCGCCAAGGAGCAGTCGATCCGCATCCAGGCCAACGGCGGGCTGTCTGACAACGACATCGAGAAGATGGTCAAGGACGCCGAGGCCCATTCGGCCGACGACAAGAAGCGCAAGGCCCTGGTGGAGGCCCGCAACCATGCGGACGCCCTGGTCCACCAGACCGAGAAATCGCTGAAGGAGTTCGCCGACAAGGTGTCCGAGGCCGACAAGACCGCCATCGAGAAGGCCAGGGACGACCTCAAGGCCGCCCTGGAAGGCGACGACGCCGACGCCATCACGGCCAAGACCGAAACCCTGGCCCAGGCCTCGATGAAGCTCGGCGAAGCCATGTACCAGGCGCAGCAGTCCGCCGCTGGCGCCCCGGGCGCCGCGCCGGAGGGCGGCCACGCCGAAGACGTGGTCGATGCCGAGTTCGAGGAAGTCGACGACCACAAGTCCTAAGCGGTCGTCAGGGAAATATAGCCCCCTGTGATGTTCAGTCGCAGGGGGCTTTGTCTTTGCGTTGCCGGCCCTTGGCCTACTTGAGCGCAGGCCGGAAAAACTCGATCAACAGTGCAACCGAGGCCCTTGCTCTGAGGCCCAATGCGCCCCACCTTCTCGGTGGGACGGTATAGAAAAGAGCGCGACAGAGGTCGGATCGCTTATGGCGCGTTGCTATTACGAGGTGCTGGAGGTCTCGCGGGATTGCAGCGAGACGGACCTGAAGTCGGCCTTCCGCAAGAAGGCCATGGCCCACCATCCCGATCGCAACGACGGCTGCACCGAATCCGAGGCCCGCTTCAAGGAAGTGAACGAGGCCTATTCGGTCCTCTCGGACCCGCAGAAACGCGCCGCCTACGACCGCTTCGGCCACGCCGGCGTCAACGGCGGCCCTGGCGGGGCCGGCTTCGGCGGCTTCCAGGGCGGTCAGGGCTTCGGCGACATCCACGACATCTTCAACGAGGTGTTCGGCGACGCCTTCGGCGACATGTTCGGCAACCGCCGGCCCGGCGGTCCCCAGCGCGGCCAGGATCTGCGCTACGATCTCGAAGTCAGCCTCGAACAGGCCTATTCCGGCGCCGAGGTCGAGATCTCGGCCCCCACCGCCCTCACCTGCGAGCCGTGCAAGGGCTCCGGCTGCAGAGACGGCTCCAAGCCCCAGACCTGCACCACCTGCGGCGGCGCCGGCCGCGTGCGCGCCGCCCAGGGCTTCTTCGCCATCGAGCGCACCTGCCCGCGCTGCGGCGGTCAGGGCCGCATGATCACCGACCCCTGCCAGCACTGTCACGGCAACGGCATGGTGCGCAAGCAGCGCACCCTGCAGGTGCGCATCCCGCCGGGCGTGGACGACGGGGCACGAATCCGCCTGTCCGGCGAAGGCGACGCGGGCGCCCACAACGGCCCGCGCGGCGACCTCTACATCTTCCTGTCGGTCAAGCCGCATGAGCTCTTCGAGCGCGACGGGCTCGACCTGCACTGCACCGTGCCGGTGCCGATGTGCACCGCCGCCCTCGGCGGCGAGATCGAGGCGCCGTGCCTGAAGGAGACGCCGACCTGCGAGTGCCGGATGACGGTCAAGGTCCCCGAGGGCGCCCAGACCGGCAAGACCGTGCGCCTCAAGGGCAAGGGCATGCCTTCTCTGCGCTCGCGCGAGCGTGGCGACCTGGTGGTCGAGCTCTACGTCGAGACCCCCACCAGGCTCACCGCCCGCCAGCGCGAACTGATGGCCGAACTGGCCGCCAGCTGCGGCTCCAAGCACCACCCGCAATGCGACGGCTTTCTCGGCAAGGCCAAGAAGTTCTGGTCGAGCGTGACCGGCGGCGAGGAAACGGCGGCCTAGAGCCGGAACGCGTGCCCGTGTCCGGAAGGCGGCCGTCATGAAGCCCATCCTACTCTCGTGGCAGGCGGCCAACACCTTCGGCTGGGGCGTCGCCGGGCTGAACATCTTCTACCAGTGGGCGATGTCGGAAGACGTGCAGCCGCTGATGGGCCACCCGATCCGGGACCTGGCCCTGTCCGAGCCCGATGCGGCCAGGGTGGACCGCTTCTGCGCGGCCGTCGTCAAAAGCAACCTATTCGCCGCCCAGCTGGCCAAGGCCGCGGCCGCCGGGCCGGTACAGGTCGACGTGCCTGTCGTCCGCTCGCTTGGAAACGGGTTCACCTCACGCTTCGACGTCAGGGGCTCGCGCAACATCGGCCGGGCGGTGTTCGAGGATGCCGATGTCGACCCCGCCCTGCCGCGCCTGGACGAGTACGACGCGATCGTATGCGCCTCGTCGTGGAACGCCGATCGCCTGCGGGGTCGGGTGCGCGCGCTGGTCTTGATGATCCCCGAGGGGGTCGATCCCGCCCTGTTCCATCCCGCGCCGAAGCTGGGCCTGCTGTCCCAGGACCGGTTCTACATCTTCAGCGGCGGCAAGATCGAATACCGCAAGGCCCAGGACCTGGTCCTGATGGCCTTCCGCGAATTCTGCCGCCGGCATGACGACGCCGTCCTGGTCACGGCCTGGCGCAGTCCGTGGCCCAAGCTCGCCGATGGCTTCAAGGGCCGGCTGGAGGCGTCGGCCCGGCTTGGGAAGGACGGGCAGATCGACATCGCCGGCTGGGTCGCCGACAACGGCGTCGACCCGGCCAAGGTGATCGACCTCGGCCATCTGCCGAACCAGGTCCTGCCGAAGTTCCTGCGCGAAGTGGATTGCGCCCTGCTGCCGAGCCGGGCCGAAGGCGGCGCCAACCTGATGGCCATGGAAGCCATGGCCTGCGGGGTCCCGACGATCCTGGCCAGGAACACGGGCGTGACCGACATCATCACCGCCGACAACTGCATCGCACTGGACCGTCAGTCGCCCATGGAGGCGGGCCCCCGGGGCTCCGGCGGCTGGTGCGAGAGCGATGTCGAGGAAATGCTCGAGGCCCTCGAACAGCTCTACGTCTCCGCCGATCTGCGCCGATCTGTGGGCCACGCGGGCGCCGCCTTCATGCGCGGCCGCACCTGGGAGCGGCACGCCGCTGCCCTGAAGGCCGTCGCCCTGGGCGAAGCCTAGTCAGCCGCCAAGCTTACTCCGCGGCTTCCAGCGCGGCGGCGCCCATCGGCTTCATGCCCAGGTCGGCGAACAGCTTTTCGTCCTGGTCCAGGCGGGGATTGGCCGTCGTCAGCAGGCGGCTGCCGAGGAACACCGAATTGGCGCCCGCCAGGAAGCACAGGGCCTGCAGCTCGCGGCTCATGTGCTCGCGCCCGGCCGACAGGCGCACCACGGACTTGGGACATACGATGCGGGCCACCGCGACGGCGCGCACGAACTCCAGCCCGTCGACCCCGCCTTCCACCAGGGCCTTGTCGCCCAGCGGCGTGCCGGGGATCGGCATCAGGTCGTTGATCGGCACGCTGCCCGGGTGCTCGGGCAGGATGGCCAGCTGGTGCAGCAGGGAGGCGCGGTCGCGGCGGGTCTCGCCGAGGCCGAGGATGCCGCCGCAGCAGACGTTCACGCCGGCCGCACGAACATGCTCCAGGGTGTCGAGCCGCTCCTGATAGGTGCGGGTGGTGACCACCTCGCCGTAATACTCCGGCCCCGAGTCGAGGTTGTGGTTGTAGTAGTCGAGGCCCGCCGTCTTCAGGCGCTGGGCCTGGTCGCCGGTCAGCATCCCGAGGGTGACGCAGGTCTCCATGCCTAGCGCCTTGACGCCGGAGATCATGGCCTCCAGCTCGGGCAGGTCGCGGCCCTTCAGCTCGCGCCAGGCCGCGCCCATGCAGAAACGCTGGGCCCCGCCGTCGCGGGCTGCCGTGGCCTCGGCCAGCACCTGGTCCACGGCCATTAGCTTGGAGGCCTTCAGCCCGGTGTCGAAATGGGCCGACTGGGAGCAATAGCCGCAGTTCTCGGCACAGCCGCCGGTCTTGACCGATAGCAGCTGAGAGCGCTGCACCTCAGCCGGGTCGAACCAGCGCCGGTGCACCTCGGCGGCTTTGAACACCAGTTCGGTGAACGGCAGGTCGAACAGGGCTTCGACCTCGTCCAAGGTCCAGTCGTGGCGGGGCTGCGCCAGATCACGCGACATCACGAAACTCCGTAGGCGTGCGGTCTGGATATCAGCCGCTCACCTGTGGGCAAAGCCTCCTCTAGGGTTTGTCCGGGCGCCGACGCAGGCTAGCGTGCCGGCGATGAACGCCCAGACGCCCTCCAGCATGACCGTGCAAAACCTGGAAGACGCCGCCGCCGCACCGGACCTGTCCTCCGCCAGCCCGGTCATGGCCCAGTTCTTCGACGCCAAGGCGCGCCAGCCGGACGCCCTGGTGTTCTTCCGCATGGGCGATTTCTACGAGCTGTTCTTCGACGACGCGGTCAAGGCGGCCGCCGCCCTCGGCATCACCCTGACCCAGCGCGGCAAGCATGCCGGCCAGGACATCCCCATGGCGGGGGTGCCGGTGCACGCGGCCGAGGCCTATCTCGCCAAGCTGATCCGCGCGGGTTTCAAGGTCGCCGTCTGCGAGCAGATGGAGAATCCGGCGGAGGCCCGCAAACGCGGCTCCAAGTCGGTGGTGCGCCGCGACGTCGTGCGGGTGGTGACGCCCGGAACCCTGACCGAGGATGGCCTGCTCGACGCGCGCGGGTCCAACCGCCTGGCGGCCGTGTCGGTGCGCGCCGGGATGGCGGCGGTGGCGTCGGTCGAGCTCTCCACCGGCGAGGTGGAGTGCATGAGCGTGGGCCGTCACGGGGTGGCGGCGGCGCTCGCCTCCCTGCAGCCCTCCGAGATCCTGGTCCCCGACCGGCTGTTCGCCGACGAGATGCTGGCCGGCGCCCTGAAGTCGGTCGGCGGCCTCGTCGCCCCGATGGCCTCGGCCCTGGCCGAGCCGGCGGCGTCCGAGGCGCGCCTGAAGCGGCTCTATGGCGTGGAGACCCTCGACGGCTTCGGCGTGCTGTCCGGCGCGGAGATTTCGGCGCTGGGCCTGATCGCGGCGCACCTGGAGACCACCCAGGCCGGCAAGCTGCCGGCGCTGCGGCCCCCGCGCCGCGCCGGCGAGGCCGACGTCATGGCCATCGACCCGGCCACCCGCTTCTCTCTGGAGATCGAGAAGACCCAGCAGGGCGCCCGCGACGGCTCGCTGCTGGCGGCGGTCGATCGCACCGTCACCTCGGGCGGCGCGCGCCTGCTGGCCGCCCGCCTGGCGCGGCCGCTGCTCGATCCGGTCGCCATCGAGGCGCGGCTCGACGCGGTGCAGTGGTTCCTGGAGCGGCGCGATGGCCGCGAACGGGCGCGACGCCTGCTCAAGGGCTCGGGCGACGCGGCGCGGGGCCTATCCCGCCTGGCGCTCGGCCGTGGCGGCCCGCGCGACTTGGGCGCGCTCAAGGGCGCCCTGGAGGCGGGGGCGCAACTGGCGGCCCTGGTCGCCGCCGAACACGAACTGCTCGACGGGGCTCCCGCCGAGATAAAGCGCGCCGCCGAGGCCCTGACCCCGGACCGGCATCCGGCGCTCGCGGACTACCTGAATCGCCTGGACGCCGGCCTCGGCCCCGACCTGCCGGCCCTGGCGCGTGATGGCGGCTTTGTCGCCCCCGGCGTCTCGCCCGAACTCGAACACGCGCGGGCCCTCCGCGACGACAGCCGCAAGGTGGTCATTGCGCTGGAGCAGCGGCTGGCCGTCGAGAGCGGTGTAGCCGTGCGCATCAAGCACAACGCGGTGCTCGGCTACTTCATCGAGGTGACGGCCAAGCAGGCCGAGCCCCTGATGGCTCCGCCGCTGAACGCCGCCTTCATCCACCGCCAGACCCTGGCCAACCAGGTGCGCTTCACCACCGTGGAGTTGGCCGACCTCGACGCCCGCATCGCCCAGGCCGCCGAGCGCGCCCTGGCCATCGAGCAGGAGATCTTCGAGGCCTGGCGCGAGGAGGCTCGCGGCCTGGCCGGCGAGATCCAGGCCGCCGCCGAAGCCCTGGCCACACTCGACGTGGCCGCGGCATTGGCGGAGTGGGCGGAAGACGAACAGGCGGTGCGCCCGCAGATCGACCGCTCCCTGGCGTTCGAGGCCGAGGCAGCGCGCCATCCGGTGGTCGAGGCCGCCGTGCGCCGCTCGGGCCAGCCCTATACGCCCAACGATTGCCGGCTGGACGGAGCGGGCGAGATTTCCGCGCGCCTGTCGATCGTCACCGGGCCGAACATGGCCGGCAAGTCGACCTTCCTGCGCCAGAACGCCTTGTTGGCCATCCTCGCCCAGGCGGGCAGTTTCGTGCCGGCGCGGCGGCTGCGGCTCGGCGTGGTCGACCGGCTGTTCTCGCGGGTGGGTGCGGGCGACGACTTGGCGCGGGGCCGCTCGACCTTCATGGCCGAGATGGTCGAGACCGCCGCCATCCTGACCCAGGCCACGCCCCGCTCGCTGGTGATCCTCGACGAGATCGGCCGCGGCACGGCCACCTATGACGGCCTGGCCATCGCCTGGGCCTGCGCCGAAGCCCTGCACGACACCAACCGCTGCCGCGCCCTGTTCGCCACCCACTACCATGAGCTGGCGCGGCTGGAGGGGCGGCTGGCGCACGTCGCCAACCTGTCGCTCAGGGCCAAGGAGTGGAACGGCGACCTCGTCTTCCTGCACGAAGCTCGCCCCGGCCCGGCCGATCGCTCCTACGGCGTGCAGGTGGCCAAGCTCGCCGGGGTGCCGCCGGCGGTGGTCGGACGCGCGCGCGAGGTGCTGGAGCGCCTGGAGGGCCAGGCGTCGAGCCCCGCCCGGCTGGACGACCTGCCCTTGTTCGCGGCCGCCGCCGAGCCCGCCGCGCCGGCGTTCAACGCCTCCCCGAGCGAGGTGGAACGGGCCCTGGCCGACCTCGACCTCGACGGCATGAGCCCGCGCGAGGCGATGGAGGCGCTCTACCGGCTCAGGGGGCTGGCGAAAGGCTAGACGGCCTTACGACCGGTTCACGCCCACGCGCTGGTAGCACTGCCGTTGGCCGGCCTGCGGCTTGATCACGCCGGTGGCCGGCATGACGCCCGCGCCGGGATAGACGCATAGCCGGCCATCCTTGGTCAGCTGGAACGTGGTCGTGCCGCCCGACCAAACGCGGACCACGACTTTGTCGTCCCGGGTCTGATAATGGCCGAAGATCTCCTGCAGCGGCGGTTGCCCGAACGGGACCGGGTCGGGGCGCTGAGACACCTGCAAGGTGGACGTGAAGAAGACGCGGCCGTCGGTTGTGAAGTCGAGCGATGGGATGGCGACCCGGTCTCCGGTCGACTCGGGCTTCCACACGCCGACCACGGAATTCGGCTCTGCGGCGCTGGCGGCGGATGCGCCGAGCGCGGCGATGGCGAAGACGAGCCCCAGCTTCATCGGAATGCCTCCTCGTTCATGGCCGAGAGTGCGCCCGGCGGCGTTCGGCTTCAAGCCGGCGTCAGCGCATGAGTTCGAGCGGCTTGGGCAGCTTGTCCAGAAGCTCGTCGCCGAACTCGGCGTCGATGTGAAAAAAGGCCATCAGGGTCTCCTGATCGGTCCGGTTCTCCCAGGCGTGGTCCGTGCCGCGTTGGACAGAGACGTCACCCTTCCGCAGCACCACCTCGCTGTCGTCGAGGATCAGCACGATCTCGCCTTCGATCACCACGGCGTAGTCGAGGGTCTTGGTCCGGTGCATCGCCGTGCGATGGCCGCCTCGGCTCGGCGGATGGATGCGGATGATGCGCATCAGGTGGCCGGTGGGCGGCATGATGGTGAAGGGCTTCTCGTTGGGTTCGGCCGCCGGGGTCGGCGTCAGGGCTGGCACAGCTTCGGCGCTGCTCCATACCTGGTGAAGTCGGCGCCGACCGCCTCGCCGTGCATCGGATGATGCTGGTGGGGACGGGCTGTCTGCCAGCACTAGGGATTTGCCGCTCTGGTTGTGTCCTGTCACTACACGCCTCGTCATTCCGCAGTCTCCCGTTCCGGCTGCGTGACCGGCTGTCCAACGCCGGTTCGCCCTTTGGCTTCACCCGCGGCGACTGCGCATCGACGATGCGTTTCGAACGCTGAACGCCCGCGCGCCAGCCGCAACGACCTTGCAACCCAAAGCAAAGCTTATTACCGTGGGTTGCAGTTCATCCCCCCGATTTGTTGTAAATGTCGCTTCATCAAAAAGTCAGAGCCGTCGCGAGGGGCGCCCGCGGCTGGTTGTTCGTGCCGTCGGTCGGGAACCGGCCTCCGGTAAAATCGGATGCCTCGCCGCCGATCGGGAGATGGCATCCTCATTTCGGTGAAATCTCCGGACTGCGTCTCGAGGAATGGCTCGGCCGGTTCCCAGAGTCGCCCGCAATCCGTCGTTCACTCCTGCTGGCCACGGAGGAACGCACCGGAAGCGAGTGGCTGTGCCAGATGTTGGGGGCATTGGGCAGACTTGGCCGTCCCTCGGAATATCTGAACACCGGTTGGATGCGGAAATTCATCGAAGACTATCCCGAGGACGTCGCCCGGCAGGTTGAAATAGCTCGGCGCGCCGGAACGACCGAGAATGGAATTTTCGCGACCAAGCTGCACACCCAGCATCTGGATCGGTTGCTTCAGGCTGATCGCCTGACCACGGCCTTTCCGAAGCCGGCTTTCGTGCGTCTGAGCAGAAGGGATCGGCTTGGTCAGGCCATTTCGGCCGTGCGCGCCTACCAGACCCATGCCTTCCATGCGCACTGGGATAAGTCCGCGGCGGAGTGCTACGACGCCCAGGCAATCCATCACATGCTCAAGAACCTGATCCAGCTGTCCACCCGCTGGACCCTCTACTTCTCGAGGAATGGGATCGAGCCCCTCCAGCTCTATTACGAGGATCTTCAGCAGGATCCTCGCGGTTCTCTGCTGAAGATCGCCCAGCATGTCGGGGTGGAATTGGAGTCGGGGCATCCGCATCTGCAAGCGCCGCCTCTGGCCGTCCAGAGAGACGCTGTTTCGCTCGACTGGCGGGCGCGCTTCGTGTCGGAATTGGGCGACCTCGATATTTTTGAGTGATGGCCGGGAGGCGCGTCTTGGCGGGCTGAGCCTTGCTCCGATCCGCTCTGCCGCCTCGCAAATTTAGCCGAAGGGGCTTATCTACGGGGTCATGCCTCCCCGCCTTCGCCCGACGCGTCTCGAATATGTCCTGGACGGGGAGCGATTGCGCGCCCAGCTCTCGGCCGCCGCGCTGGACGCCATCGGCAACGAGGCCGAGCAACGGCGCCGGGCGCTGGAGATCCTCAAGGCGGCCCTGTTCCGCGGCCGGATGATCGCCAAGGAACGGCTGGAGGCCGGCGCCGGCGGCATCGAGACCGCCACGCTTCTATCAGGGGTGACAGACGAGGTCGTCGCCGCCCTCTATGCCTTCACTACCGTGCACGTGTTCCGCGCGCGCAACCCCACCGAGGGCGAGCGCATGGCGGTGATGGCGGTGGGCGGCTACGGCCGTGGGGCGCTGGCGCCCTTCTCCGACATCGACCTGCTGTTCGTGCGCCCCTACAAGCCCACCGCCCACACCGAGAGCGTGATCGAGTTCATGCTCTACGCCCTGTGGGATCTCGGTTTCAAGGTCGGCCACGCTTCGCGCACCGTCGACGAGTGCATCAAGCTGTCGCGCGAGGATTTCACCATCCGCACCTCGATCCTCGAGGCCCGCCGACTGACCGGT
>DASYBX010000177.1:0-24763 GCA_036500495.1 Caulobacteraceae bacterium
ACGTCCAGGATGAGTGGGAGCAAACTCCTCCTCGTGGCCGCCGCCGCCCTCGTCGACGCCGACGGGCGCGTGCTGATCTGCCAGCGTCCCGAGGGCAAGCAATTGGCGGGCCTGTGGGAATTCCCCGGCGGCAAGGTGGAGGCGGGCGAGACGCCGGAGGAGGCCCTGATCCGCGAGCTCAAGGAAGAACTGGGCATCGACGTGAAGAAGGCCTGCCTGGCCCCATTCGTGTTCGCCTCCCACGCCTATGAGACCTTCCACCTGCTGATGCCGCTCTACCTGTGCCGGCGCTGGGACGGTTTCGTGCAGGCCCTCGAGCACCCCAACCTCGCCTGGGTGCGGCCCGACAGGATGGGCGACTATCCCATGCCCCCGGCCGACGAGCCGCTGGCGGCGTATCTGCGGGATTTTCTCTGATCCCTCCGCCGTCCCGGCGAGCGTCTAGCCGTAGGTGAAGTCCGGTTTGCTCTGACCGACTTCGATGATGTAGCCGTCGGGATCGCGGATGTAGCAGCGGGTCTCGCCGTACTTGTCCTTCGGCTCGGTGATGAATTCGGCGCCCCGGCTTCGCCACAGGTCGTAACAGGCCTGGATATCCGCGACGCGGATGTTCATGAAGCTGCTGACGGCGTCGGGGTCCGGTGGGACGCCGAGCGTGACCGTCGGCTTGTCGGGGGTCGGACCGCCGCCGACGTTGACGATCAGCCAAGTGTTCGCGATCTGGACGTAGCCCGGCGCGCCGGCGCTGTCGCCCCGGCTCAGGATGCGCGCCCCGAACACCTTCTCGTAGAAGCGCACCGATCGGTCGATGTCGGCGACGGTGATGAAGTTTGCGACGGAAATGCCGTGCTGCGGCGGCATCTCATAGCTTTGCTGCTCGACCTGGACTTCGTTCATGGGCGTTCCCTGTCAGAGGGGTTCAACCTTCGACTGCCGTCCCACGGGGATCGGTTTGGCCGGATAGCTCCGCGCCTTGGATGGCCATGCAGACGCCCGCGCCATTCTACCAGACGGCGACCCGTCAGGTCTCGATCTTCGGCCCCTTCGGGACCGGCGGCTTCTTCGGCTGGGGTTGGCCCTTTTCCGGCGGGGCTTTTCCGGGGGGAACGGAGGGCGTGACGCCTTCGGGCGTGTCGAACTCTTCGACCAGGAACACCCAGTCCCAGCTGTCGGACTGGCGGAAGCCGCCGGCGTTCCGGATATAGAGGCTCACGCTCTGGCCGGCCTTGAGCTCCTTGGCGAAGTAGCCGGCCACCTGGCTCTGCACCGGCAGCCACCAGTCCTGGCCGCCGGCGGTGAAGCGGTACTCGCGCTCGTAGAGGGTGGCGTAGCGCTCGTTGCCGATGCTGGTCGAGGCGAAGGCGTTGATGAAGGCCTGCTTGCGCTGGTCGAGCGGGCGGCTCTGGCCGGTGTAGACGGCCCGGGCCTTGGCCCCGCCGGTCTCGGTCGAGGGATTGAAGAACAGGTCGCCCGGCCGCTCGGGTTGGTGCTGCTGGCGGATCAGCGCGAGGTCGAGCTGGATCATCTGGGGGAAGCTGAGCGGCGGATAGCCCTGGGCCAGCGCCCCGGCGCCGACCGACAGCAGGGCGGTGGAAAGCGCGATGATGAGGAGGACCCGGCGCATACCCCCTTTAAAATCCTGAGTTGCGGGCGGGTTCAAGCGGCGAACCGCGGGGCACGCGACGCGGAGCCCGATTCAGCGGCCGAAGAAGCCGTAGGCGGCGGGCTGGGGCGTGGAGTGGGCGCGGTCGGTGATGGCGCCCAGGCCGATCAGCGCGGCGGTGGTGGCGATCCCGGCCAGCAGCAGGCCGCGGCCGGACGCGGTGAACATGTGCGCCCGGGCCCGCCGGCGGGGGAGATGGGCGATCACCAGGGGGGCGCGTCCGATTTCCGCGTGCATGGCGAGCCTCTTCCTAACCAGCGTGACAATGGCCGAAGTGCAAGTTTTGTTCCCGCGCTGAAACACCCGGCGCGTGAATTTGATCGGGGGGCCGGGTGTCGGGACGGGTCTAGCCGCCGCTCTTCTCGCCGGCTGGCTGCTCCTTGACGTGCAGGGCGTCGGCCAGCCGCATCTTGGCCGATCCGGGGCGCAGGGGCTGCTGCTGGTCGGGATGGGGCGCCCAGCCGGTCAGGCTGACGATGTCGAAGGTGGCGCGCACCCGGCCGTCCGGTTCCGAGAACCGTTCCTGATAGATCTCGGCCGCCCGCGCCAGAACGGGACGGGTCAGGGGTTTGCGGGCGCGGTCGACGAGGACGTTGCTCTCGCCCATGGCGCGCACGTCGCCGATCAGCTCCAGGGCGCTCGAATAGCGCACGGTCACCCGGTCCAGATCGGCCACCGGCAGGGCGAACCCGGCCCGCTGCAGCAGGGCCGCGCCGTCGAACACGTCGGCGAACGGCGAGACGTGCAGGCTCGCTCCGCCGAGCAGCTCGGCCTCGGCCTGGGTCAGGGACTGACGCAGCTCGGTCAGGGTCAGGCCGCCGAACAGGGCGCCGATGAACAGGCCGTCGGGCTTCAGCGCCTGGCGGATCTGGATCAGGGCGCCGACCAGGTCGTTGGTCCAGTGCAGGGACAGCAGCGAGACCACCAGGTTCAGGCTGGCGTCGGCGAACGGCAGGCGCTCCTCGTCGGCCTGGACCCGCAGGCCCGCGGTCGGGTCGGCCCGCCCCGACAGCATCCGCAGCGACAGGTCGGCCTCGATCAGGGCCCCCACCTTGGCCTTCGCCTCGCTCTGCGCCAGGGCCATGGCGAAGGCGCCGTTCCTCGAGCCCAGGTCGAGCGCCACGGGGAAGTCGCGCAGGATCGCCTCCAGGCGCCAGACGGCGTCGGCGGCCGCACGGGCCTTCAGGAAGTCGGCCCCGCCGAAGCCCGGCGCGGCGCGGTCCAGCCGAGCGCGGTGCAGGGCGCGGTCGAACAGGCGGGGCGGGGCGGCGGTCATGCTTCAGGCTTCCATGGCGCTAGATGGCGCCGCGCCGGCGCTCCGCAAAGCGGGCGGGCGGCGCAGGCCCCGACCCTCCCTCACCACGCCTTGGACGCCGGGTCCAGCGCCTCGACGCCGTGCCCGACGCCAGCCGGCTGGTCGGAGATGGCCTTCCTGGAGACGCGGGGGTGCGACGTCGACTCGCAAGCCGTCTTTTGATTATCCAGTAAATTCAATGATCATGAAGGTCGGACTTCGACTGCTTCTGAGGGTAATGCCTGTTTTCGGACTCTTCCCCCAACCTGTCATCATCCCGGCTCTGCGCGCTCTGCGAGCGCTCCGGCCGGGATGACGGGATTTTTGGGGATTGGCGGGAATGTCCGAAACCCACTCATGTTAGAAGCCCAGAGCGCCCGCTCGCGGGCAGCGCAAGGAGATTGGCCTTGTTGGCGGACGCGAAGGCCCTTTGTCGGCAGAGCCTGCGCGGGGTGCAGGACCTGATCCTCCCGCATCACGCGTTCGACGGCTCGGGCCGGACCGCGACCTCTGGCCTGTCCGCGCAGGCCTGGTCGAAAATCCAGTTCATCGCCGATCCGGTCTGCGACTCCTGCTCCCTGCCGTTCGATTACGACCTGGGGCCGGGCGTGCGCTGTCCGGCCTGCGAGGCGCGGCCCAGGGCCTTCGCCCGGGCGCGGGCGGCGTGCCTCTACGACGAGCATTCGCGCGACCTGATCCTGCAGTTCAAGCACGCCGACCGCCTGGACCTGGCGCGGCTGTTCTCGCTCTGGCTCAGCCGGTCGGCCGAGGAGCTGATCGCGGGGGCCGACGCGATCGCGCCGGTGCCCATGCACCCGTTCCGCCTGATCCGGCGACGCTACAACCAGGCCGCCGAGATCGCGCGGCCCCTGGCCAGGCAGGCGGGCGTCGCCTACTGGCCGGGCGTGCTGAAGCGGAAGCGGGCAGGGGAGAGCCAGGCCGGCAAGTCCGGCTCGGGCCGGCGGCGCAACGTCCAGGGCGCCTATGTCTGCCCGGCCGGCTGGGAAAAGCGCATCGCCGGCAAGCGCATCCTGCTGGTCGACGACGTCATGACCACCGGCGCCACGGTGGAAGCCTGCGCCAAGGCCCTGACCCGGGCCGGGGCGTCGGCCGTCGATGTCGCAGTGATCGCCAGGGTGCGGGAGACCGAAACCGTTTCTATATGAGCTTGCGACTTGACGTTCCTGTGTGTTTAGAGGCGCCTCCATGGCTCATGTGACCATCTACACCCGTCCCGGCTGCGGCTACTGCATGCGCGCCCTGTCGCTCCTGGAAAGGAAGGGCGCGGACTATACCGAGATCCACGCCGGCGCCGATCCGGCCCTGCGCCAGGAGATGGTGCAGCGTTCGGGCGGCGGCTCGACCTATCCGCAGATCTTCGTGGGCGAGACGCACATCGGCGGCTGCGACGAGATGATGCTGCTTGAGCGCCGCGGCCAGCTCGACCCGCTGCTCGCCGCCTGAGGACAAGATGACCACCCTGCGCGCCGCCCTGATCCAGACCCGCACCCCCGCGTCGCAAGCCGCGGCCCTGGAGCAGGTCACGCCCCTGATCCGTCAGGCGGCGGCGCAGGGCGCGCAGCTGATCGTGACGCCCGAGGGCTCCAACCTGCTGCAGCGCGACCGCCCCCTGATGCTTCAGGCGATCAGGCCCCTGGAGGACGATCCGTTCGTGCACGGTGCGCGCGCCCTGGCCAAGGAGCTGAAGGTCTGGATCCTGATCGGCTCGGCCCTGGTGGCGAGCGGGCCTGACAAGGCCGCCAACCGGGCGGTGCTGATCGACGCGGACGGCGAGATCGTCACCACCTACGACAAGCTGCACATGTTCGACGTGGACCTGCCCAACGGCGACCGCTACCGCGAATCCTCGCTCTACGAGCCGGGGGCCGAGGCGCGGCTGGTGGACACGCCCTGGGGCAAGCTCGGCCTGACCATCTGCTACGACATGCGCTTCCCGCAGCTCTACCGCGCCCTGGCCAAGGCGGGGGCCGACATCATCGCCGTGCCGGCCGCGTTCACCCGGCCCACCGGGGAAGCGCACTGGGAGGTGCTGCTGCGCGCCCGGGCCATCGAGAACGGGGTGTTCATCCTGGCCGCCGCCCAGGGCGGGCTTCACGAGGACGGCCGCGGCACCTGGGGCCATTCCCTCGCCATCGATCCCTGGGGCCGCATCCTGGCGCAGGCGGAGGGCGACGAGCCGGGCGTGGTGATCGCCGATCTGCAGCTGGACGACGTGACCTCCACCCGCCAGGCGATCCCCTCGCTCAAGAACGAGCGGCCTTTCGCGGCGCCCTCCGGCGGCGGCGCTGCATGATCCGCTACGCCCTCCTGTGCGAGCACGGCCACGACTTCGAGGGCTGGTTCGGCGCCTCGGCCGACTATGACGAGCAGCATGCCCGCGGCCTGCTGGACTGCCCCGTGTGCGGCTCCAAGGCCGTGCGCAAGGCGATCATGGCGCCTGCGGTGTCGGGGACCAAGGCTCAGGTCCCCGCCGACGGCCCGCCGGCCGAAGCGCGCGAGATGATGATGCAGGCCGCCCAGGCAGTGCGCCGGCACGTGGAGGAGAACTTCGACTATGTGGGCGACTCCTTCGCCAGCGAGGCCCGGGCGATCCACGACGGCAAGAGCGAGGAGCGCGGCATCTATGGCGAGGCCTCGGGCGCCGAGGTGAAGAAGCTGATCGACGACGGGGTGCCGGTGGCGCCCCTGCCGCCGGGCGCGCCCAACAAGCGCGAGATCAACTGATGAACCTGGGGCCGCTCACCCTCGCGGACCTGTCCATCCTCGGGGCCGTGGCCGCCTACATGGCGCCGATCGCCATCGCCAAGTACGGGGCGATCGGAGCGTTCGACAATTCCAGGCCGCGCGACCCCGCCTTCTACGCCGACCCGTTCCGCGCCCGCGCCCTCGCGGCCCATCAGAACGGGATGGAAGGCTTCGCCTTCTTCGCTGCGGCGGTGGTGATCGCCCAGATGCGCGCCGCGCCCCAGCACGTCGTCGATGGCCTGGCGGTGGCCTATGTGGCCCTGAGGTTCGCCTATGCCGCCGCCTATCTGGCGGACGTCGCCGCCCTGCGTTCGGCGGTCTGGGCCCTGGCCTTCGCCGCCAACCTGGCCCTGATCTTCGCTCCGCTGCTTCGCCGCTGACCCGGCGACGGGTGCGATACCGAGGCGAGGGAAGCGGCGGTGCCGCGCGTAATGTATACAAGGCTCGAGAGTCCGGATCAGGCGCCAGGGATGGAACCATGCTGAAGACGATGAGCGCGGCGGTGCTGGCCGCCTGCGCGCTGGCGGCTGCAGGCCATGGCGCCGGCGTCGCCAAGACCGCGCCGGCTCGCGCCCCGGCCCCGGCCAAGCCTGCGCCGATGGTCACCGTCAACGACAGCATGACCCACGTCATGTCGCTGGAGGCCCAGACCATCTGGGATGTGTCGAGCAAGGCCTTCAACTTTCAGGGCGACGGCCTGAACCCCAAGAAGCTCGACGCCAAGGACTGGAAAGCGCTGGAGGGCGCCGGCATCCGCATCCGGGAGCGGGCGATGCTGCTGGCCACCGCCAAGCGGGTGATCGTCGCCGGACCCGACGAGCACATCCTGGGCGAGGAGGCCGCGCACGCCGGGGTCAAGAAGACCTGGGACGCGGCCAGCGCCAGGCAGGTCCAGGCCCTGATCGACGCCCAGCCCAAGAAATTTGCCGAGCACGCTTGGACCCTGGTGCGCACGGGCGACAGCCTGGCCAAGGCGGCCAAGCTCCGCGACATCAAGACGGTCTACAAGGTCTCCGCCGGCCTCGACGAGGTGTGCGACGGCTGCCATCAGCCGTTCTGGGGCACCGACGACCCGCCGCCGCCGCCGAAAAACAAGGCCATCCCGCTTCTGGTGGGCCGGTAACGTTATTCTGAACGGCGAACGGTGCTCCGCGCCGACCCTGTTCGGGGCGGCGATCGAGCGCGCGCATGACGACTCGTAGCGTCAGATATTCCTCCGCAGAAATAGATAGTTAGCATTCATTCAACCGGTGCGCGAATTAGCTTTGCCGGAGTCGGTCCGACTCTTTCGGGCGACTTTGAGGCGCTACAGCCAAGTTTATCTGAAAAGCGCGTGAGAATTGGACGTTTATTGCCGCAGTCAATCGGCCGCGCGCGCAAACGTCGCGCAGATATCCCGTAGCTGCGTCAGACTGTCACCACCTCATTTCAAATCAATTCCCGTAGGTCTGCGGCCACGCAAGCGGCTCCTCTGCGGGCTGTTCCCCGCTTCGGCGAAACCGACACCGTCTCTGCCTCGTGCAGAGCAGTTAAGGGACTAGTATTCAGTGGCAATCGATCCGAACAACTTGCAAGGCACCGCGCACGTCACGTTCGACGACGAGTTCAACTCGCTCAGCCTGTGGAACGGTACGAGCGGGACCTGGGAAACGACGTTCTGGTACGAGGACCCCCTCAGCAGCAACGGCGGCACCCTGGCGGGCAACGGCGAGCAGGAGTGGTACATCAACTCCAACTACGGCCCGACCTCGTCGGTGAAGCCGTGGACGGTGGCCAACGGCGTCCTGACGCTGACCGCGGCGCCGGCGACCTCCACCATCAGTTCGCTGATCAACGGCTACAGCTACACCTCGGGCGAGATCAATTCGTACCACTCGTTCAGCCAGACCTACGGCTACTTCGAGATGCGCGCCCAACTGCCGTCGGGCCAGGGCTTCTGGCCGGCCTTCTGGCTGATGCCCGAGAACGGCGCATGGCCGCCCGAGCTCGACATCATGGAGGTGCTGGGGAACAACACCTCGGTCCTCTACAACACCGTGCACAGCGCGATCGGCGGCCACACGATCACCGGCGACGGCGGCGTGACGGTGGCCGACATGAGCACCGGCTATCACACCTACGGCGTGGACTGGGAGCCGGACTACATCACCTTCTATTTCGACGGCCAGGAGGTCTACCAGACCGCCACCCCGGCCGACATGAACAGTCCGATGTACATCATCGCCAACCTGGCCGCGGGCGGCTACTGGCCGGGCAGCGTGAACGCCGGCTCGGTCGGCAAGATGAACATCGACTACATCCGCGCCTACGCCTCGGGCGCCGCCGCGGGCGCGACCTCGACGGGCGCCGCCACCTCGACCTCCACCCCCGGCGCCTCCTCGGCCTCGACCACGGCGGCCTCGACTCCGGCCGCCTCGAGCTCGACGAGCTCGAATGCGTCGGGCGGCCAGACCTTCACCTCGGACAACAACGGCGACCACTGGACCGGCACCTCCGGCGCCGACACCTTCAACCTCGGCCGTGGCGGCGATGTCGTGAGCGGCAACGGCGGCAACGACACCTTCAAGTTCTCCGAGGTGCCGTGGACCGGCGGCCACATCACCGACTTCAACGCCGGCGACGTGCTCGACCTGTCGGGGATGTTCAGCCGCTACGGCTATTCGGGCTCCAATCCGCTCTCCGACGGCCACCTGAAGTTCGTCTCCAACGGCGCGGGCGGGACCCAGGTGTGGTTCGACATGGACGGCTTGTCGGCCGGCTCCGGGACCTGGCTGGTGACCACGCTGGACAACGTCTCCCCGTCGAGCCTGTCGATCGCCAACGGCCTGATCACCGAAGGCGCGGCGGCGAGCTCCGCCGCCGGCGCCAGCTCGACCTCGACCCCGGCGTCTTCGACCTCGGCCTCGTCTTCCTCGACCTCGTCCGCCCCCGCTTCGACCGGCGGCAAGACCTTCACCTCGGACAACAACGGCGACCACTGGACCGGGACGGCGGGTAACGACACCTTCAACCTCGGCCGCGGCGGCGACGTGGTCACCGGCAATGGCGGCAACGACACCTTCAAGTTCTCCGAGGCGCCCTGGGCCGGCGGCCATATCACCGACTTCAACGCCGGCGACGTGCTCGACGTGTCGGCGATGCTGCAGCGCTATGGCCTGGATTCCAGCCACATCAAGATGGTCTCCGATGGATCGGACGGGACCCAGGTCTGGTTCGACGCCGGCAGCTCGGGCAACTGGCTGCTCGACACCCTCGACCATGTCGCCCCGTCCACCGTCTCGATCTCGAGCAGCGGCCTGATCACCGAGGGCGGCTCGTCGAGTTCGGCGGGTGGCGGCAGCGCGTCGTCGACCAGTCCCTCGACCTCGTCCTCCTCGACGACGGCCGGCAAGACCTTCACCTCGGACAACAGCGGGGACCACTGGACCGGGACGGCGGGGAACGACACCTTCAACCTCGGCCGCGGCGGCGACGTGGTGACCGGCGCCGGCGGCAACGACACCTTCGTGCAGCACGAGACGCCGTGGACGGCCGGTCACATCACCGACTTCTCGTCCGGCGACACCCTGGACCTGAGCGGCATGCTGGCCACTGACGGGTACAAGAGCGGCGACGCGGTGGCGCAGGGCTATCTGAAGGTGACGGCCGACTCCGCCGGCGAAGCCCAGATCTGGTCGCACCTGAGCGGCCAATGGTGGCTGGCCGACACCCTCGATCACGTCGCCCCGTCGAGCCTGCACATCAACGGCGCCTTCATCACCGGCTGAGGCGATCCGGCCGCGACCGCGGGCGCGTCCCGCGGTCGCGGCCGCTGCGTCGAACAACTAATTTACAGGTTAAGTTCTGGGCGGCAGATTGCCTGCGAAACAGCGCAGGTGGATTCATGCAGCAGCGTATCCTCGCCGCCGCGGCGATGCTGGCGGCCCTGGCGGCCCCGGCGTGGGCGCAGCCGGGCGGCCCGCGCGGCCTGCCGAGCCCGCAGGTGATCGCCGGGGCCAACAGCTTCAAGCCGCCGCATCTGACCGACTACGCCAGGAAGCTGGCGTCCCAGCCCGACATCACCGGCGCCTGGAAGCCGCTCGACCCGGCCGACGCCGGCCCCGGCCCGCTGTTCGATCCGGAGCACGGGGTCTGGTCGGGACGGCTGCAGCCGGGGGAGGCGACCTTCGGCCCCCTGCCGGGCACCTACATCAAGGACATCCCCTACAAGCCCGAATACCGGAAGCGGTACGAGGCCCTGGTCAAGGAGACCACCGAGGGCAAGTCGCGCGACACCTTCGCCGCCTGCTTCCCGTTCGGCGTGCCGCGGATGCAGGGGGCCACGCCGGTGTCGTTCGACATCGTCCAGGCCCCCGAGATCATCGACTGGAACAACAACTATGGCCGCAGCCAGAGGCGCATCTTCCTCGACGGCCGCCCGCATCCCGCCCTGGACGCGATGGAGCCCACCTATTCCGGCCATTCGATCGGCCGCTGGGAGGGCGACACCCTGGTGGTCGACACGGTCAACCTGATCGGCGGCTACTATGACGAGACCCCGGCCCCCTACAGCGACAAGCTGCACATGGTCGAGCGCATCCGCCTGATCGACACCAACATCCTGGAAGACCAGATGACCTTCACCGACCCGGTGATGCTGGAGAAGCCGTGGGTGGTGACGCGCTACTACCAGCGTTGGTACGGCCAGGGGCCCGGCGGCGGCCTGCCGCGCGACAAGGTCCCGCCACCGCCGCCCAAGAAGGGAAACTACATCGACGGGGGCGACAAGATCGTGCGCGACTTCTTCGAGCTGAACGACCGGCCGTGCGTGCCGAACGTGCGCATGGACGCGGACGGCTTCCAGGTGATGCTGCTGCCGGCCGAGATCGAGGCCGAGGCGGCGAAGGCCAAGGGTGGGGCGAAATGACCGGACGAGCGCTTCTGGCCCTGGCGGCCTTGGCTTGCGCGGGAGCCGTCGCCGGCCCCGCCCTGGCCCACCACTCCTACGCCATGTTCGACAACACCAAACTGGTGGTGCTGCACGGCACGGTGCTGTCCTATTCCTACGTCAATCCGCACGCCTGGATCTCGGTCACCGGCAGCCCCGACGAGGCCACGCCCGCGGTGCGCTGGGACGTGGAGGCGACCTCGCCGCTGGTGCTCGCCGGCCAGGGCCTCAAGCCCGAGAACCTGAAGGCCGGCGACAAGGTGACCGTGGCCCTGCGCCCGCTGCGCGACGGGCGCTACGGCGGCTCCATGGTGTTCGTGGTCACGGCCGACGGCGTGGCGCACGGGGCCAAGCCGGAGAACCTCGGCCTGGATATGGCCAAGCTGAAGCCCTAGGTCGATTGACACGCGCTGTTGCGCGTCGACATGCTGAGGAGGCTGGAGGCTACGAAATTGCCCGATGCTGCAGCCGTCTCGACGATGAGATCGTCGTGCGAAGCAAGGGGCTGCCTTGAACAGAGACGCTGTCGAAATCGGTGTCGGAGCCGTCGCTCTCATCCTCATCGCTGGTCTCTCGCTGCGGCCTAGGCTGGCCAACAAGCTATTGGGCGCCGTGTCGGTCTGGTTTCTCCTCGCGGCGCTGCTCGGTATCGTGCTGTCTCTGGAGATGATCTTCAGAAACACGATAAGCACCGTGGTCTGCGGGATCGGGGCGCTCTTGTTTTTCATTGCCTGCGAACGCCAGCGCCAGCAAAAGCGAGACTAGGCGGCGCTCTTGTCGACCGTCATCATGTAGTTGACCTGGGTGTCGCCCGAGGGCGCCCAGCGTCCCGACAGCGGATCGTAGGACACGCCGAAGGGGCCGGCGATCGCCACCGGCTCGCCCTGCAGGAATTCCAGGATCTCCACCGGCTTGATGAACTTCTTCCAGTCGTGGGTGCCCGGCGGCAGCCAGCGCAGGACGTATTCGGCGCCGACCACGGCCAGGGCGTGGGCCTTGAGCGTGCGGTTCAGGGTGGCCACGATCATCAGGCCGCCGGGCGCCAGCAGCTTGACGCAATCCTTCAGGAACAACTTGGGATCGGCTACGTGCTCGATCACTTCCATGTTGAGCACCACGTCGAACGGCGGCTCGCCGTCGGCCAGCAGGGCCTCGGCGGTGTCGGCGCGGTAGTCGATGGCGAGCCCCTGCGGTTCGGCGTGGGCGCGGGCCACCCCGATGTTGCGCGCCGAGGCGTCGACCCCGGTCACCGAGAAGCCCAGCCGGGCCATGGGCTCGCACAGCAGGCCGCCGCCGCAGCCGATGTCGAGCAGGCGCAGGCCCTCGAACGGGCGAGGCCTGGTGATGTCGCGGCCGAACCGTCGGGCGGCCTCGTCGCGGATGAAGCCGAGCCGAACGGGATTGAACAGATGCAGCGGCTTGAACTTGCCGGTCGGGTCCCACCACTCCGCCGCCATGGCCGAGAAGCGCTCGACTTCGGCCGGATCGATGCTGGTATGGGGCGCGGTCGCCATCGCCTGAGGTCCAGTATGCATTGCCGCAAAGGCTCGGCGCGGATATAGGGGCGCCCTTCGACGCCGAGATGGCCCGCCCGGGTCCCCACGGCAAGAAAAAACGCGGTGGGCGAAAAAGTGGAGAGCGCGGGCGTGTCTCGGCTGGTGATGAAGTTCGGCGGGACCTCGGTCGCGGACCTGGAACGCATCCGCCGCGTGGGGCGGCTGGTGGCGGCGGAAGTGGCCACGGGCAAGCAGGTCGCGGTGGTGGTCTCGGCCATGTCGGGCAAGACCAACGAACTGGTCGCCTGGACCGAC
Organism: Caulobacteraceae bacterium; assembly: GCA_036500495.1. Classification (GTDB taxonomy): domain Bacteria; phylum Pseudomonadota; class Alphaproteobacteria; order Caulobacterales; family Caulobacteraceae; genus BOG-938. Next base: position 12,462 of record DASYBX010000177.1, read on the forward strand.
GGCGCCGGCCCCGCCGGCCAGGGCATCAACCCGTCCGACGACGAATACGACGCGGTGGTCGCCTCGGGCGAGCAGGTGACCGCGGGCCTGTTGGCCATGACCCTGCGCAACATGGGCCTGCGCGCGCGCTCGTTCGCCGGCTGGCAGGTGCCGATCATCACCGACGACGCCCACGGCCGGGCGCGCATCGACGACATCCCCGCCGACAACCTCGAAGCCGCCTTCGCCGAGGGCGAGATCGCCGTGATCGCCGGCTTCCAGGGCGTGACGCGCGGCGGCCGCATCGCCACGCTCGGGCGCGGCGGCTCGGACACCAGCGCCGTCGCCATCGCCGCCGCGATCCAGGGCGCCTGCGACATCTACACCGACGTGGACGGGGTCTACACCACCGATCCGCGCATCGAGGAAAAGGCCAGGAAGCTGGCCAAGGTCTCCTACGAGGAGATGTTGGAGATGGCCTCCCTGGGGGCCAAGGTTTTGCAGACCCGTTCGGTGGAGCTGGCCATGGCCCAGCACGTGCCGCTTCGGGTCCTTTCGAGCTTTGTCGAGCCGGGCGAAGCCCCCGGGCAGGGCACTGTCGTGTGCGACGAGGAGGAGATCGTGGAAAAGCGCATCGTGAGCGGCGTGGCCTACAGCCGCGACGAGGCCAAGATCACCCTGTACGGCCTGCCCGACCATCCGGGCGTGTCCTCGGCGATCTTCAGCCGCCTGGCCGACGCCAACGTCAACGTCGACATGATCGTCCAGAGCCACGCCCGCACCGCGGACACGGCCAACATGGAGTTCACCGTCGGCAAGCGCGACGCCGAGCGGGCCAAGCAGATCGTCGCCGGGGTGCAGGCCGAGATCGGCTTCGAGGCCGTGGCCGTCGACGAGAACGTGGCCAAGGTGTCGGTGATCGGCGTGGGCATGCGCTCGCACGCGGGCGTGGCCAAGACCATGTTCAAGGCCCTGGCCGACAAGGGCGTGAACATCCAGGTGATCTCGACCTCGGAGATCAAGATCAGCGTGCTGATCGCCTCGGAATACACCGAACTGGCCGTACGCGCCCTGCACGCGGCCTATGGGCTCGACAAGCTGTAGCGGCGATCGGGGGCACGCACACCTGCGCGCCCCCGTCCTTCGCTCAGGCCGCCCTGGCGGTCTCTTCCAGCCGTTCCCACGTCGTGGCGATCATGCTCGGCCGCGCCTCCATGCGCTCCAGCCAGGCCGAGAGGGCCGGGTGGGCCGCCATCAGGTCTTGACCCTCGTCGCACTCCACCAGCAGGGACAGCTGCGGCGCGACCATGAGGTCGGCGAGGGACAGGGCCTCGCCTGCCAGGAACGGCTGGTCGCCGAGCAGCCGGGCGAGCTCGCCGATGCACACCTTGGCCCGGGGAAGGGCGTCGGCGACCCTGGTGGTGTCGGCCGGAATGCCGAGCCGCGGCGCGATCACGCGGGGAAAGCCGATCGGCCCGCTGGCCTGGGCGAACAGGTACCAGTCGTTGACGCCCATGATCTGGTCCATGCGCGCGGCCTTCCGTGGATCGGTGGGGGTCAGCGCCGGCTCGGGCCGGATGCGCTCCAGATAGCGCAGCACCGCCTGGGTCTCGTAGAACCGGAAATCGCCGTGCTCCACAGCCGGCACGCGGCCGAAGGGATGCCGCGCCAGGTGCTCGGGGCTCTTGCTGGAGCCGGGCATGACCGGTTGAAGCCGCCAACCCAGCCGCTTTTCCTCGAGGCCGAGCAGCACCGCCCGCACGAACGGGCTGCCGATGATGCCGTGGATGACGAAGTCGCTCATGAAATCCCTCTCTCTCGCTGGTCTTCCGCTCGCACGGCGAACATCCTCAGCAGGCCGCCCCAGCCGTTGGGGTTGCCGATCTTGGCCTTCACCTGTTCGGCGCGTTCGCCATAGGCTTCGAGGTTGCGGTGCTCCAGGTCGACCCGCACGCCGCCGCCCTCGGGGGTGAAGCGCACCTCGACCTCGGTGTGCAGGCCCGGGTCGTACCGCCAGTCCGCGTCGACGCTCCACACCAGCACCAGCCTGGTGGGCGGCTCCCAGACCATGACCTCGCCCCACTGGGTCTGCGAGCCGTCTTCGCCGACCTCGTACCAGCGGCCGCCGGCCCTCGGCTCGATCAACGCCTGCTTCAGAGGCGAGGCCCCGACGGCATGGCTCCTGGGCCACCAGCGGTCGAAGCCGGCCGTGAACACCTCGAAGGCGCGCTCCGGGCTGGCCTTGACGAAGATGCTGCGGCGAACCGGAGCCGGCCCGATCACGCGCGCGGTCATGAGGGGTCCTTTTCGGCTTCCGCCTTGAACGCGGAGAGGGCGTCGCCCCAGAACTGGTCCAGCCAGGCGCGCAGGGCGCCCAGGCCATGCGGGTCGATCTCGTAGACGCGGCGGGCGCCCTCGGCCCGGTCGACCACCAGCCCCGCGTTCTTGAGCACCTTGAGGTGCTGCGACACCGCCGGGCGGCTGACCGGCAGCCCCTGGGCCAGTTCGCCCACCGACCGTCGCCCCTCGGCCAGCCGTTCGAACACCTGGCGGCGGGTGGGATCGGCGATGGCGGCGAGGGCGCGCGAGACGTTAGTCATGACTTACCGTAAGTTCATGCTTACAAAACGTCAAGTCGCACGGCTTGCCGATTCCCCTTGCCGCCGGCTCCGGGCGCGCTAGCCTGGGTTGCAGGGGATGGCCGGGGGGCTGGATTTCATGGCGTCGCGGACGGCGACCGAGGCGCTGGACAGGCTGGGTCCCGCCCATGCCGCGTTGTTGCAGCAGACCGACCTGCAGTTCCAGCTGAGCGCGGCCGCGCCGCACAAGCCTTCGCCCCTCTATCAATGGCTGGCCAAGCTGCTGAAGCCCCTGGGCGAGGCCCTGGCTCCGGCGGCCAAGGCCCTGGCGCCGATCGCGCCCTACATCTTCTGGGCCGGCGTCGCCATCGGCGCGGCCTTCATCCTGTTCCTGATCTGCCAGAGGCTGTTCGGGATGAAGCGTGGTCTGGTGATAGGCGGGCTCAAGCTCTCGGCCTCGCCCGAGCCCTGGCGGCCGGCCCCGGAGCAGGCGCGGGCCCTGCTGGAAGAGGCCGACCGCCTGGCGGGGGACGGACGCTTCGTCGAGGCGGCGCACCTGATCCTGCTGCGCAGCGTGCAGGACATCGAGGCCCGCCGGCCGCGGGCGGTGGCCATCTCCCTGACCAGCCGCGACATCTCCCGGCTCGAGGTGCTGCCGCCTTCGGCGCGGCTGCTGTTCGGAGGCATCGCCGAGGCGGTCGAGATCAGCCTGTTCGGCGGCCGGCCGATGGACGGCGAGGGCTACGCCCGCTGCCGCAACGCCTATTCCAGCTTCGTGCAAGCGGGCAGCTGGGCGTGAGCGCGCAGGCTTCTCCCGACAGGTCCGGGGCGCCGGCGGGCGAGGGCGCCTTCTCGCCCAAGGTGGTGCTGGCCCTGATCGCCGCCGGGGTGTTCGCCACCGCGACCTTCCTGCTGCTCAGCGCCTACGAGCCGAGCCTGCGCGCGACGCGCGGCGGCGGCGCCCACGCCGTGTCGCGATCGGCCATCGGCTATGCCGGCGTGGTGCGCCTGATGCGGCTGATGGGCGTGCCGGCGATCATCGGCCAGACCGCCGCGGGCCGCACCAGCTACCCCGGGCTGATGGTGGTGACGCCCGATCTGCAGCACGGCCTCGGCAAGCTCCAGACCCGCTACGACCGGCTGATCGTCGCGCCCAAGTGGATCACCGAGCCCGACCGTGACCACCCGGGCTGGGAGGCCAACGCCGTGGCCGTGCCCGAGCCGTTCGTGACTCTGGCCCTGCCGACGAGCCTCAAGCGGCTGAGCGTCGTGCGGCGCAAGCCCGGCGACGCCGGCCCCGCGCGCCTGAACAGCGAGCTCGGCCTGTGGCCCGACGGAGGCCTGCCGGCGGGGCCGGTGAGCGAGTTCCAGACGATCAACAAGGTCCCCGGCCTGAACGCCGTGGTGACCGACGACAAGGGCGGCGTGGTGCTGGGCCAGTTGCAGGGCAACCTGTTCGTCCTGTCCGATCCGGACCTGCTCGACACCCAGGGCATCCGCGATCCGCGCACGGCGCGCATCGCCGCTTCGATCCTCCTGGCGCTGAAGACCCAGGGCCAGCCCATCGCCTTCGACGTCTCGGCCACCGACGCCGGCGGGCAGAAGAGCCTGCTGCGGCTGGCCGTCGAGCCGCCGTTCCTGGCCTCGACCCTGTGCCTGCTGGTGGTGGCGGCGCTGGTGGGGGTGCAGGCCTGGTTCCGCTTCGGGCCGCCGCAGCGGGCGCCGCGGGCGGTGGCGCTGGGCAAGACCGCCCTGGTGGAGACGGGCGCGGGCATGGTGCGCCTGGCCAGGCGCGAGCCGCAGATGGCGCGACGCTACGTGCAGCTGAGCCGCCAGAGGGCGGCGGCGGCGCTGGGCGCGGCCCACCTGGAGGGCCAGGCGCTGGACGACTTCCTCGACCGCTGGGCCGAGCGCGTGGGGGCGTCCGAGCGCATCTCCGCCCTGGCGGCCGAGGCGGCGCAGGTGAAGGACATCGTGGGGCTGACGGCGCTGGCCCAGAGGGCGCGGCGCTGGCGATTGGAGGTGATGCGTGGATCTTGATCAGGTGAGGGCGCTGGCCAGGGCGGTCAAGGCGGAGGTGGCCAAGGCTATCGTCGGCCAGGACGAGGCCGTGGACCTGTTGCTGACCGCCCTGTTCTGCGGCGGCCACGTGCTGCTGGAGGGCCCGCCCGGCGCGGCCAAGACCTTCATGGCCCAGTGCTTCGCCAGGGCCACCAGCCTGGAGTTCGGCCGCATCCAGTTCACCCCGGACCTGATGCCCGGCGACATCATCGGCTCCAGCCTGTTCGACTTCCAGACCAGCCGCTTCCGCCTGGTCAAGGGGCCGGTGTTCTGCCAGCTGCTGCTGGCCGACGAGATCAACCGCACCCCGCCCAAGACCCAGGCCGCCCTCTTGGAGGCCATGCAGGAGCGGGCGGTGACCATCGACGGCGAGCGCAACGACCTCGGCGAGCGCTTCACCGTGGTGGCCACCCAGAACCCGATCGAGCACCAGGGCACCTATCCGCTGCCGGAGGCCCAGCTCGACCGCTTCCTGTTCAAGCACGTGATCGCCTATCCCAGCGAGGCCGAGGAGCGGGCGGTGGTGGCGCGCCACGGCCTGCAGAACCACAGCATGTCGCCCGCGACCTTCGGCGTGGAGGCGGCCGGCGGGGCCGAGGCGATCGCCGCCGCCATCGCGGCGGTGCAGACGGTCCGCCTCAACGAAGAGATCGTCGACTATGTGGTGTCCCTGGTGCGCGCCACCCGCGATTCCGGCGACCTGCTGGTCGGCGCCTCGCCGCGCTGCTCGACCATGCTGGCCCGGGCCGCCCGCGCCTGGGCGGTGCTGCAGGGGCGCGACTACGTCACGCCGGACGACGTCAAGTTCCTGGCCCTGCCGACCCTGCGCCACCGCGTGACCCTGTCGCCCGCCGCCGAGATCGAGGGCCGCACGGCCGACGAGGCGGTCAAGGCGGTGATCGAGCGCACGCCCGCCCCCAGATGATCCGCTTGCGATGATCTATCCCACCCGCACCGCCGTGCTCTTGGCCGCCCTGGGCGCTCCGCTCGGGCTGCTGCTGGCCATTGCGGGCGGACAGCTGTGGCTGCTGGGCCTGGCCTGGGCGGCGGCGGTGGCGGCGGCCCTGGTGGCCGACGGCCTGCTGGGCGCCGCGCCGCTGTCGGCCGAGATCGGCCTGGAGGCGCCCGAGACCTGGTTCCTGGGCCGGCCCGCGCCGGTGGAGGTGACGGTGCGGTTCAAGAAGCGCGCGCCGCCTTGGCTGGAGCTGGCGCTGGAGGCCGGCGAGCGGCTGCAGGTCGAACAGGCCGTGGTGCGGACGCTGACCGAGGGCCAGGCGGCGAGGGCCAGCTTCGCGCTGGAGCCGCTGCGGCGCGGGGAGGGGGAAATCCGCACCCTGTGGGCCCGCTGGACCGGCCCACTGGGCCTCACCTTCCGCCAGAGGCGCGAGGCGGTGGGCGCCGTCGCCCCGATCGTGCTCGACATCCAGGCGGTGAAGGAGGCGGCCGGGCGCCTGGCGTCCTCCAGCCTGCTGATCGGCTCGCACCTCCAGTTCGAACTGGGCGGCGCGTCGGAGTTCCACGCCCTGGTCGACTACCGGCCCGGCATGAACCGGCGGATGATCGACTGGAAGCAGTCGGCCCGGCACCGGCAACTGCTGGCCAAGGAGTTCGAGGCCGAGCGCAACCACCACATCGTGCTGGCGGTCGATGCGGGCCGGCAGATGTGCGAGCCGGTGCGCGGCCGCCCGCGGCTGGACCGGGCGCTGCAGGCGGGGCTGCTGCTGGCCTTCGGCGCGCTCAAGGCCGGCGACCGGGTCGGCCTCTACGCTTTCGACGAGAAGCCGCGCCTGTGGACCGGGACGCTCGGCGGCCCCGGCGCCTTTCCCGCGCTGCAGCGGCTGGCGTCGCGCATCGACTACCGCTCGGCCGAGACCAACTACACCCTGGGCCTGGTGCAGCTGGGCGCCCACCTGCAGCGCCGCTCGCTGGTGGTGATCTTCACCGAGTTCACCGACTCCACCACCGCCGAGCTGATGATCGAGCACATCGGCCGACTGATGAAGACGCACCTGGTGGTGTTCGTGGTGTCCGAGGACGAGGAGCTGGAGGGCCTCGAGCAAGGCGAGATCCACCGCCCCTCCGACGTGACCAAGGCGGTCATGGCCGGGACCCTGGCGGGGGAGCGGGAGCTGGTGACCAGCCGGCTGCGGCGCATGGGCGTCGACATCCTGCGCGCCGACTTCGACAGCCTGGGGCCGGCCCTGCTCGCCCGCTACGCCGAGATCAAGCAGAGGGACAGGCTGTGAGCGAGCTGCAGCTGAAGAGCACGCGGTTCCGCGAGGAGCGGGAGGCCGGTTGGCGCAAGCTGGAGTCCCTGCTCGTCAAGGTCGAGCGGGGCTCGGCGGCGCAGCTGTCGGACGACGACCTGCTGGCCATCCCCGTGCTCTACCGGGCCGCCCTGTCGTCGCTGTCGGTGGCGCGCGCCATCTCGCTGGACCGCGGCCTGCTCGACTACCTCGAGAGCCTGTGCGCCCGGGCCTATTTCGTCGTCTACGGCGTGCGCGGCTCCATCTGGTCGAGCCTGGCGCGCTTCTTCCTCGACGACTGGCCGGCCGCCGCCCGCGCCCTGTGGAAGGAGACGGTGGTGGCCACGCTGCTGCTGCTGCTGGGCATGGCGGTGGGCTACGGCCTGGTGGTCAGCCAGCCGGAGTGGTTCGACGCCTTCATCCCGCCGGCCCTGGCCAGCGGCCGCGATCCGTCCGCCTCGGTCGAGACCCTTCGCCACACGCTCTACGCGGGCGGCCAGAATCAGCCCCTGTCGGCCTTCGCCGCCTATCTGTTCACCCACAACGCCGGCATCGCCCTGCTGGCCTTCGCCCTGGGGTTCGCGTTCGGCCTGCCGACCGTTTTCCTGGTGGTCAGCAACGGCTGCATGATGGGGGCGTTCGTTGCCCTGTTCGTGTCCAAGGGCCTGGGATTCCAGGTGGGCGGCTGGCTCGGCATCCACGGGGTGACCGAGAACTTCGCCATCATCCTGGCGAGCGCCGCGGGCTTCCACATCGGCTGGGCGACGGCCTTTCCCGGTCAGAAGGCGCGCCTGGACGCGGCCGCCGCCGCCGGCCGGCGGTCGGGGGCCCTGATGGGCGGGGTGCTGGTGATGCTGCTCTGCGCCGGAATGCTGGAAGGGCTCGGCCGCCAGCTGATCCAGGACGACCTCGTGCGCTATGCGATCGCCGGCGCGACCCTGGTGCTGTGGCCAGCCTACCTCTACCTGTTCCGCGGCCCGCGGACCAAGCTGGAGCGGGCCGGTGGCTGAGGCGCTGACCGCGAAGAAGGCGAAGGCTCCGCCGAAGGTGAAGGCCGCGCCGGTCGCACGGGCCGCGGGGCCCGACGCCGAGGTGCGCTCGCTGGTGACGCCCGAGGGCGTGGATCTCAGGCTGCGGCTGGCCGATGTCGGCCAGAGGCTCAGCGCCCTGATCCTCGACGAGCTGCTGATGGGCGCGATCTTCATCGGCTTGACCATCGCGGGGCTCCTCGGCCTGTTCGCCGTGCACAACAAGGGCGGCGGCGAGGCCCTGCTGGTGCTGTGGCTGCTGGCCGGCTTCGTGCTGCGCAACTTCTATTTCATCGCCTTCGAGCTCAGCGCCCGCGCGGCCACGCCCGGCAAGCGGCGCTGCGGCCTCAGGGTCGCGGCCAGGAACGGGGGGCGGCTGACGGCGGACGCCATCTTCACGCGCAACGCCCTGCGCGAACTGGAGCTCTACATCCCCCTCGGCGTGCTGTTCGCCCCCACCGACATCGCCGGCGGCTGGATGAAGCTGTCGGCCACGGTCTGGTGCGGGGTGTTCGCCCTGCTGCCCCTGTTCAACAAAGACCGCCTGCGCGCCGGCGACATCCTGGCCGGCACCTGGGTGGTCAAGGTCCCCGACCGGCGACTGCTGCGCGACCTCGCCCAGGGCGGGGTCTACGAGACCTCGGCCATCCGCTTCACCCTGGCGCAGCTCGACGCCTACGGCATCAAGGAGCTGCAGGTGCTGGAGGACGTGCTGCGCCGCTTCGACCGCAAGGCGGTGCAGGTGGTCGCCGACCGCATCCGCCAGAAGATCGGCTATGCCCGGGGCGAGGAGAGCGACGGCGCCTTCCTCTCCGCCTACTACGCCGCCCTGCGCCAGCGGCTGGAGGCCCGCGCCCTGCTGGGCCGCCGCCGCCTCGACAAGCACGACAAGGGGTGAGGGGAGGTTAGGCGAACACCTCGGCCAGGGCGGCCGTGGGCGCGCCGCTTCGCCCCGCTCAAGATTTGAGGGGTTGCGATCAGGATTATGCCGGCGATCAGGAATTGTGACCAGCGCCGCTGGATCACCCGGATCGAATCCGAAACCGCTGCGCCGATGTCCAGGCGCCCTGTCGTTGCTGCAACGCTCATGCCCACCCCTCTTCAGCCGCACGAAAGACCTAGGCGAACACCTCGCCCAGCACCTCGGGATTGCCGCCTTCCTTGTCGCCGCGCAGTTGGCGGAACAGGGCTGTCCCCACCGGATAGGCCACCACGCTGGTGCAGATGTTGATCAGGGGTGCGATCACCGTGGCGAAGGCAGAGCCTTTGTGCAGGCCGCCGAACGGGATGCCGAGGATGCCCAGGACCATCTCGACCACGATCAGCGCCCCCAACAGGATCAGTCCCAGGAGGAAGATCGACCAGCGGCGGTCCTTGGTGAGGTCGGCGCTGCGGCCCATCGCCTCCTGGATGCCTCGTCCCTCCAGCACCACCAGGGGAGCGGACACCGCCCAGCGCAGGGCCAGAAGGATGCCGGGCACGATCAGCAGGATCATGCCGAAGAACACGCCCAGGCCCATCAGGATGTTCAGGCCGAGCATGCTCAGCCAGTGCTGCCGGCCTGTCGCCAGCCAATCGTTCATCGCCGTCGGATGACCTTCCAGGTCGGCCATCGACCCGGAGAACAGCGCGCCCTGCAGCATGGGCACGGTGACCAGGCTGGCGACGCCGCCGAGGAACGTGAAGATGATGAAGCCCCCGCTGGCCTTGGCCATCAGCTGGCCGTAGGCGACCAGGGCGGAGGGTATGCCCTGCAGCAGCAGGGCCAGCAGGAAGAACGGGCCGAAATTACGCGCCACGACGGCCAGGCCGTCGGTCAGCACCTTGCCGATGTCCAGGCGCCTGCCCGGATCGGCGACGGAAACGCTCATGACTGCCTCCGCTATGGGTTTTCTGGTTAGGCGAACACCTCCGCCACGGCCTCCGCGCCGTAGCCCTCGTTACCGCGCAGCCGGTTGAACAGGGCCGCGTACAACACCGCTCCGAACGGGATCGTGATCACGCTCAGCAGAGACGACAGGACGGTATTGGTAATCGATGGCCCGCGGGACACAAGACCGTGGAAGCCGCCGAACAGCGCCAGGAGCACCACGTCCACGACGGCGAAGATCAGGAAGACGAGGAAGAACAGCAGGAAGATGGACCAGCGCTTGTGGCGGGTCAGCTCGGCGCTGCGCTTGAAGGCGCCGAACACCCCGCGGTTCTCCAGCACCAGCGCGGGCATGGCCACCGACCAGGCCGTGGCCAGGATGATGCCCGGCACGATCAGCAGCATGGTCCCCAGGGTCACGCCGAACCCCAAGAGGATGGCCAGGCCGAGCATCGGCAGGAACTTGCTGAACGCGACGCTGAACAGGGCCTCGGTCGAAGGCGTCTGGCCGTGCAGGTCCTGCATCGTCAGCTGGAAGAGGACGGCGTAGGCCAGAAGCCCTCCGATCGCCGATGCGACGATGCCCAGCGCCGACACCAGGGCGAACACCGGGGACAGGGGGGTCAGGACGACGCCGGCGATTCTCACTACCGCCGGGATGGCGACCAGCATCACCGCGACATTGGCCAGGAGGACGAAGCTCCGTCCAATGACCGCGAAGGTGTCGCTCAAGACCTCGCCGATATCGAGAATCTTTATGCTTGTCGCATCGTTGCTCATGACCGCTCCCCCTACCTAACCCAGAGTAGCATTGGTCAGAGTTGCGGCCTATGTCCAGCGCCTGCTTGAACGGCGTTATGCGAACGCGGCGGGGCGGCGGAGTGAAAGCGTGCGGAAAGCCGTATTGGCTAGGGACTGCAATCGGCTGTCGCAAACCCCAACTAGAGGCTAGGAAGAACCGTCCGGGCCAGCGCAAAGGTTGGGCGCAAACCCGGGTGGGTGGTGAATTTGGAGCCTCGTCCCTCCCGCAGGCGACTGCGGCGGGCTAGAACGGGGCCGAAAAGGGAGAGTGTATGGCGATCACGGGCTTGGCCGTGCGCGGACCGCGCAGTCTGCTGCGCCAGATCCGCGAAGCCCTGGCGGGCGGCGGCCCGGCCCAGGTGCGCCTGGACATGGTCGTGCGCATCATCGCCCTGTCGATGGTCGCCGAGGTCTGCTCCCTCTATCTGAAGCGCGCCAACGACGACCTGGAGCTGTTCGCCACCGAGGGCCTGAATCCGTCGGCCGTGCACAGCACCCGGCTGAAGCCCGGCGAGGGCCTGGTCGGCGAGATCATGAAGCTGGGCCGGCCGCTGAACCTGTCGGACGCGCCGGACCACCCGTCCTTCTCCTACCGCCCCGAGACCGGCGAAGACCCCTACCACGCCTTCCTCGGCGTGCCCCTGCTGCGCGGCGGCCGCACCATCGGGGTGCTGGTCGTGCAGAACCGCACCACCCGCGTCTACACCGAGGAAGAAGTCGAGGACCTGCAGATCATCGCCATGGTCCTGGCCGAGATGGTGGCCGGCGGCGGGTTGATCGGCCGGGATGAGCTGAAGGGCGTCGAGCTCGCGCCCAACCGCCCGGAGCGGCTCAAGGGCGCGCGGTTCGCCGAAGGCCTGGCCTATGGCGAGGCGGTGCTGCACGAGGCGCCGGTGGTGGTCGAGCAGTTGCTGTCGGACGACGCCGTGCGCGAGGAGCAGCGGCTCAAGCTGGCGATCGAGGCCCTGCACCAGCAACTCGACGGCATGCTCGACGGCCAGCACGGCATCGTCGGCCCCTCGCTCGACGTGCTCGAGACCTACCGCATGCTGGCCCATTCCAGCAGCTGGAACCGGTCGCTGGAGGAGGCGGTGCGCTCGGGCCTGACCGCGGAGGCGGCGGTCGAGCGGGTGCGCTCGGAGCACCGGGCGCGGATGGGCGCGGTGCGCGACCCCTACATGCGCGAGCGGCTGCACGACCTGGAAGACCTCAACGACCGCCTGCTGCGCCACCTGACGGGCGACGGCGCGGCGCGGCGGCTGCTGCCCGACAACGCCATCCTGATCGCCCGCAACCTGGGCCCGGCGGACCTGCTGGAATACGACCGCACCAAGCTGCGCGGCCTGTTGCTGGAGGAGGGCTCCAGCGCCAGCCACGCGGCGATCATCGCCCGGGCGCTCGACATCCCCTGCGTCGGCCGCCTGGCGGGCCTGCGCGACCGCGTGAACCTGGGCGACCCGGTGGTGGTCGACGCGGAGACCGGCGAGGCCTATCTGCGCCCGCGGCCCGACGTGATCGAGGCGGTGCAGGCGCGCATGGAGGTGCGGGCCCAGCGCCGGGCCGAGTTCGCCCGCCTGCGCGACACGCCCGCCTTCACCCGCGATGGGGCCAAGATCACCCTGCTGATGAACGCCGGCCTGGCCGTGGACCTCGACATCCTGCGCGAGACGGGCGCGGAGGGCATCGGCCTGTTCCGCACCGAGTTCCAGTTCATGGTGGCCGAGGAGTTGCCGCGCCT
>DASYBX010000178.1:0-63589 GCA_036500495.1 Caulobacteraceae bacterium
CACAGGGCCTTGATCGACTTCAGCCCGCCGTACATCGCCGTCACGTAGAACGGCAGCAGGAAGGCCATGAACGGCAGCTGCCGGCCGATCATGGAACCCAGGGCGTGGGCGGGCAGGCCCGTCACGCCCGCCAGGGTCGTCACCGGCACGCCGAGCGCGCCGAAGGCCACGCAGGCCGTGTCGAAGATCAGGCAGAAGGTCAGGGCCTCGAGCGTGGGGAAGCCGAGCGCGATCAGCAGGGACGAGCAGATCGCGACGGGGGTGCCGAAGCCGGCGACCCCTTCGAGCAAGGCGCCGAAGCAGAAGCCGATCACCACCAGCACCACCCGCTTGTCGCCGGGCATGTGCTCGATCATCCACCGGCGCAGATCCTCGAAGCGGCCGGTCTTCACCGTGATGTTGTAGAGCAGCAGGGCGTTGAACACGATCCACATCACCGGCCAGACGGCGAAGGTGACGCCCGCGGCGGTGCTGTTCAGCGCCATGCCCAGGGGCATCTTCCACAGGGTGACCGCGATGATCAGGGCGACGACCACCCCCGCCAGCGAGGACTGCCAAGCCGGTCGCCGCAGCACGCCCAGCATGACCAGCACCACCGCCACCGGCAGGGCGGCCACGATGAAGGACAAGGGCAGGCTTCCGCCGATCGGCGTCAGCAGCTGATGGAACATGCGTTTCTCTCCCCCGAGAGACTCTGATGGGTCGCCCGTCGACCGAACATTCCCCGACAAATGCCCATCGGCCAAGCGAGCAATTGCGACAATCCCGGTTCCTCAGTCGCCGCTCTGCGCCTTCACCTCGGCGCGGAAGCGGTGCAGCAGGGGCTCGGTGTAGCCGTTGGGCTGGACTGCGCCCTCGAACACCAGAGCCCGCGCCGCCTGGAAGGCCCGGCTCCGGTCCTCGCGGCCGGACATCGGGCTGTAGAGCGGGTCGTCGGCATTCTGCTGATCGACCTTGCCCGCCATGCGCCTGAGCGCGGCCTCCGCGTCCTCGGCCTTGCACACCCCGTGCATCAGCCAGTTCGCCATGTGCTGGGAGGAGATGCGCAGGGTGGCGCGGTCCTCCATCAGGGCGATGTCGTGGATGTCGGGCACCTTGGAGCAGCCGACGCCCTGGTCCACCCAGCGCACTACATAGCCGAGGATGCCCTGGGCGTTGTTGTCGAGCTCCTCGCGGATCTCGGCGTCAGACCAGTTGACGCCGTGCGCCAGGGGGATGGTCAGCAGCGCGTCCAGCGGTGGAACCGCCTCCCCCACGATCTCGCGCTGGCGGGCGAACACGTCGACCTGGTGGTAGTGAAGGGCGTGCAGGGTCGCCGCCGTAGGGCTGGGCGTCCAGGCGGTGTTGGCGCCGGAGCGGGGGTGGCCGACCTTCTGCTCCAGCATGTCGGCCATGCGGTCGGGCGCGGCCCACATGCCTTTGCCGATCTGCGCCTTGCCGCTGAGGCCGCAGGCCAGACCGATGCGCACGTTGCGGTCCTCGTAGGCCTTGATCCAGGCCTCGCCCTTCATCTGCCCCTTGCGCACCATGGCGCCGGCCTGCATCGAGGTGTGGATCTCGTCGCCGGTGCGGTCGAGGAAGCCGGTGTTGATGAACACCAGCCGGCCCTTCACCGCCTCGATACAGGCGGCCAGGTTCGACGAGGTGCGCCGCTCCTCGTCCATCAGCCCGATCTTCACCGTGTGGCGGTCGAGGCCGAGCAGGTCCTCCACCGCGTCGAACAGGCGGTTGGCGAAAGCGGCTTCGGCGGGCCCGTGCATCTTGGGCTTCACGATGTAGATCGAGCCGGCGCGGCTGTTGCGATAGCGGCCGAGGCCCTTCAGGTCGTGCAGGCCGATCAGGCTGGTGACAATAGCGTCGAGAATGCCCTCGGGCGCCTCCGAGCCGTCCTTCAGCCGCACCGCCGGCGTGGTCATCAGGTGGCCGACGTTGCGCACGAAGAGCAAGCTGCGCCCGTGCAGGGTGAAGCTCGATCCGTCGGGCGCGGTCCAGGCCTGGTCCTCGTTCAGGCTGCGGGTCACGGGCCGCCCGCCCTTGTCGAAGCTGGCTTCCAGGTCGCCGCGCATCAGGCCCAGCCAGTTGGCGTAGGCTTCGACCTTGTCCTCGGCGTCGACTGCGGCGATGGAGTCCTCCAGGTCGACGATGGTCGAGAGCGCCGCTTCCAGCACCACGTCGGCCACGCCCGCCGGATCGGTCCTGCCGATCGCATGATCGCGGTCGATCACCAGCTCGATGTGGATGCCGTTGTGGCGGAACAGGATCGCCTGAGGGTTCGCCGGATCGCCGCGCCAGCCCGCCAGGAGAGCGGGGTCGCTGAGGGCGGGGACCAGCGCCCCATCCTCGATGCGATACCCCGACACCACCGAATGGGTCCCCATGGCCAGCGGGACCGTATCGTCGAGGAAGGTCTTGGCCCGGGCGATCACCACGGCCCCGCGCTCGACGTCGAAGCCTCGGCCAGACGGCGGCGGACCGAGGGCGTCGGTCCCGTAGAGGGCGTCGTACAGGCTGCCCCAGCGGGCGTTGGCGGCGTTGAGCACGAAGCGGGCGTTGAGCGCCGGCACCACCAGTTGCGGCCCGGCCAGCCGCGCCAGCTCGTCGTCCACCCGCTCGGACGTGATGGAGAAGGGCTGCGGTTCGTCGACCAGATAGCCGATGGAGCGCAGGAAGGCCTGGTATTCACCCTGGTCGATCTGCTGGCCGCGGCGCGCCTGATGCCAGGCGTCGATCCTCGCCTGGATCTCGTCGCGGGTCTTCAGCAGCGCCCGGTTGTCCGGCGCGAAGCCCTCGAAGATCTTCGCCGCCCCGGCCCAGAAAGCCTCCGGCGCGATGCCCGTGCCCGGCAGGGCTCGGCCCTCGATGAAGTCCGCCAGGGCCTCGGCGACCTGTAGGCCCGCCTTGTCGATCATGCCCGCCATGACCTTACCCTTGAGCCTTCAGCCCGGCGGCGGCGATGCCCGCCAGGACGCAGGCCTCGTCGTTGTCCGAGGTGTCGCCCGACGCCCCCACCGCCCCGATGATGCGGCCGTCGGCATCCACCACATTGACCCCGCCCGCCACCGGCACGAGGCCGTACGGCGCAAGGTGGCCGATGGCGCCGACGAAGTGCGGCCGCTCCGCCGCCATCTCCCCGGCCTTGCGCGAGGGCACGCCCAGCCCCACGCAGGCCGACGCCTTGCCGATGGCGATGGCGTGGCGCAGCGCCGGCGACCCGTCGGCGCGCTGGAAGGCGATCAGGGCGCCGCCGGCGTCCACCACCGCGACGGTAAGCGGCTTCAGGCCCAGCTCGCGCCCCTTGGCCTGGGTGGCGGCGATCACGGCGTTGGCTTGGTCGAGGGTGAGGAAGGACATCGCGGCTCCTTACGAAAGCGAGGAAGGGGGCGGCCCGCCGTGGGCCCAGTCGAGCAGTTCCACCGTGTGCGCCACCGGGACCTTGGTCCTGAGGGCGATCTGGGTCGCGCAGCCGATGTTGCCTAGGGCGATCACATCGGCGGACAGACGATCCAGGGTTTCCACCTTGCGCCGGCCGATGGCGTCGGCCAGTTCGGGCTGCAGGATGTTGTACACGCCCGCCGAGCCGCAACAGAGATGGGCGTCGACGGGCGTGCGCACCTCATAGCCTGCCTGAAGCAGCAGCGTCTTTGGCGCTTCTGTGACCTTCTGGCCGTGCTGCAGGGAGCAGGCGGCATGGTAGGCCACCCTCAGGCCCTGGGGATGGGATGGCGGCGGCAGGCCGATGGCGGCGAGGAACTCGGTGACGTCCTTGGCCAGGGCCGAAACCTTCGCGGCCTTGCCGGCATAGGCCGGATCGTCGCGCAGCATGAAGCCGTAGTCCTTGATCGTCGTGCCGCAGCCGGAGGCGGTGACCAGGATGGCGTCGAGCCCGCCGCCCTCGATCTGCGCCGTCCAGGCGTCGACGTTGCGGCGGGCGTCGTCGAGGGCCTCGGCCTTGCGGCCCATATGGTGCACCAGGGCGCCGCAGCAGCCCTCCCCGGCCGCCGTGACCACCGCGTAGCCGGCGCGGGTCAGCAGCCGCGCCGCGGCCGCGCGGAACTCGGGCTTCAGAACCGGCTCGGCGCAGCCCACCAGCAGGGCGACCCGGCCTTTCGGCGCGGCGGGGGCAAGCGCGGCCGGCGCCCGTGCGGCCGGGCGCCGGCGCGCGGGCGCCAGGGCCAGCATGGCGGCGAACGGCTTCAGCGCCTCGACCTTGCGCAGCAGCGGCTCGAGAGGCTTGGCCAGGCGCGCCAGGGCCAGGGCGACGCGGAAGCGCCCCGGATGGGGCAGGACCCAGGCCAGCAGCCCGCGCAGCAGCCGCTCGCGCAGCGGCCGCCGGTAGCGATCCTCGATATAGGCGCGGGCGTGGTCGACCAGGTGCATGTAGTTCACGCCCGAGGGGCAGGTGGTCATGCACGACAGGCAGGAGAGGCAGCGGTCGATGTGCTTGACCACCTCGGCGGTGGGCGCCCGCTCATGCTCCAACATCTCCTTCATCAGGTAGATGCGGCCCCGGGGGCTGTCGAGCTCGTCGCCGAGGATCACATAGGTCGGGCAGGTGGCGGTGCAGAAGCCGCAGTGCACGCACTTGCGGATCACGGCCTCCGAAGCGGCCATGTCGGGATCGGCGAGGAGGGCGGGCGAGAACCTAGTCTGCATCGGGGAACCGCCCGGTCTCGAACACGCCCGCCGGGTCGAAGGCAAGCCGGATGCGCCGTTCCAGCGCCATGACCGGCTCGGGCTGAGGGTGCAGCGCGGCAACCGTCCGGCGCATGGCCTCAGGCGCGCGAACGAGCATGGCGTGGCCGCCGGCCGCCTCGGCCGCCGCACGCACCTTCTGCGCATCCTCGCAGGCGAGCCACAGCCGGGCGCCGCCCCAGTCCATTCGCGAGGGCCCCAGGCGCTTGACCACGACCTCCGCCGCCCGACTGGCCGGCAGGCTCAGCCGCCACAGAACCGGCGCATCAGGCAAGGGCTGCTTCAGGCCCGACCAGAACGCCTCGGCCTCGTCCTGCGACAAAGGCCGCATCGGCGCCATGGCCTCCAGCAGCGCCCGCCGGGCCGCCACCGACGGCCCGAAGCCCTCCAGCCGCAGGGCGGTGACCCCATCCACGGATCCCGCCGCCGCGACCTCGGCCTGTGAGCCCAGGGCCTTGGCCATCAGGGCGACGGCGCCGGCCGCATCCCGCGTCTGCGCCGCCAACGTCACCTGCTCGGGCGGCCGCGGCAGCACCTTCAGCGTCACCTCGGTCATGGCGAACAGCCGGCCCCAGCTGCCCGCCGCCAGCTTGGGCAGGTCGTAGCCGGTCACGTTCTTGACCACCTTGGCCCCGCCGACAAAGGCCTCGCCGCGCCCCGACACCGCCTTGAAGCCCAGCAGATGGTCGCGCGCGGCGCCCCGCGACACCCGCCGCGAGCCCGAGACGCCCGCCGCCACGGCCCCGCCGATGGTCGAGCCCGCCGCCCCATGCGGTTCGAACGCCAGCATCTGGTTCTTGGACGCCACCAGGGCCTCGATCTCCGCGAGCGGCGTCCCCGCTCCCGCGGTCAGCACCAGCTCGGCCGGGTCGTAGTCGATGACGCCGGCGAAGGCGGTCATGTGAACCCACTCGACCTCGCGCGGAGCCCCGATCCGGGCCTTGGTCCCGCCGCCGGCGATTTCCAGCCTGCGCCCCGAAGCCGCCGCCTCGGCGATGGCCTCCGCCAACTCTTCGGTGCTGGTCGGCTTCATCAGAACCGCGGCAGCTCGGGGAAGGCGGTCTTGCCGCCGTGCACGTGCATGCGGCCGAGTTCGGCGCAGCGGTGCAGCACGGGAAACACCTTGCCCGGGTTGAGCAGCAGCTCGGGATCGAAGGCGCACTTGACCCTCTGCTGATGCTTCAGGTCGGTCTCGCTGAACATGGCCGGCATCAGGTCGCGCTTCTCCACGCCCACCCCGTGCTCGCCCGTCAGCACCCCGCCCACCTCGACACACAGGCGCAGGATGTCGGCCCCGAACGCCTCGGCCCGCTGCAGTTCGCCGTCCTTGTTGGCGTCATAGAGGATCAGGGGGTGCAGGTTGCCGTCGCCGGCGTGGAACACGTTGGCGACCTTGAGCCCGTGGGTTGCGGACAGGGCCTCCATCCGCTGCAGCACCTCCGGCAGCCGGCGGCGCGGGATGGTGCCGTCCATGCAGTAGTAGTCGGGCGAGATGCGGCCCACCGCCGGGAAGGCCGCCTTGCGCCCCGCCCAGAACGCCAGGCGCTCGGCCTCGCTGCCCGACACGCGGCAGGTGGTCGAGCCGTTGCGCCGGCCGATCGCTTCGACCTCGCCGATCAGGTGGTCGCATTCGGCCCCTGGGCCGTCGAGTTCGACGATCAGCAGGGCTTCGACATCGAGCGGATAGCCCGCCCCGACGAAGGCCTCGGCGGCGTGGATGGCGGGCTTGTCCATCATCTCCATGCCGGCGGGGATGATCCCGGCGGCGATCACCTCGGCCACCGTGCGGCCCGCCTCCTCCACGCTCGGGAAGCCGATCAACACCGCCCGGGCCGTCTCGGGCTTGCGCAGGATGCGCACGGTCACCTCGGTGACCACGCCCAGCAGGCCTTCCGAGCCGACCACCACGCCCAAGAGGTCCAGGCCCTGGGCATCGAGCGTGCGGCCGCCCAGGCGCACCACCTGGCCGTCCATCAGCACCATCTCGACGCCGAGCACATTGTTGGTGGTCAGGCCGTACTTCAAGCAGTGCACCCCGCCGGAGTTCTCGGCCACGTTGCCGCCGATCGAGCAGGCGATCTGGCTGGAGGGATCGGGGGCGTAGTAGAAGTCTTCCGCCTCCACCGCCTGGGTCACCGCCAGGTTGGTTACCCCAGGCTGCACGACCGCCACGCGGTCGGCGTAGTCGATCTCGAGCACCCGGTTGAAGCGCGCCATGCCCAGCAGCACCGCGTCCTCCAGCGGCAGGGCCCCGCCCGACAGCGACGTGCCGGAACCGCGCGGCACCACCTTCACCCCTTCGCGGTGACACCAGGCCAGGATCTGCGACACCTCCTGCGTGGTGCGGGGCAGCACGGCCAGCATGGGGGGCTGGCGATAGGCGGTCAGGCCGTCGGATTCGTAGACGCGCAGGGCGTCCTTGTCGGCGATCACCCCATCCGGGACGATGGCGGCGAGGGCGCGGGCGATCTCGGCCCTGCGCGCGAGCACGCGGCCGTCGACGGGAGGCATCTTGAGCATCTTCGCCCCACCCTAGCCGGTCGCCCCGGCCCCCGCCAAGGCGCCGTGGAAATGATGCTCCATACCTAAAATTACGTATGCTGCAGTGCGGGAACCGCTTGGTCTTCTGGGCGGTTTGATCACCGCGGGGAAGCTTGATCTGTGACGAGCGAGCAAGGCCATGAGACCACGTGATGCGCGCGCGATCCTGTTCTGGATCGCGAGCACCGCCGTCCTGATCCTCGCCCTGCAGGCGGGGTTCCACAATTGGCTGCTGACCGCCATTGCGGCGGCGGCCTACAACGCGTGGGTGCTCAGCCGGCCACGCATGATCCGGGTGTTCCGGCGGCTCCGCGGCGAACGTTTCGAACGGTCGGACGGCTATTTCATGGATTAGGCGGCCTGGCGCGAGCCAGGAACGCGAGCAGTCGCGCCTCTTCGGTCTGGGCGCCGGCGTGGTCCGTGGCCATGCCGTCGAACAGGGCGGCCGCGCCGTCGTAGATCGCCTCGCTTGGGCCGCCCAGGAAGTCGCCGATCTCCTGCATCTCGGCCACCCAGCGGTAGGCCTTGCCGAAGATGCCCGGGGTACGGCGGGTGAAATAATCGAGCAGCATCGGCTGGCTGGACGCCAGTTCGGTGAGGTAGGCCTCCTCTATCCCCGCCTCCATGGCCCCGCGGATGACGGCGACACCCACCGCGTGCAGCCCCTTGGTCAGGCCGCCGTAGCACATCTTCAGGGCCGAGGCCTGGCCGACCGGCCCATCCATCACCCGGATGTCCAGGCCATGGGTATTGAGCTCGGCGAACCGCGGCGCCGCCTGGCCTGAAGCATAGACCACAGGGGTATAGCCGGCCTTGGGGGCATAGCCGATCACGCCGGCGTCGACGAAGGGCGCGCCCGTCGCCTCGATCACCGCGGCGATCGTCCGCGCCGTCTGCGGGCTCACTGCATTGCAGTCGACATAGAGCGCCTTGACCGGCGCGGCCGCCAGGGCCGGGGCCAGCCGCTCGGCCAGGGCCAGGGCGTCGCCAGGCGGCACGATCGACAGGATCATGCCGGCACCGGCGAGTTCGGCCTCCGACGCGTCGGCCATGCCGGCCGCCTCGGCCCGGGCGCGGGTGGCGGCGCTGCGGCCGGCCAGCGAGGTCAGCACCCGGCAGCCCCGCTCGGTCAGGCGGGCGCCGACCCCTGCCCCCATGTCCCCGGCGGCGATCACGGCGATGACGGGCTCGGCGGTCATGACTGGCTCCTTGCTCACGGTTCGCTAGACGCCCCACCCTTCCCCGTCCAGGGGCGGTCGCGCTAGAACACGCCGCGCCCTGGAGGATCCCCATGACCGACGCCCCCCACCCCGTCATAGCCGAGGATACCGGGCATGGCGGCCTGCAGATCCTGCTCACGGCCGGCCCGGCCCGCTTCGTCGTCGACGAGCCGGTGGCGCTGGGCGGCCTCGACCTCGGCCCCACGCCCCACGACCTGGTCGGCGCGGGCCTGGCCGCCTGCACCACCCAGACCCTGCGGCTCTACGCCAAGCGCAAGGGCTGGGCGCTCGGCGCGGTCCAGGTGCGGGTCAGCCATCGCCGCGACATCTCGGCCAAACCGGTCGACATCTTCGACCGCACCATCACCCTCGCCGGTCCGCTCGACGACGAGCAGCGCCAACGCCTGCTGGAGATCGCCGAGCTGTGCCCGGTGCACAAGCTGCTGACCGCCGGCGCGGCCATCACCACCGTCCTCGCCCCGACGGTCTAGCCGGCGCCGCTGGACACCCGTCGCGGGACGTGGTGCGGTTCCCGCCGCGCTGTTGCGAGGGGAACCGCATGGCCACCCAG
Source organism: Caulobacteraceae bacterium (assembly GCA_036500495.1). Taxonomy (GTDB): domain Bacteria; phylum Pseudomonadota; class Alphaproteobacteria; order Caulobacterales; family Caulobacteraceae; genus BOG-938. The sequence continues at coordinate 9,025 of DASYBX010000178.1, forward strand.
GACGACCCGAACGTCTACTCCCCGCCGATCCTCAGGAACCGGCGCGAACAGATGTATTTCACGCTCACCGACGACGAGATCGCGCGCCTGCGCCGGTTCGGCGAGGACCGCCGCTACGCGTCCGGCGACTACCTGATGCACGCGGGCGAGGCCGGCCTCGGCATGTTCGTGATCCTTTCGGGGCGCGTGGACGTGACCCGCCGCGACGGCCTCGGCCACGACTTGCCGGTCAACGCCTACCGCCCTGGCCATTTCCTGGCCGAGGTGGGCCAGTTGTCGGGGCGAGCGTCCTTCGTCGACGCGCGGGCGGCGGACGGGGTCGAGGCCCTGGCCATCCCGCCCGAGGGCCTGCGTGGCCTGGTGATCGCCGAGGCGGAGCTCGGCGAGCGCATCATGCGCGCCCTGATCCTGCGCCGCGTCGGCCTGATCGAGGCGGGGGCCGGCGGCCCCGTCCTGATCGGGCCGCCCGACAATCCGGCGCTGATGCGGCTGCAGAACTTCCTGGCCCGCAACGCCATCCCCTATCGGGTCCTGGACCCGGCCATCGAGCACGAGGCCGACGCCCTCCTGGCCTGCGTCAACCCCTCGGCCGCCGACCTGCCGCTGGTGCTGTGCCCCGACGGCAAGACCCTGCGCCATCCGGCCGAGCACGAACTGGCCCAATGCATCGGCCTGCTGCCCAAGCTCGACGGCGAGCGCCGCTACGACGTGGCGGTGGTGGGCGCCGGGCCGGCGGGCCTGGCCACCTCGGTCTACGCCGCGTCGGAGGGCCTGTCGGTGGTGGTGCTGGAGACCCGCGCGTTCGGCGGCCAGGCGGGCGCCTCGGCGCGCATCGAGAACTACCTGGGCTTCCCCACCGGCATCTCGGGCCAGGCCCTGGCCGGCCGCGCCTTCTCCCAGGCGCAGAAGTTCGGCGCGGAGGTGGTGATCCCGGCCTCCGTGAGCCGGCTCGACTGCAACTGCCCCGACGGCGACTACGTGCTGGAGACGCGCGACGACGGCAAGATCCGCGCCCGCACCGTGGTGATCGCCTCGGGCGCCGAATACCGCCATCCCCGCGCGCCCGGGCTGGAGGAGGCCGAGAGCGGGGTGCACTATTGGGCCTCGCCGGTCGAGGGCGCGCTGTGCTCGGGCCAGGAGGTGGTGCTGGTGGGGGGCGGCAATTCGGCCGGCCAGGCGGCGGTCTATCTGGCCAGCAAGACCGCCAAGGTGTGGATGCTGGTGCGCGGGCCGGGGCTCGAGGCGACCATGTCCAGGTACCTGATCGACCGCATCAAGGCTCAGCCCAACATCGAGCTGCTGGTGCACACCGAGGTGTGCAAGCTGACCGTCGACCCGTCCGGCGTGCTGGAGGCCATCGCCTGGCGCGACAACCAGACCGGCGAGGAGAGCCGGCATGCCATCCAGCACCTGTTCCTGTTCATCGGCGCGGACCCCTGCACCAGCTGGCTCGGCGGCTGCGACGTGGCGATCGACGACAAGGGCTTCGTGCTAACGGGCAAGGTCGCCCGGCCGCAGGACTCCAATCCGATGCCCCTGATGACCAGCCTGGACGGCGTGTTCGCCATCGGCGACGTGCGCTCGGGCTCGACCAAGCGGGTGGCGGCAGCGGTGGGCGAAGGGGCCGCGGCGGTGGCCCAGATCCACGGCTGGTTGGCAGGGCTGCACGAGGCGGCCGAAACACGGGCTTAGGGATTTGGACGGATGAGCTGCAGGCACCTCGGCGACTTCAGGACGGTCAAGCCCTCGGCCGACGGCTGCGAGGAGTGCCTGAAGCTCGGCCAGGACTGGATCCACCTGAGGATCTGCCGCGTGTGCGGCCACGTGGGCTGCTGCGACCAGTCGATCGGCAAGCACGGCACGAAGCACTTCCAGGCGACCGGCCATCCGGTGATGGAGGCCTACTACGAGCCCGAGGGCTGGGGCTGGTGCTACGTGGACGAGGTGATGATCGACCTCGACGGCGACGTCACCCCCCACCCGCGCGGCTGGGTCTGGTAGGCCAGCCCTGGAAGATCGACCGCTAGTCGGTCTCTGGCCGCTGATCCCACACCGGCCGGTGATCCGGCAGATGGTGGGGCCGCGCAGCCGACGGCGGGTCCGACGCGGGGAAGCTCTCTTCCAGTCCCTCGTCCAGAAGCTCGTCCTCGGAGCCCGGCCGGGGCTTGGTCGCCGGCGGTTCCGTCTTGGGCGCACGTTGGATCATCACGCACACACTCCCTATTTTGTGGCCCTCGAAGGGCCTGCGCCTTCAGACGCTTATGTAGGGACGCTAGGCCGAGTCTTCATTCCGTCACATGCGGCCGATCGGCTCGGCTTGCGCCGGCCTCTATATTCCACCAAACATATAGGAATGACGCGCCGCCTCCTGTCCCTCGTTCTCGCCCTCCTCCTGGCGGTCGGCTTCGGCCTGCCGGCCGCGGCCCAAGGCCCGCCTGCTGGGGGGCAAGTCACCATCTTCGCCGCTGCGTCCCTTAAGAATGCCTTAGACCAGGCCTCCGCGCAGTACGCCAAGGAGACCGGAACGCCGCCGGCGCGGATCAGCTACGCCGCCTCCTCCGCCCTCGCTCGCCAGATCGAGCAGGGCGCCCCGGCCGACCTCTACATCTCGGCCGACACCGACTGGATGGACTATCTGGCGCAGAAGAAATTGATCCGGCCCGGCACCCGGGTCGACCTGTTCACCAACCACCTGGCGCTGATCGGTCCCAAGGACTCCGCCGTGAAACTGATCGTCAAGCGCGGCTTCCCCCTGGCCCAGGCGTTGGGCCAGGGTCGCCTGGCCATGGCCGGGCCCGAGGTTCCGGCCGGCAAATATGGCCAGGCCTCGCTGACGGCCCTCGGCGTCTGGGACCAGGTCAAGGACAAGACCGCCCGCGGCGAGAACGTGCGCGCCACCCTGCAGTTCGTGGCCCGGGGCGAGGCGCCGCTGGGCATCGTCTACGACACCGACGCCCTGTCGGAGCCGTCGGTGAAGATAGTCGGCCTGTTCCCCGACTCCAGCCACCCCAAGATCGTCTATCCGGGCGCGGCCCTGACCGCCAATCCTCAGGCCACGGCGTTCCTCGGGTGGCTGCACGGCCCCAAGGGCGCGGCGGCCGTCAAGCCGTTCGGCTTCGTCGCCGTGAAGTGAACGCGCTCAGGCGTCGGCCCAGCGCCGCACCAGGTTGTGGTAGACGTTGGTCAGGCTGAGCAGGGCCCGCTTCTCCGCCTCGGTCTCGCGCGGCAGGGTCCGCAGCGTGCTGTCGAGCTCGAACAACACCGCCCGGTCGGCGTCGTCACGCACCAGGCTCTGCACCCAGAAGAACGAGGCCAGGCGCACGCCCCGCGTCACCGGCTCGATGCGATGGATGCGGCTCGCCGGATAGAGCAGCAAGGCGCCCGCCGGCAAGCGCGCCCGTTGCGGGCCGAACGGCTCCTCGATCACCAGCTCGCCGCCATCGTACTCGTCGAGCTCGCTGAGGAACAGGGTCGCCGACAGGTCCGTGCGCATGCGGTGCGGCGTGCCGTCGATGGGGCGGATCGCCCCGTCCACATGGTCGCCGTAGTGCTGCGAGACGCCATAACGGTTGAACAGGGGCGGCGCCATCCGACTCGGCAGCGCCGCCGACATGAACATCGGATGGGTCTCCAGCCGCCGGGTGATCATCTCTCCCAGTTCCAGGGCCACGGGATTGTCGAAGCGGAGCTGCTGGTTTTCCTTGACCCCGTGCGACAGGTGGCCCGCGGTGCCGCGCCCGTCGACCCAGTCGGCCGCGTGCAGGCGGCCGCGGCAGAGCGCGGCCTCCTCGGCCGTCAGGACGTCGGGAATGTGCAGCAGCATGGGCCGAGGTTAGAAGTCCGCGGCCAGGCTGAACAGGGCCGAGCGCCCTGCCCCCGGGATGACGTGGAACCCGTGCAGGGCGTCGGCGTAGTTGCGGTCGCCGATATTGTAGACGTTCACCTGGGCGCGCAGGTGGGCGTTGATCCTGTACTTCAGCATCGCATCGAAGGTGGCGTAGCCGGGGGCGATCTCGGTGTCGTTGCCGTAGCGCAGGCCCACGTAGTCGACGCCGGCCCCGATCTCGAGCTGCTTGGTCAGGGCGTAGCTGGTCCACAGGTTGGCGCTGGAATCGGGCGCGTTGAACAGCCGCCCGCCGAGCCTGGGGCCGCCCGGCGCGGTCTTGATCACCTGCGAATGCAGATAGGTGTAGCTGGCGTTGAACTGCCATTCGGGCGTCAGGTGGCCCGAGCCCTGCAGTTCGAAGCCGTCCACCCGGAAATCGCCGCCCAGCATGTTGAGCCCGGCGATGGCCGAGGGCACGCGGGCGTTGTCCTTCTCCTCGCGGAACACCGCGCCCTGCAGCAGGACCTTGTCGTCCAGCACGTTCCACTTCACGCCGGCTTCGTAGGTCTCGTTCTTCTCGGGATCGAGGTAGAGGTTGCCCATGTTCAGCGAGCGCACCGCCACCACTTCGGACAGCGCCTCGGCCGACGGGTTGAACGAGGTCGAGTAGTCGAAATAGACGCTGCCGTTCGGCGTCGGCTTGTACACGATGCCGCCGCGGTAGCTCGGCGCCTGGTCGGTGCGGTTGTCGACCACCGGCTGGCCGGCGATCGGGACCCCGAGCTTGCCCAGCGTGGTGTTGTAGGTGGTGCTGGTATAGTTGTTCTGGAAGCTGTCCCAGCGGATCCCGCCCGTCAGCAAGAGCTGCTTGGTGATCTCGATCGTGTCGATGCCGTAGAAGGCGTAGGTGAAGGCCTTGGTGTCGGTGATGATCCGCGGGAACACCGTGCCGGCGAACGGCTGGTTCTGGTTCGGGGTCAGCAGCAGGGTCGAGGGCACGCCCAGGCCGTTGTCGTATTCGGGCGACGAGCGCTCGGGCCCGAACTCCGTGCCGAACACCAGGGTGTGCTTGAACCCGGCGGTGGCGAACCGCGCCTGAGCGTCCAGCTGGTTCTGCAGGAAGGTCTCGTTGCTGTTGGCGCCCTGCAGGGCGCGCGTGACCGTCTCGTTGGCCAGGGTCGTGGAGGCGGTGACCGTCGCCGGCTGCGCCTCGACCTGCCGCCAGCTGTGGAAGTACTGGCCGTAGCGCAACTGGTCGCTCACGGTGAGGTTCGAGCCGTAGTCATGCTCGGCCCTGGCCGTCCACATGTCGGTGGTGGTGTGCAGGAAGTCGCTGGAGAAGCCGTAGAAGTTGCTGCGCGGCACCGGCGCCGGCGCGTTCTGGAACCAGGGAATGCCCTGGGTCGGCACGTCGTCTTCCGACTGGTGGAAATAGCTGAAGGTCAGGCGCGTGGGCGTGCCGAGGCCCAGCGCCAGGCTCGGGGCCACGCCCCAGCGGAAGAAGTGCGGGATGCTGCTGAAGCCCGCGATATTGTTCTCGTGCGCCATCAGGTTGACGCGCACCGCCGCGCCCTGGCCGAGCTGGGTCAGGGGCGCGTCGAAGTCGATGGTCCCGCGGTGGGTGTTGTCGGTGCCGATCTGGGCCTCGAGCTCGGTGTGGCCCATCAGCGTCGGCGTCTTGGACACCTGGTTCACCGCCCCGCCGGTCGAGCCGCGGCCGAACAGCACCGACGACGGCCCCTCCAGCACCTGGACCTCTTCCAGGTTGAACGGGTCGCGGTAGTAGCTGCCGAAGTCGCGCATGCCGTCCAAGTACATGTCGTTGCGGGCGTTGAAGCCGCGCAGGGTCAGGTTGGTGCCCTGCCAGCTCGACTCGCCCGCCCCGAGGCTGACGCCGGAGGCGTTGCGCAGGGCGTCGTTGAGGCTCAGCGCCCCGCGGTCCTGGATCAGCTGGTGCGAGATGCTCTCGATCTGCTGCGGCGTGTCGAGCGCCGGCTGGGTCAGTTTGGAAATGCTGTTGGTGTCGACCTTGTAGTCGGGCGTCTCCGCGCCGGTGACCTCGACTCCGCCGACCTGGGTGGGGGCCTGGGCCAGGGCGGCGCCCGCCGGCAGGGCGGCCATCAGACCCAGGGCCGAACGGGCGATGGCGGGCTTGGCGCGACGGCGGCGGGCGACGGGCGTGGAGGTCATCTAAGTCTAGTCCCCAGTGTTCTGCAGATCCGGGGGATTGTCCCGCCGGGCGACGGAATTTAGTTTGACGTCCTACAGCATATCAATCCGTATATAGCAACAGCCACAATTCCTCTTTCGACTGTGACTTATTCAAATGCTTCAATGAGTTACGATCCGACAATCCCCTCAGATCCGGTCGCATCCCTGTTCCGCGACGCCAGCGAAGCCCACCGCGACGGGCGCCTCGGGGCCGCGGCTTCGCTCTACCGGGCCGTGCTCGATCGCGCGCCGGGCCACGTCGGCGCCCTGCACCGGCTGGGCGCCCTGGCCCTGGCCGAAGGCCGGTTCGCCGACGCCGAGGGCCCATACCGCGCCGCCATCGACGCCGAACCCGGCCAAGCCTACGCCTGGTGCGGACTCGGGCGCGCCCTTGCCGGCTCCGGCCTGCGCGAGGCGTCGGCCGAGGCCTTCGCCGTCGCCGTGCGCCTCGATCCCGAACTCGGTCCGGCCCACGGAGACCTTTCAGTGGCGCTGCGGCGGCTGGGGCGGCTGGACGAAGCGGCCCGGATGGCGCGCCGCGCCGCGGGCCTGATGCCGACCACCGCCCAGGCCTGGAGCAACCTCGGGCTGATCCTGCGGTTGACCGGCGAACGCGAAGACGCCGAGGCCGCCGGCCGGCGAGCCCTGGGCCTCGACATCCATGACGTGACGGCGCTCAACCTGCTGGGCCTGATGAACCAGGACGCCGGCCGCCATGCCGAAGCGGCGGCCACCTTCCAGCGGGTGCTGGAGATCGATCCCGGCCATGCCGAGGCCAGCTACAACCTCGGGCTGACGCTCAAGGACCGCGGCCGGACCGACGAGGCCAAGGCCGCCTTCGGGCGCGCCGTCGAGCTCAAGCCGGACCTGGCCGAGGCCCGCATCGGCCAGGTCATGGCCGAGCTGCCCCCGGTCTACGCCAGCGCCGCCGAGATCGACGCGCGCCGCGCCGCCTATGCCGAGGCCCTGGCCGGCCTGGAGTCCGTCGATCCTCTGGCGCTGGCGCCCGGCGTCGCCGCCACCCAGCCGTTCTACCTGCCCTATCAGGGGCGGGGCGACGACCTGGAGCTGCAGAAGGCCCACGGCCGCATCGTCTGCCGCGCCATGGAGGCGGCCTATCCCGAGGCGCGGCCCGCGGCCGCTCCCTGTGGGCCGGACGAACCGGTGCGGGTGGGCGTCGTCAGCGGCTATTTCCGCCACCACGCCAACTGGCGCCTGCCGATCCAGGGCTGGCTGGAAGGCCTGCAAGACCCGGCGTTCCGCCTGTTCGGCTATCACACCGGCGCCGTCGCCGACGCCATGACCCGGCAGGCGGCGGCGCTCTGCGACCGCTTCGTCCAGGGGCCGAAATCGACCGAGCAGTGGATCGCCGAGATCGCCGCCGACGCGCCGCACGTGCTGATCTATCCGGAGGTCGGCATGGACCCGATGGCGGGCCGCCTCGCGGCGCTGCGGCTCGCGCCCACGCAGTGCAGTAGCTGGGGCCACCCGGTGACGAGCGGCTATCCGACCCTGGACGCCTATCTGTCGAGCGAGGCGATGGAGCCCGAGGGCGCCGAGATCGCTTATAGCGAACGCCTGGTGCGCCTGCCCGGGTTGTCGACCGCCTACACGCCCCTGCCCGACTCCATAGCGCCGCTCGACCGCGCCGACCTCGGCCTGCGGGACGGCGCCGTCGTCTACTGGTGCGGCCAGTCGCTGCAGAAGCACCTGCCCCAGTGGGACGGCCTTTACGCCCGCGTCGCGCGCGAGGTCGGCGACTGCCAGTTCGCCTTCCTGGAAGCCCCCGCCGCCCCGGCCCTCAACGCATTGTTCCAGGAGCGCATGCGGGCTGCCTTCGCCACCCAGGGACTGGAGGCGGACCGCCACGTCGTCGTCCTTCCGCATCTGGAGCCGGCCCGCTTCATGGCCGCCCTGCGCCTCGCCGACCTGGCGCTCGACCCGATCGGCTGGTCCGGCTGCAACTCGCTGCTGGAGGGCCTGGCGTGCGACCTGCCCTTCGTCACCTGGCCGGGCCGCTCGATGCGCAGCCGCCACGGCCTCGCCATCCTGCGCGAGATAGGCGTGGAGGACGGGGTCGCCGCCAGCGCCGACGACTACGTGGCCCTCGCCGTGCGCCTGGGCTGCGACCGGTATGAACGCTTGGCCTTCAGGGCCAGGATCGCCGAGCGCAAGGAGCGCGTCTATGGCCAGACGGGGTGGATCGCGCCCCTGAAGGCCTTCCTGCGCCAGACCGCGAGCGGCGGCTGACCTTCTTCGGTCCCGCTCAACAAGTCCTGGCTGCTCCTGTAAGCAGGCGCCATGAGTCCGATGCTTCCCGCCCGTCGCCGCGCGATCGCCGCCGGCTTGGCCCTCCTGCTGGGGCTCTGCGCACCCGCCGTCCGGGCCGCGCCGCAGCCCTCGATCGTCGTGGCCTCGACCACCTCCACCGAACAGTCCGGCCTGTTCGGCTTCCTGTTGCCGAAGTTCACGGCGCGCACCGGCATCGCGGTCAAGGTGGTGGCGGTCGGCACTGGCCAGGCGCTCGACATCGGCCGGCGCGGCGACGCCGACGTGGTGTTCGTCCACGACCGGCCGGCCGAGGACAAGTTCATGGCCGAGGGCCAGGGGGTCCGCCGGTTCGACGTCATGTACAACGACTTCGTGGTGCTCGGGCCCAAGGACGACCTCGCCCACATCGGCGGCGGCAAGGACGTGGCCCAAGCCTTCCGCAAGATCGCCGCCGCCCGCCAGACCTTCATCTCGCGTGGCGACCGTTCGGGCACCAACGAGGCCGAGCTGCGCATCTGGCTGGCGGCGAGCCTGACCGTCGATCCGGCCAGGGACGCCTGGTACCGTAGCATCGGCCAGGGCATGGGGCCGGCGCTGAACATGGCCTCGGCGGCCGAGGCCTATCTGCTGTCCGATCGCGGCACCTGGCTGTCGTTCAGGAACCGCGGTGACCTCGTGATCCTGGTCCAGGGCGACCGGCGTCTTCTGAACCAGTACGGGGTTATGTTGGTGAACCCGGCCAAGCATCCGAACGTGAAGGCCAGGGAGGGCCAGGCGTTCGTCGACTGGCTGCTGTCACCCGAGGGCCAGAAGACCATCGCCGACTACAGGATCGGCGGCGAACAGCTGTTCTTCCCCAACGCGGCCCGCTGACTGGGTCACGGCCGCTTCGCCAGCCCATTCAGCCCAAAGCCGAGGGCGCTGACCGACACACTGATCACGATCAGGATCAGGCCGAGCGCCAGGGCCAGGGACAGGTCCCCGGTGCTGGTCTGCAGGGCGATGGCCGTGGTCATGGTGCGGGTGTGGCCGGCGATGTTACCGCCGACGATGATGATCGCCCCGACCTCGGCGATGGCACGCCCGAAGGCCGCCAGGAAGGTGGTCAGCAAGGCCGGCCGGGCGCCGGACAGCATCTGCTTCAGGATGTGCGCGCGGCGGGCGCCGTAGATGCGGAACAGGTCGCCGTATTCGACCCACAATGGCTCGACCGCCGAGTGGGTCAGGGCCACCGCGATGGGCGTGGTCAGCACCGCCTGGGCGATGACCATGGCCCAGGGAGTGAACAGCAGGCTGGCGAAGCCGAGCGGCCCGGAGTGGGAGAGCAAGAGGTAGATGGCCAGGCCCACCACCACTGGCGGCAGGCCCATCAGGCCGTTGGCCAGCACGATCACGCCGCGCCGGCCCGGGAAGCGGGTGAAGGCGATCAGGCCCCCGACCGGAGCGCCGATCAGCATGCCCAGCACCGCGGCCGACAGGCTGATCCCAAGCGACAGACCCACGATCCCGATGACCTCGGGGTCGTGGCGCCAGACTAGCGACAGGACTTGTGGAAAAGCGGGGATGGCTAGGCCTTTTTGCGCGTCTGCCGGCGCCAGAGGGCGGCGTATTCCCCGTTGCTGTCGATCAGCTGGGCGTGGTCGCCCTGCTCGACGATGCGCCCGCCCTTGAGCACCAGGATCTGGTCGGCGTCGGCGATGGTCGACAGGCGGTGGGCGACCACCAGGGTGGTGCGGCCCCCGCGCAGGCGCCGCAGGGTCTGCTGGATCGCCGCCTCGGTGCGGCTGTCGAGCGCGCTGGTGGCCTCGTCGAGGATCAGCAGGCGCGGGTTGGTCAGCAGCGCCCGGGCCAGGCCCACGCGCTGGCGCTCACCGCCCGACAGCTTCAGCCCCCGCTCGCCGACCTTGGTCTCCATGCCCTCCGGCAGGCCGCGGATGAATAGGCCGAGCTCGGCGGCGTCGGCGGCGGCCCAGATCTCCTCCTCGCCGGCGTCGGGCCGGCCGAAGGCGAGGTTGACGCGCAGGGTGTCGTTGAACAGGGCCACGTCCTGGGGCACCAGGGCCACCGCCTGGCGCAGGGAGGCCTGGCGCACGGCGCGCAGGTCGATGCCGTCCAGAGTCACCGCCCCGGCCTGGGGGTCGATCAGGCGCAGGGCCAGGCGCACCAGGGTGGTCTTGCCCGCGCCCGAGGTGCCGACGATGCCGGTGGTCGAGCCCGGCGGGGCGCGGAAGCTGACGCCGTCCAGCCCCTGGGAGCGGGCGGTGTGGCGGAAGGCCACCTTGTTGAAGGCGAGGTCCGCTCCCGCCACCTGGGCCTCGGGCAGGTCGCGCGCCTTGTCGGCGTCGGCCACGGCGGGAACCTGGCGGCGCAGGTCGATCATGGCCTCCATGTCGATCACCGACTGGCGGATCTCGCGGTAGGCGAAGCCCAGGATCGCCAGGGGCCCGTAGATGCCCTGCATCATGAGGGCCACCGCCGCCACGTCGCCCGGGCCGATCTGGCCATAGGCGGCGCCGTGGCCGGCCAGCACCGTCATGCCCGCGAGCCCGGCCGCCATCACCGCCATCTGCATGACGTTGAGCAGGACCAGGGAGGTGTTGGCCTTCACCGCCGCCCGGGCGTAGTCGCCCAGGGCCTCGTCGTAGTGCGCGGCCGCACGCGCCTCGGCCCCGAAGCTCTTGACCGTCTCGTAGTTCATCAGGGCGTCGACCGAGCGGCCCGCCGCCTCGTTGTCGGCCTCGTTCAGCGCCCGGCGGTGGTGGATGCGCCAGTCCGAGATGGCGAAGGTGCCGCTGGCGTAGAGCACGATCGTGGCGATGGCCACGGCGGCGAAGCGCCAGTCGTAGACCCGGGTCAGGGCGAAGGCGGCCATGATCAGCTGCAGCACCGTCGGCGCCAGGTTGAACACCAGGGTCCTCAGCAGGTACTCGATCGAGCGGGCGCCGCGGTCGATGGTGCGGCCAAGCGCCCCGGTGCGCTTGGTCTGGTGGTAGTCGAGCGAGAGGCTGAGGGCGTGGGCGAAGCTTTCCGCCGCCGCCCGCCGCTGGGCCGCCTGGGACACCGGGGTGAAGATGGCGTCGCGAGCCTGGGGCGCGGCCTGGGCCACGAAGTTCAGGAAGGCCCAGCCGACCGCCCATCCGGCGAAGGCCGCGAACAGGGTTTCGGCGGGGCCATGGCCCTTGGACAGGGTGTTGATCGCGCGGCCGAACACGAACGGCGACACCACGCTCAGCGCCTTGCCGGCCACGATCAGCAACAGGGCCACGGTGGTGCGCCACTTCAGGCCGGGCGCCTCCGAGCGCATGATCAGCCGCCACAGGTCGATCGTGGCCGCCAGCAGCGACAGCTTGGCCCCCGCCGGGGCGTCGGCGTGCTCGCCCTGCCCGCGCACCCTCTCCGCCATCCTGCCGCGTGCGATCGCCATGCTCAGCCGGCCGCGGGAAGGGCGGCCGCAGATGAGCCGGCCGGCGGCGGGTTCGCCGGGGCCGCAGCCCCCGGCAACAGGGTGGTCTGAGCGCCGCCGCCGGGCGTGATCCAGTCGACCCGCCAGCCGTAGGGCTGCGCCTGGGCCACATATTGCGCGTCCTTGGGCGGCGCAGGCGGGGTCACCGCGACCTCGGTCTCGGCGGCGCCCTGGGGCGTGATGGCCTGCAGGCTGTGGCGCCCGGGGGGCAGGGGCTTGGGCAGCGTCAGGCTGAAGCGGCCGTGGCCGTCGGCCGCGCCCTCGATGGCCGGCTGGCCGTCGACCAGCACCCGCACCGGCGAGGCTGCCTTGGCCCGTCCGGACACCACGGCCCCGCCGGCCGCGTCATAGTCCACCGCCAAAATCTCCACAGGCGTCTTGCCGACAGGGCCGACCACCTCGGCGCCAAAACCCGCGCGCAGCAGGGCCACAGTCGGCGCGCCGGGTAGCACCGCGACCAGGCCCTCGGCCTCGACGCGCTCACCGCCCGCCTCTTCCGCCAGGCGGTAGAGCGAAGGCTCGGACACCGGCCCGATCGGCGCGGTCCAGGCCCCCTGCCCGTCGGCCCGGGTCTCCACGCGCGCGCCGGTCGGCGAGATCATGCGCACCTGCGAGGACGGCAGGGCCCGGCCGCTCAGCGACACCCCGCCATCGGCGGCGGCAGCGACGCCGCTGACCTGGGGCGGGTCGCGATAGCCGGGATCGGGCGCCGCGGCGCCGGACTGTGCCTGGGCCTTCGCCTCGGCCTGGCGCGCGGGAACGCGGGCCGGCCTCTGGCAGGCCGCCAGGGGCGCGCCGAGGGCCAGGGCCGCCGTCGAAGCCAAAACCACCGCTCGTGCGTTCATTTTCACCGCATGTTCCTGGTCGGGCGAGATTGGACCCCGTCCCCGATCATGCTTAGATCGGCGACCACAAGCGCGCCCGCAAGCGCGCTTTTTTTGCCCCCGCAGAGCCCCAGGCCAAGGATACGATGACCGACACCGCGCGCGCCCCGGCGAATCCGACCTCGGTCTGTGTCTATTGCGCCTCGTCCAACGCCGCCGACACCGCCTTCATGGAGGCGGCCGAACGGTTCGGCGCACTCCTCGCCGAGAACGGCGTGCGCCTGGTCTACGGCGGCGGGGGCGTCGGGCTGATGGGGGCGGCGGCGCGCGGCGCCTGGAAGGCCGGCGGCAAGGTGCTGGGGGTGATGCCCGAGTTCCTGGTCGACCGCGAGCGGCTGTTTCACGAGGTCGAGACCCTGGTCGTGCAGTCGATGCACGAGCGCAAGCAGATCATGTTCGAGCAGTCGGACGCCTTCGCCATCCTGCCGGGCGGGATCGGCACCCTGGAGGAGATCGTCGAGCTGATGTCCTGGCGGCGGCTGGAGCTGCATCGCAAGCCGATGGTGTTCTACAGCCCCGGCGGCTTCTGGGACCCGTTGTTCAGTCTCGTCGACCACACCATCGAGCAGAACCTGACGCCGTCATGGTTCCGCGAAACCTGGCGGTCGGTCGGGGCGGTCGAGGACATCCTGCCGGCCATCCGCGAGATGGCGCCCGCCGGGCCGCAGACCGATCCGGCCGATCTGGTCTGAGGCGTCGCTCAGACACTATTCGGCCCGATCTCCGGTTCGTCCCTCGGAAAAGTCCATCACCACCTCGGCCCCTGGGGGCGCGCGCGGTACAGCACGTTGTGCAGAGCGGGGGGAGAAAGCGGTGTCGCTGAGCCCGCCCTCACCCCGGTCGCGGCCGCGGAGCGGCTGACTCAAAACCCCTTTTCCCGGCCGCCGGTGAACTATTCGCCGGCCGTGCGGCATCGATGCATTGGGGAGGCCGGATACCCCGGCCCCGACCAGGGGGGCAGACATGCGTAAGCAGACGATGATCATCGGGCTGGCGCTGTTTTTTGGCGGCGTGAGCGCGGCGCAGGCCGCACCGATCAGCGATCCTCAGGGCGACTTCATTCCCAGCTACACGGGCCCCAAGGGGGGCGACCTCGACGTCCTGTCGATCCAGGGCGTGTACAACGGCGTGACCCTCCGGCTGGACGGCGTCGTCAACGGCGCGCCGGGCACGACGGCGGGCGGCAGCTACATCTGGGGTCTGCAGCGCGGCGCTGGCACGGCCAGGCTCGCCGCGCAGGCGCCGGGCGTGCTGTTCGACGCCACCGTCAGCATCACCCCGGGCGGTGCGACAACGGTCCGCGACCTGGCGAGCGGCGTCTCGACCACCTTGCCGGCTTCGGCCACGGTGATCAGCGGAAACAAGGTCAGCGTCACCTTCAACGCGTCGCTGTTGCCAAACCTGGGCCTCGCCACGCCTCGCTACCTGATCAACCTCTGGCCCCGGGGGGCCGCGGGCATTTCGGACTTCGCCCCGGACAACTCGGACGCGCCCCTGACCCTGGCGTTCCCGACGCCGGCCTCTGCGGCGGCGCAGACCGACCTGGCCATCGACGACAGCAGCGTGGCTTTCGACCGGCTGGCCGAGCGCTTGCGCAGCGGCCGGCGCCCTGACGGCACGGCGCGCCTGGAGCCGTTCCTGGCGGTCTACGGACAGACCGGAGATCACGGCCTCGATGGCTCCTTCGTCGGCAAGCATGACGGATGGGCGCTGACCGGTGGGCTCGACACGGCGCTGGGGGCCGGCGTTTTCGTCGGCGTGGCCGGCCGGGGCGGGCGGACCACCGCCACCCTTACGGACGGAAGCCACCTGACCATGGACACCCTGGGCGGCACGGCGTTCGCTGACTGGAGCCGGGGGCCCTGGTTCGCCGACGTCTTCGTGGATGCAGCCCAGCAGCAGTTCAAGTCGTCCCGGGCATTCCTCATCGGCCCGACGGCGATCGCCGCCGCCGCCAGCCCCAAGGGGGACACGATCTCGGGCGGCGGCCAGATCGGCTATGAGCTCCGCGCCGGGAAATATGCCCTGATCCCGGCCGCCGATCTGATCGCGACGCGCAGCCGGGTGGGCAGCTACCAGGAAATCGAGCCGCTCGGGTTTGGCGCCTCCGTCGACGCCCGATCACGGCAGAGCGACCGGCTCGGGCTCGGCGTGACCATCGAACAGACCGAGACGCCCGCCTGGGGATCACTGTTCCTGCACGGCAGCGTCCGCTACGTGCAGGAGCTCGGCGACCGGGCGGACAGCTTCACCTATGCTTTCAACGCCCAGCCCGAAAACCGCTTCCTGCTGGGCGGTGTGAAGACCGGGCGTGACTATGAAGTCGTGGACGTGGGTTTCGACGCCAGCGTGGACGGCCAGGCGAAGGTCAGTGTCGACTACGCGCCGCGATTCGACGGCCGAGGACTGATGGACCACCAATTCTCGGTGTCGGCCCGCTTCACGTTCTGAACCAACGGGCTGAAGCGGCGGGCCTCAGTCGTCCCTGTGCACGCGCTCGCGGCGCTCGTGGCGTTCCTGGGCCTCGAGGCTGAGCGTGGCGATCGGTCGCGCTTCCAGACGGGCCACGCCGATCGGTTCGCCGGTCTCCTCGCAGTAACCGTAGGAGCCGTCCTCGATCCGGCGCATGGCCTCGTCGATCTTGGAAATCAGCTTCCGCTGCCGGTCCCGCGTGCGCAGTTCCAGAGCCCGATCAGTCTCCGACGACGCGCGGTCCGCGATGTCGGGATGATTTTCCGTATCGGTCTGGAGATGCGACAGCGTTTCCCGCGATTCCCGCAGGATGTCTTCTTTCCAGTTGAGCAGCTTCTGCTTGAAATATTCGAGCTGCCGCTCGTTCATGAACGGTTCGTCCTCAGCCGGACGATATTCCGTAGTCTCGACTTGCACCGTGGCCGACTTCATTGACCGTCTACCGCCTCGTTACACACCCCCCGACGAGCGTTGCGCTTGTACACGTAAGGCGCGCGCCGTTCAATGAAGGTTGTGCAACAAGAGATTCCAACGCGTTAAGCCGCGCGAACGGTCCCCAGCTTGGCCAGTTCGACGGCGGCGCGGGTCTCGATCTGGTTGAGCACGTCGTTGAGCCCCGGATCGTCCGTGGACTCACGCTGTTCGCGCACGGCGCGGGCCAGGTTGTCGAGGGTCGAGGGCGAGGCGCGGCCTTCCAGCATCGCCACCTTGAGGTCGTCGAGCATGTCGAGCAGGCGGCTGGCGCGGCCCATGGCGCGCTTCTTCCGTTGCAGCGGGTCTTCCACCCCTTGCAGGGCCAGCAGGGTCGAGACCGTCATCACCCCGTCCAGGCCCGCCATGCGCTGGGCGTCGGCGGCTTCGGAGGCCTCGCCGGCGCCCGACAGGGAGAAGCCGCCGGACACGCTCTTGCCCGCGCCGCGGGCGGCGCCGGTCTGGGACGGTCCTGATGGCCCCTGGATCTTCATGCCGCCAGTGTGGGCGCTTCGGCTTGCCGGATGGTTAATGCCCGGCAGTTCTTGCCCGGCAGCGGCGTAGCGGCGAGCTCCAAAGATCAAGCCGCTGTAATCTCTGAAGAATTTTTTCCGGGCAGTTGGCACGAAGCTGGCATTGGGGATCGTGGGCGAACCGTTCGTCCGCCTCGTCCGGTGCAAGATTGTCCATGAAGACGCTTTTCAGGCTCAGCCTCTCCGCCGCCCTGGCCTTCGGCCTGGCCTGCGGCGTGGCGCTTCCCGCCGCCGCCAAGTCGCGCATCAAGGACATCGTCGACTTCGAGAACGTGCGCGAGAACATGCTGGTGGGCTACGGCCTGGTGGTCGGCCTGTCGGGCACCGGCGACACCCTGGATAACTCTCCCATGACCCGCCAGACCCTGCAGGCCATGCTGGAGCGGTTGGGCACCAATACCCGCGACGCCAAGCTCAACACCAAGAACGTGGCCTCGGTGATGGTCACGGCCAAGCTGCCGGCGTTCGCCGCCCAGGGCTCGCCGATCGACGTGACCGTCTCGGCGCTGGGCGACGCCAAGAGCCTGCTGGGCGGCTCGCTACTGGTCACCTCGCTCTACGGCGCCAACGGCGAGGTCTATGCTGTGGCCCAGGGCACGGTGCAGACCGGCGCCGTGTCGGCCTCGGGCGCGTCCGGCACCAGCATCCAGCGGGGCGTGCCGACGGCGGGCCGCATCGCCTCGGGCGCGGTGATCGAGCGCGAGACCGAGTTCGAGTTCGCCAAGATGACCCAGATGCGCCTGACCCTGAAGAACCCCGACTTCACCACCTCGCGTCGCATCGCCGACGAGATCAACCGCAACTTCCCCGGCGCGGCCGCCGCCGAGAACCCCACCATCGTCACCGTCAAGCCGCCCGCCGGCGAGGACATGGCCAGCTTCATGACCGCCATCGAGCAGCTGGAGGTCGAGCCCGACAGCGCCGCCCGGGTGGTGATCGACGAGGTCTCGGGCGTGATCGTGATGGGGGCCGAGGTGCGCATCTCCCAGGTGGCGATCGCCCAGGGCAACCTGACTATCTCGGTCCAGGAGACGCCCCAGGTCAGCCAGCCCAGTCCGTTCAGCCAGGGCCGCACCGCCGTGACGCCCCAGTCGAACGTCAAGGTCGAGGAGGAGAAGGGCAAGCAGCTGCTGATGGTCGGCGGCGCGCCCTCGCTGTCCGACCTGGTGAAGGGCCTCAACGACCTGGGCGTCACCCCCCGCGACATGATCTCCATCCTGCAGACCATCAAGGCCGCCGGCGCCCTGCAGGCCGACATCCAAGTTCTGTGAGGCAGGTACAGTGACCCCGATGAACGCCTACCCGTCCTCCGTGACCTTCTCGCCGATGACCAAGGTCGCGCCGCTGACCGGTCAGTTCGGCCCGACCATGACCGCGGCCCAGGCCCGCGCCGCCGCCTTGTCGCCCGAGCAGCGCGCCGCCATGCAGGCCAAGATCCACACCACCGCCAAGGATTTCGAGGCCCAGTTCGTGGCCAACATGATGAGCCAGACCTACGAGCACGTGGACCTGGGCGGCGGCGAGGGGTCGGACGCCTTCAAGAGCGTGATGATGCAGGCCATCGGCAAGAAAATCGCCGGCGGCAAGGGTATCGGCCTGGCCAGCCAGGTGGAAGCCGAGATGCTCAAGCTGCAGGGGCTCAGCTGATGACCCTCGCCGCATCCAACTCCACCGAGCGCATGGAGCAGCTGATCCTGCTGACCGAGCGCCTCACCGGCCTGATCGCCGAGCAGCTGCGCGCCTTCGAGGCCCGCCGACCGCAGGACGCCGCCGCCAACGCCGAGGAAACCGCGCGCCTGGCCAACCTCTACCGGCACGAGAGCCTGAAGCTGAAGGCGCGGCCCGACCTGTTGGCCGACGCCCCCGCCCAGGCCAAGGAGCGCCTGATCACCGCCACCCGCGCCTTCGACGCGGTGCTGGCGCGCCACGGCCGCGCGGTCGACGCCGCCAAGACCATCACCGAGGGCCTGATCCGCGCCATCGCCGAGGAGGTGCACAAGCAGCGCCACGCGGTGGCCAGCTACGGCCCCAAGGCGATGCAGGCGCCGCGCCCGGCGACCCCGGTGGCCCTGAACCGGCGGGCTTGAGCGACGGGCCTGACCTGCGGACCTAAATCGTCGCCGGGGCGGCTCGCGGGCGCCGCTCGGCCACGGCGATGCCGCCGAGCACCAGGGCCAGGGCCAGGATCTGGTGGAGCCCCATCGGCTCGCCCAGCACCAGCACGGCCAGGATCGCGCCGAACACCGGCACAAGGTTGAAGAACAGCCCTGCCCGCGCCGGCCCGATCAGCGACACCGCGCGCATGAAGAACAGCGCCGACATGAACGACGGCGCCAGGGCGATGAACACCAGGATCGCCAGGCCCTTGGGCGTAGGCGCCTGGAAGCCGCCGGTCGCAGCCTCGACGGCCACCAGCGGCAGGGAGGTGAGGAACGCCGCCACCGCCATGCCGAAGAAGAACGCGATCTGGCCGGCCCCGCCGCCGTCGCCGCGATCGCGCAGGGCCACGGTGTAGCCGGAATAGAGGATGGCGGCGGTGAACATCAGAAGGTCGCCGTTATTGAAGTGCAGCCGGGCCAGGGCCTCGAGCTTGCCGCCGCTGGCGACGATCGCCACACCGACCAGCGCCAGGGCCGCCCCGCCGAGCTGGCGCGGCTTGACCGGCGCCTTGTGCGCGATCAGCCCGCCGATCAGCACCAGAAGGGGCACAGTGCCCTGGGTGATCGAGAGGTTGACCGCGCTGGTGTAGTGGGCGGCGACATAGTTCAGGGCGTTGAAGATGGTGAAGCCGGTGGCGCCCATCAGAGTGAGGGCGACCCACTGCCGACGCAGAGCGGGCAGGCCGGCCATCACCTGGCGCCGGCAGATCAGGAGCAGCAGGCCGAGCACCAGACCCCAGCGGGCCGAGGTGAGGGTCATCGGCGAGATCTGTCCCACCGCCATCCGGCTGGCCACGGCGTTGCCGCCCCAGCCCAGGGTGGTGAGGACGAGCAGCAGATAGGGCTGGTCCCACAGGCGCTGGACCACGGAACGCTGTCCCGGTTCCCTCCGCGATCCGTCCGCCGCCATGAGCACCCGTCTCCGGGCCATCGTCCGCCCTCGGACCGGCTGTATCGGCCCGCCCTGCTCCCGGCAAGCGGCCCGCCGTCGCAGCGCCGGCGAACAACGGTCTTGCCTCGGGCGCCCGCGGACGGCTAAACGGGTCCCATGTCGATCCGTCGATGGCGCCCTTCGCTGCGACTTCTCTAGCCGACCTCTCCGCGAGCGTCGGCCCCTGCCCGTTTGGGCTCTTCCCACTCCCATCAGCGAACCCCAGGCCGCGCGTGTGCGCCTGCTGGCCCACGGACGACCTCGACATGAGCGACCCCTACGTCTTTTCCCATCATCGCGACGACACCGAACGGCGCCGCCTCCAGATGCTGGAGCAGGTGCACGGACCGGCGACGCGCCGCCTCCTGCGCCAGGCGGGGCTGCGCCCCGGCATGGCCTGCGCGGAGGTGGGCGCGGGCGCGGGTGACATCGCCGCCTTCCTGGCCGAAGCCGCCGGCCCGGCCGGGCGGGTGACGGCCCTGGACCTCGACCCGCGCTTCCTCGATTTCGCGAAAGGCGGCCCGGTGGAGGTGCGCCAGGCCGACATCCAGTCGTCCCACGCGCTCGAGCCCGGCGCGTTCGACCTGATCCACGCCCGCTTCCTGCTGGTCCACCTGGAGCGACCGCAGCAGGCGCTGCGGACCATGACTGCCGCGCTGAAGCCCGGGGGCGTGCTGGTGTTGGAGGAGCCGGACTTCCGCACGGCCGCCTCGGCGTCCTGCAATGCGTCGACCCGGGCCGCGGTGGACGCGGTCAATCGGGCGATCTGCGCGATGTACCTGCGCATGGGGCGCGATCCGGGCTTCGGCCTCCACCTGCCGGGCCTGACGATGGGCGAAGGGTTGGACGGTCTGACCATCGACATCGACCTGCCCCTGACGGTCGGCGGCAGCCCGATCGCGACCATGATGGGCGCCTCGGTGGGCCATCTGCGCCAGCGGCTGCTGGACACCGGCTTGGCGGACGAGGCCGCGATCGCCGCCTATGTCGCCGCCGCCGAGGATCCGGGCTCCTGGGCCACCTACTACGCCACGGTGTCGGTGAGCGCCCGCAAGGGCGCGGCGGGCGCTCGCACCCTGCCCGACGTGCGCGCCGACATCGACGCCCTGGACCAGCGCCTGGTCGCCCTGTTGGCCGCGCGCGGACGGCTGGTGACCGAAGCCGGGAGCCTCAAGGCCTCGGCCGCCGAAGCCGCCGCTCCGGCCCGGGCCGAGCAGGTGGTGGCCCAGGCGGTGGAGTCCGCGCGCGCCGCCGGGGCGCCGGAACGGGTGGTCGAGGCGGTCTACCGGACCATGATCGCCGAGTTCACCGCTTTCGAGCGATCGGCGATCGAAGGGCGCCAAGCTGGGCCTTGAGCTGGGCCGGTCCAATAATGTCAGCAGGCTGGCCGCAGGGTCATTGTTCTCAATTTGTTCATGCTGAAAAGCCTGCTATAGACCCTACATAGTGCTGTTCGTCCCGCGCGCGGCGCGGGGCCTTCCGTCAAGGCCTGCATGTCCGAACCCCATCGCTTCATCCGTGTGCGCGGCGCGCGCGAGCACAACCTGAAGAACGTCAGCGTCGACATCCCGCGCGAACAGCTGGTGGTGCTCACCGGCCTGTCGGGCTCGGGCAAGAGCTCGCTCGCCTTCGACACCATCTACGCCGAGGGCCAGCGCCGCTATGTGGAGAGCCTGTCGGCCTACGCCCGCCAGTTCCTGGAGCTGATGGGCAAGCCGGACGTGGACCTGATCGAGGGCCTGTCGCCGGCGATCTCCATCGAGCAGAAGACCACCTCCAAGAACCCGCGCTCGACGGTGGGCACGGTCACCGAGATCCACGACTCCATGCGCCTGCTGTGGGCGCGGGTCGGCGTCCCCTATTCGCCGGCCACCGGCCTGCCGATCGAGAGCCAGACCGTGTCGATGATGGTCGACAAGATCACCGCCCTGCCCGAAGGCACGCGCCTCTACCTGCTGGCCCCCATGATCCGCGGGCGCAAGGGCGAGTATCGCAAGGAGATCGCCGACCTCCAGCGCCAGGGGTTCCAGCGCCTTAAGGTGGACGGCGAGTTCTACCCGATCGAGGACGCGCCCGCGCTCGAGAAGCAGATCAAGCACGACATCGACGTGGTGGTGGACCGCATCGTCGTGAAGGAAGGGCTGGAGCAGCGCCTGGCCGAGAGCCTGGAGACCGCCCTTCGCTTGGCCGACGGCATCGCCGTGGCCGAATGGGCCGAGACGGCGGAGGGCGAGAGCGGTCCGCGACGTCTGCTGTTCTCGGAGAAGTTCGCCTGCCCGGTCTCGGGCTTCACCATCTCCGAGATCGAGCCGCGCCTGTTTTCGTTCAACAACCCCTTCGGCGCCTGCCCGGTGTGCGACGGCCTGGGCCACAAGCTGGCCTTCGACCCGGACCTGGTTATCCCCGACAAGGACAAGACCCTGCACAAGGGCGCGGTGGCGCCGTGGGCGCGCGGGCCCTCGCCGCTCTACACCCAGACGCTGCAGGCCCTGGCCCGTCACTACGACTTCTCGATGGACATGCCCTGGCACAAGCTGCCGGCCAAGGCGCAGGACGTGATCCTGAAGGGCTCGGGATCCGAGAAGATCAAGTTCGTCTACGACGACAACGCCCGCCGCTATGAGGTCAACAAGACCTTCGAGGGGGTGGTGCCGAACCTGGAGCGCCGCTGGCGCGAGACCGACAGCGCCTGGGTGCGCGAGGAACTCGGCCGCTACCAGTCCGAGACGCCGTGCGACGTGTGCCACGGCCTGCGCCTGAAGCCCGAGGCCCTGGCGGTCAAGATCGCCGCCTCGTCGATCGGCGAGGCCTCCCTGCTGTCGATCAAGGACGCGCGCGACTGGTTCGCCGGGCTGAAAGACCGTCTGAGCGACAAGCAGATGGAGATCGCCCAACGCATCCTGAAGGAGATCAACGACCGCCTGCGCTTCCTGGTGGACGTGGGCCTCGACTACCTGACCCTGTCGCGCGGCTCGGGCTCGCTGTCGGGCGGCGAGAGCCAGCGCATCCGCCTGGCCAGCCAGATCGGCTCGGGCCTGACCGGGGTGCTCTATGTGCTGGACGAGCCGTCGATCGGCCTGCACCAGCGCGACAACACCCGCCTGCTGACCAGCCTCAAGGGCCTGCGCGACCTCGGCAATTCGGTGCTGGTGGTCGAGCACGACGAGGAGGCCATCATGACCGCCGACTACGTCATCGACATGGGCCC
The DNA here is from genome assembly GCA_036500495.1 of Caulobacteraceae bacterium. Classification (GTDB taxonomy): domain Bacteria; phylum Pseudomonadota; class Alphaproteobacteria; order Caulobacterales; family Caulobacteraceae; genus BOG-938. The sequence continues at coordinate 31,454 of DASYBX010000178.1, forward strand.
GGCCGCCGGCGTCCATGGCGGGGCGGTGGTGGCCGAGGGCCTGCCGGCCGACATCCTGGCCAATCCCGACAGCCTGACCGGCCAATATCTGTCGGGCGCGCGCGAGATTCCGGTGCCGCTGGACCGCCGGCCGATCAACCGCAAGAAGATGCTGACCGTCGAGGGCGCGCGCGGCAACAACCTCAAGACCATCACGGGCTCGATCCCGGTGGGGGTGTTCACCTGCGTCACCGGCGTCTCGGGCGGGGGTAAGTCGACCTTCACCATCGAGACCCTGTACAAGGCGGCCGCCCGCCGGCTGAACAACGCCTCCGACGCGCCCGCGCCACACGACCGCATCGAGGGCCTGACCAACTTCGACAAGGTGATCGACATCGACCAGTCGCCGATCGGGCGCACGCCGCGCTCGAACCCGGCCACCTACATCGGCGCCTTCCAGCCGATCCGCGACTGGTTCGCCGCCCTGCCGGAGTCCAAGGCGCGCGGCTATGGCCCGGGCCGCTTCTCGTTCAACGTCAAGGGCGGGCGCTGCGAGGCCTGCCAGGGCGACGGCCTGATCAAGATCGAGATGCATTTCCTGCCCGACGTCTACGTCACCTGCGACGTGTGCAAGGGCAAGCGCTACAACCGCGAGACCCTGGAGGTCCTGTTCAAGGGCAAGTCGATTTCCGACGTGCTCGACATGACCGTCGAGGAGGCCCACGACTTCTTCAAGGTCGTGCCCTCGATCCGCGACAAGATGGCGACGCTGTCCCGCGTGGGCCTGGACTATGTGAAGCTCGGCCAGAGCGCCACCACCCTGTCGGGCGGCGAGGCGCAGCGGGTGAAGCTGTCGAAGGAGCTGTCGCGGCGGGCCACCGGCCGCACCCTCTACATACTCGACGAACCAACCACCGGCCTGCACTTCGAGGACACCAAGAAGCTGCTCGAGGTGCTGCACGAGCTGGTCGATCAGGGCAACACGGTGGTGGTGATCGAGCACAACCTCGACGTGGTCAAAACCGCCGACTGGATCCTCGACTTCGGCCCGGAGGGCGGCGACGGCGGCGGGCGCATCGTGGCCGAGGGCACGCCGGAAGCGGTGGCCAAAAGCCCGGAAAGCTGGACTGGCCGCTACCTGAAAGAGGTGCTGGAGCGCCACGAGCAGCGGCGCAAGGCGCGGGTGGCCGAGCTGGGCAAGACGGCCAAGCGGGCGTGACCAACCTCCCCACGCTCGGCGTGAGTGGAGTTGGGCTTCGGGCCCTCAGCCCTGCTCGCGCAGCGCGGAGTCGTAAGCGTCGACCGCGACGCTGAGAAACACGGCCTGGAACACCACCAGCACCCACACCTGGGCCAGGTTCGATAGGATGGTGAGGCCGGCCACCAAGGGATTCAGGCTGTCGAAGCGGCCCTGCATGGCGGCCATGGCGATCTGGTCCATGTTACTGCCGCCGCCCAGGGTGGTCGCGCCGATCAGGGCGGTGAACACGATCGCCACCAGCACCAGGATCACCAGCATGATGGCGCCGAGCAGCACAAAGGCGCCCAGCAGTCGCCAGAACAGCGGCTTGGTCAGCAGGAACGACCGCACCGGGCTGAGCCGGCCCTCGGCCTGGCTGACCACCCCCGCCAGGGACAGGCGGATCATCAGGGGTGCAAGCAGCAGGAGCATACCCAGGGCCAGGCCCACGGGGGCCGGCACGCCGGCCAGTTGCAGGAGCGCCGCCACGACCGCGATCGGACCCAGCGCCAGCACCGTCGCGGCAAATACCAGGACCTTCGAACCCAGTAGCCGCAGTTCACCGCCGCCGAGCTTGAGGCCGCCCCAGGTGTGGGGGCCGGGGGTCATGCGCACCCGGAGGATCGCCGTGGACAGCACCGCCCCGAACACCAGCATCAGCAGGGCGCCGAACATCGTCGCCGGCAGCACGTCGTCCATCAGCTTCATCAACTGCTGCGGGTCCGGACTGGCGCCCCTGGCCGCGATGTTCAGCGCCGCCAGCGAATCGCCGCCAATGCCGAGCATCGCCACCGAGGTCACGGCCGTGGCCGCCAGCAGGTAGGCCGCCCACACCAGCAGGGTCGCCGGCCGCTCCCGCGCGAAGCGGAAACCGGCGAAGACCGAGTCTGCAGGTGAAAATCGGGCCATGAAACCTGCCATGCTTGGCGCTGGATTGTGCGAACGTCAGCGCGCTGATGTCAGGCCAAAGGGGCGTTGTAAAGGCCGGCTCGGGTCAGGATCTAAGGGCCGGGACCTTATCAAGCATGGAACGCCGGCGCCGCCTGGGCCTGGGCGTCCGGCGCGTCATAGGCCTGGTAGGCGCGCACCAGCGGTCCCAGCACCACCGGCAGCAGCATACCGTTGGAGATCGAGGCGATCACCTCGCTGACGATCAGGGGGAAGATGCTGGAATCGTCGTTCTGGTCGCGGACGAGCAGGTCGCGCGGCACCGCGCCGTTGGTGCCGACCGAGATCGCGTGGTTCAGCGCCGCCACGATCATCAGGGCCAGGAAGGCCATCACGATGAACACCACGACCGACAGCACCAGCGAGCCGGTCAGGGGCCAGAAGTGGCCCCGGGTCGAGACCCAGGATTCCTTGAGGCTGATGCGCCCGCGATCCACGGCGATGATCGGGGTCAGCGACAGGCGCACGATGACGAAGGTGGTCACGGAGAACAGCACCAGGGGCGTCACCCATACGAAGAAACCGCCGATGAAGCTGGAGAAGGCCTCGGAGATGTTGGCCGCCAAGCCCAGGCCCACCAGCACCGCCACGGTCACGGCGAAGTAGATCAGCGTGAAGGTGACGATGGTCATGGCCACGCGCTTCTCGTCCTGGCCGATACGGAAGGTGACGTGGCTCTCGCGGCCGACGAAGATGCGCAGGGCGGAGGAATAGACCAGGGCCATGCCGGCCAGGGTGATCACGGCGATCGAGAGCAGGGCCGGCGCGGCGGGGACCAGCAACTGGAACACGGTCTGCAGGTCGTCTACCTTGCCCGCCTGGGCCTGGAAGGTGCGCAGGGCCTGGCCGCCCAGCAGCAGGCCCACGAAGGCCGACAGCAGGTTGAAGACGAGCGACACCGCCGCCCACGCGGCCACCGCGCTCGGCCGCTCCTTGACGAATTTGAAGCCGATGAACGCCGCGTCGGCGGGGGAGAAGACGTGCGCCTTCACCAGCTTGACCACCGCCAGGCCGTGCTGGTCGAGCTTGGTCTGGCTTACGCCCTCGACCTCGGCCAGGGCGGCGAAGGTCGCCGGCTTGACCAGGGCGATCTCGATCAGGGTGCGGTCGGTCAAGATGAGGTGGGGCGGCGAGCCGGCCTGGGCCGCGGCCTGCCGCCGCCAAGCCCACAGAGCCTCCAGCAGATGCCGGCTTTCCGCCGTCATGGACGCCGCCGCGGGCGGCAATTCATCTGATGGCGTTGAGCCAGGCATGCACGCGAATCCCCCGCCGGATACACAGTCCCGGCCTGATGGATGTTTGACCGCGCGCCGTGATTGTAAAGATGGCGAACCTAATGGAGTTCGTCAGGCGCGTGAATTTTTCTCCGCTGTGGTAATTGCCCGCGCATGACCACCGTTCCCTCCGCCGCCGCACCCTCCGATCACGCCCCAGACCCCGCCGCACACCCTGCCGTGCACGTCGTTGGCGGCGGCCTCGCAGGCTCAGAAGCAGCCTGGCAGATCGCCCAGGCCGGGACGCCCGTGGTGCTGCACGAGATGCGCCCGGTGAGCGGCACCGCCGCCCACCAGACCGACGGCCTGGCCGAGTTGGTCTGCTCCAATTCGTTCCGCTCGGACGATTGGGCCTACAACGCCGTGGGCCTGCTGCACGCCGAGATGCGCCGTTGCGGCTCGCTGATCATGGCGGCGGCCGACGTCTGCCAGGTGCCTGCCGGCGGCGCCCTGGCGGTCGACCGCGAAGGGTTCTCGCAAGCCGTGACGGCCAGGCTCGAGGCCCATCCCCTGATCGAAATCCGCCGCGAGGAGGTTGCCGGCCTGCCACCCGCGGAGTGGCAGAGCGTGATCCTGGCCACCGGCCCCCTCACCTCCCCGGCCCTTTCAGAAGCGGTGCTCGAGTTGAGCGGCGAGGGCCAGCTCAGCTTCTTCGACGCCATCGCCCCGATCGTGCACGCCGAGACCATCGACATGTCGGTGGCCTGGCGCCAGTCGCGCTACGACAAGGAAGGCCCGGGCGGAGATGCGGCGGCCTACATCAACTGCCCGATGGACAAGGCGCAGTACGAGGCCTTCGTCGACGCCCTGCTGACCGGCCCCAAGGCCGAGTTCAAGGACTGGGAGAACGTGCCCTACTTCGACGGCTGCCTGCCGATCGAGGTGATGGCCGAGCGCGGCCGCGAGACCCTGCGCCACGGGCCGATGAAGCCGGTGGGCCTGACCAATCCACACAATCCCACGGTCAAGGCCTACGCCATCGTCCAGCTGAGGCAGGACAACGCGCTGGGAACCCTGTTCAACATGGTGGGCTTCCAGACCAAGCTGAAGCACGGCGCCCAAGCCGAGGTGTTCCGCACCATTCCGGGGCTGCAGGGCGCCGAGTTCGCCCGCCTGGGCGGCCTGCACCGCAACACCTTCATCAACTCGCCACGCCTGCTCGACGGCCAGCTGAGGCTCAAGGCCGACCCGCGCCTGCGCTTCGCCGGCCAGGTGACCGGCGTGGAGGGCTATGTGGAGAGCGCAGCGGTGGGCCTGCTGGCCGGCCGCTTCGCCGTGGCCGAGCGCCGGGGTCACGAACTCGCCGCGCCGCCGATCACCACCGCGCTCGGCGCCCTGATCGCCCACATCACCGGCGGACATCTGGAAGGCGGCAAGTTCCAGCCGATGAACATCAACTACGGCCTGCTGCCCCCGATGGAGACGCCCAAGCAGGGCGCCGACGGCCAGAAGATCCCGCTGAAAGAGCGCGGCCGGGCCAAGAAGCGGCTGATGAGCGAGCGCGCCCTGCACGACCTCGACGCCTGGCTGGCTGGGCCGGTGAAGGCCGCCGCGGAGTAGCGAAACACGGCCGCAACAGGCTGCGCCCACCCTCGCGACGGTTCCAAGGCGAAGCCCATGAACACGGTCGCCCGCGTCACAACCCTGGCCGCGCTGGCCGGCCTGATCGCCGCCGCGCCCGCGGCGCGCGCCGACGACGATCCCGCCACCATCGTTTCCGAGCTGGTGGTCGCCGCCAAGGTCAAGCCCACCGAAGTGTCCGGGCTGGAGGTCCGGGCGAAACCTGCGCCCAAGGCCACGGGCCTGTCCGGCGTGGAGGTGTCGCCGGAGAAGAAATGCCTGGAGCCGCGCAGTCCGCCGGACCCGGACGTGCCGGCCCCCAAGCTGGTCTCCACCTATCCGGCCAAGGGCGAGGTGGTGCGGCCGGGCCTTCTGGTGGTGCGCCTGACCTTCGACCTGCCGATGGCTTGTCGCGGCAGCCTGCGGACCCTCGGCCCGATCCTCAATCCCTGCATGACCGGCAACGCCGAGACCTGGATCCTGAGCTACGACCGCCTGAACCTGCGCGTCCTCTGCCGGGTGGCGCCCGGCCAACGCTACGGCCTGTTGGTCAACAGCCGCGGCGGCCAGGCCTTCCAGGGCCTCGGCGGCGGCAAGCCGCCGGCGTCCGAGCTGGCCTTCCAGACCTCCCAGGAGGCGCCGGTCAGCACCGTCGAGGAAGCCGTGGCGCTGGATCAGCGCCCCGCGGCCACGCCCGCCAACCCTGTGGCGGCCGATTAGGTTCCTGCCCGCTCAGCGGAGCAGATCGGCCAGAAGCCCGTAGCTCTTTTGCGAGTTGCGGACGTAGCTCGTGCCCAGCATGCGCGCGCGATAAACGTTGTTGGGGAAGGTGATCGCGCGGGTCAGCACCGTGCGCCCCCATTCCTCGGTCAGGGTATAGACCACCTCGACCGCCTCGTGCTCGTCGAAGCCCCAGGTCATCGTCAGGCGCGACGGCGGCTCGACCTCGGCGAAATCACCCCAGAAGCGGCCCCGGGTCCCGTCCGCGCCATTGACCGTGAGCGACCAGTGGCCGCCCGGGCGGGCATCCAGCTCCAGGTCCCGGCCGACGCCGCCGGCGAACCAGCGCTGGAACAGCTCGGGCTGGGTCAGGGCCTCCCACACCCGCTCGGGCGGAGCGTCGAAGGCGCGCGCCAGGATCACCTGGCGACCCGCCACCTGCACGTCGGTGGTCCCGCCGCCGCCGACCAGGTCGCCCAGGCGCTCGAAGCTCTGGCTCCAGCCGGCGCGCATGCCGGCCAGGGCGCCCAGCACCAGCGCGCCCTCGGCCCGTTCGACCAGGGTGTGCAGCACCATGCGCGTGGCGTCCGCCATGCCCTCGGTGGACACGGTCTCGAAGGTGACGGTGTTGCGGTTGATGATGCCCCAGCCGCCGTCCGGCGCGCCGAAGGCCTTGGTCAGGAACACCAGCCGGCGCGGCCGTTCGATCTGGACGAACTCGCCGCCCATCACGTGGTCGTAGCCGGGACCGGCCATGCGCAGCGAGATCTCGCCGCCCGGGCGCGCGTCCAGGGCGTAGATCTCGTTCTGGCAATGCAGGGGCCCCCACCATTGCTTGAAGTGCCCGGGGTCGGTGAAGCAGTCGAACACCAGCTCGATCGGAGCCTCGAAGATGCGCTCGATCAGCACCTCGTGGCCGGCGCCGAGGGGGGTCTTGAGGGTGGCGGCGTCAGTCATGGTCGGCGTCCTTCTTCCTCTGCAATTCGGCAAGGTAGTGGTCGAGGCGGTCGAAGCTCTGCTCCCAGTGCCGCCGGTAGGTTTCCAGCCATTCCGCCACGGCCTTCAGAGGCGCGGCCTCCAGCTTGGCGGGCCGCCACTGGGCCTCGCGGCCCCGGCTGATCAGGCCGGCGCGCTCCAGCACCTTGAGGTGCTTGGTCACCGCCGGCCCGGACATGTCGAACGGCTTGGCCAGTTCGCCAACCGAGGCCTCGCCCAGGGTCAGCCGCGCCAGGATCGCCCGGCGGGTGGGATCGGCCAGGGCCTGGAAGGTGGCCGACAAGGGATCGAGGGCGGGAGTGACGGACGGCATGAATAACTCATCAGTTAGATAACCAATAAGTTAGATAAAGACGCCGGAGTCAAGCCGGAAATGAAAAGGGCGTCCGCGCGATGGCGGCCGCCCTGATTTGGAATTCGGGATGTGGGGGCCTGGAGGCCTAGAACCAGCGGCTGCCCGTACGGCGACGGCGCGGGGCCGGTTCCGGCGAGAGCGCCGGCTCGCGCTCACGCTCGCGCGTGGGACGTGGCGGCCCGCTGGCGGCGATCAGCTTCTTCAGGATCTCCACCGACTCGTCGATGGTCGAGGCGGCCGGCGCACCGCGCGGCCGCTCGCGGATGGCCATGCACATGCGCACCATGGCCAGCCACTGGGGCCCGGCCATGAAGCCGTTGACCTCGTAGAGCAGCGCGCCGTTGTTCGGCAGCTGGCTGAAGTCGTAGACCGGGGCGATGCGGTAGGGCTCCACGTCGTCCCTGAACTGGGCCAGGCTGTAGTGCTGCGTGGCGTAGCAGGCCTTGATCCGGCGCTTGAGCTGCTGCTGCGCCTCGGTGAGCGGCGCGGACACCGCGCGGCCCGCCCCGCCCGCCGGCAAGGTCTGGGTGGTGAACAGGCCGGCCTGCAGGCTGTAGAGCGGCGCTTCCACGATCAGCGGGCGGCGGCTCTCGTCGATGGCGGCGCAGGCCAGGTGAACGGCCATGGCCACGGAGTCGTGGTCGGTGTGGCCGCCCTCGAAGCAACTTGTGAGCACGATGTCGGCGCCGGCGAGGTCGGTCTCCAGGCGCTCGATCAGCGACAGCAGGCGGCGGCACACCGAGCCGTCGTCGAAGCCGTAGGCGTTCACCCGGTCGCGGGAGACGCCGATCAGGCTGAGCGCCGCTCCCAATTCTTCCCAGCGCACCTGGCGATAGGCTTCGGTGGAGGCGTAGCCCTTGTTGATCGCGAAGTTCATGTGGGTCGGGGCGCCGTCGGTCACCACGATCATGTCCAGATCGGTGAACCGGCCCAGCTGGCCGCCGAAGGCGATGGTCGCATCGTCCGGGTGCGCGAAGGCGGCGATCACACGGCCTTCGAAAGCGCCGGCTTCGGGGTTCGCGAAGAACCGCTCGATGGCGTCGATGTCCTGGCGCTCGTTCACTGGCTTCTTGCCCCGTCCATTACTCACTGAGGTGAAAAGTAAATGAGGAGAGCTATGCAAAGGTAAACGCTGACCCGATTGAGCATCGGCTGAACACGGCTAACGAAAGGTGAATATTTAACTCTGACGTGAATCAGCAGACCGGCCTCTATTTGCGCCGTCACCAGCGCTGCACAGTCAGGGCGCGCCGCGAGCCACCGCCAAGACCAGCCTGAGCTGCTTCTCCAAGACGGTCGGCCGGCCGCCTGCGGCGTAGCGTCGCGCGACTGCGGCATAGGCCACCGCCGGGAAGGATTCGAGCGGCAGGGTCTTCAGGTCCGGCCGCGCCTGATTCAGGGCGTCGCGCACCAGGGGCTTCACGTCGAGCCCTTCGGGCAGGCGGGTCTCCCCCCCGATGGCGCGGCGCTGGGCCAGGGACGCCAGGCCGTAGGCGCGGCCCGCCAGTCTGGCCGCCTGGAAATTGGCCGGCCCGCCCAAGGCCTGCACGGTCGCCTGCATCAAGGCCCCCGCGGTCTGGTCGGCGTAGACCGCCGCGCTTTCGGCATTGGCGAACGGCTCGGGCTGGAGGTCGCCGAAGCGCGCCTCGACCAGGGCGTCGAGCGGCGCCCGCGCCAGGCCGCGATGGCGTACCGCGTCGGCCAGGGCCAGGGCGGCGGGATGGGCGCGCACGGGGCCCGAGCCGTAAATCTCGTCCAGCGCCTCGGCCCACCAGGTCAGGCGGATCTCGCCCATCAGCGGCTCGGACACCTGGTGCGGAACCCGCGCCAGCACATGGTCGAAGGCATAGAGCGCCATCACGTCGGCGCGGCGGGCGAGGTCGGCGATGAAGCGGCTCGCCAGCCAGCGGTCCGGGTCCGAGCGGCGCACGGCGTCTTCGAGGTCTTCTGGCGGCGAGGCGGGTTCGGCCATGCCGTTGCATAACAAAAAAGGTCCGCCTTGCGAGCGGCGCTTTGCGCAAGAACCGCCGCCGGGGTGGTTGGCGCCGGGCGAGCAACGGCGTTCTATGGCCTCTCCGGCGGGCAAAAGGGGCCAAGGCGATGACGATCTTCGGCGTGGCGCTCCTGGCTCTGTGCACCCTGGTCGGCGCCGTCCTCGGCGATGTGCTGGGCGCGGCCCTGCACGTGAAAGCCAATGTCGGCGGCGTCGGCATCGCCATGATCCTGCTGATCGCCGGCCGCCTCCAGCTTCAGCGCCGCGGCCGGCTAGCCCCGGACCTCAAGCTCGGCATCGAGTTCTGGGGCGCGCTCTACATCCCCATCGTGGTGGCCATGGCCGCGACCCAGAACGTGGTCCAGGCGGTGGGCTCGGGACCGCTGGTGGCGATCGCGGCGGTGCTGACCGTGATCGTCTGCTTCATCGCCGTGGCGGTGATCAGCCGGATCGCCGGGCCGGCCGAGAGCATGGACGAGATCGAGGCGCGCGAACGCGGCGCCCCCCTGTCGGTGGCGGCCGATTGAACCCGGCCATGGGACAGATGATCGCCCACGCCCTGCAGGCCAACGCCCTGCTCGCGGCCTTCGCCTTCGTCGGCCTGGTGATGGCGGTGTCGGCCCTGGTCTCGCGCTATCTGACCTTCGGCCGCATCCACGGCTCGGCCATCGCCATCATGATCGGCCTCGCCCTGGCCTATGCCGGCGGGGTGGCGACCCACGGCAAGAACGGCGTGGCCGACCTGCCGCTGCTGGCCGGCATGGGCCTGATGGGCGGCGCCATGCTGCGCGACTTCGCGATCGTCGCAACCGCCTTCGAGGTGGACGTGGACAAGGCGCGCCAGGCCGGACTGATCGGGGCGGTGGCCCTGGGCTTCGGCACCCTCCTGCCCTTCGTCGTCGGGGTAATGGTGGCCCTGGCGTTCGGCTACCGCGACGCGGTCTCGCTGACCACCATCGGGGCCGGGGCGATCACCTATATCGTCGGTCCGGTGACCGGGGCGGCGCTGGGCGCGGACTCGGCGGTGATGGCCCTGTCGATCGCCACCGGGGTGTTCAAGGCGGTGCTGGTGATGATCGGCACGCCGTTCGTCGCCCGGCTGATCGGCCTGAACAACCCCCGCACCGCCATGGTCTACGGCGGGTTGATGGGCACGGTCAGCGGGGTCTCGGGGGGCCTGGCTGCCACCGACCGGCGCCTGGTGCCCTACGGCGCCCTCACCGCCACCTTCCACACCGGCCTCGGCTGCCTGGTGGCCCCGTCGCTGCTCTATCTGGCGGTGCGCGCCCTGATGGGAAGCTGAGCCGGGCCTGAACCCCGGCCTGCCGCCGCGGCCCGCGTCAGGCTCCAGGATCGCCCGCCTGCCGGCGGCGTTGGTAGTCGTCCCACAGCCTGAGCCCCTCGGCCCTGACCACCGCCTCGACGGTGTCGGGTGTCAGGCCCCGCGGGCGGCTGCCGGGGAACAGGACGGTGGTCACGCCGTCGTCGATGCTGGTCATGTCGTCGACCACGTGGCGGCAGACCCCGCCGGAATCGCGGTCGACGCACAGTTCGCGCCCGAGCGCCCGGTGCAGGGCCAGGGAGCCCTCGCCGAGCTTGTTGTAGGGCCCGGTGTCGCCGACGATCACTGGCACGACGACGCCGTCCTTGATCACCACGCCGAGGTCGCCGACCCGAACCCCGGTCAGCCGGCTGAATTCGCCGCGCCAGGGGCCGGGGCCGGCGGCCGGGATCACCACATAGGGCACCCGGTCCGCATCGAGCGGCGTCTCGGCGCCCTGGGCGTCGTCCAGCATCAGCGCGGTGGGGCACTGGTCCGAGCGCTGGTGGTCGGGGCCACAGGCGAACGGCGAGCCGTCGAGGTCGACCGCCAGCTTGGACACATAGGCAATCGCCCCGCCCGGCAGGCGCAGCAGCGCCTCGGCCCGGTTGGGATCGCCGCGGCAGCCGCGGCCGTGCTCGAAACTCTGGCCGCGGAACTGGTTCTGGCTGTCGCACAGGGCGAACTGGGCGCGGTAGGCCTCGTCCACCTCCACGCCCGCCGCCAGTTCAGGCAGCAGGGCCGGCGCCGCGGAGCGCTCCTCGCCCTCGGCCCGAGCCGAGGTCGCAAACGCCGTAGCGACGAGAAGCAGGGGAAGGGCCAGTCGCGCCATGGGCAGGACCATAATCCCACCCGCCGAATCCAGGCGAGCGTGGCGGTGGACGTTTCTGGAGGCCTAGATGGCGATCAGGGCGGCGGCCAAGCGGCGGCCCTCGGCGGCGAGCACGTTGTAGAGCCGGGCGGCGGTGGCGGTGTCCATCACCTCCAGCCCCATGCCGGCCGCCTGCAGGGCCTTGCGCACCTCGGGCGGCGCCGGCGCGGCCTTGGGGCCGATGCCGAGCAGCAGGAACTCCACCGTCCGCGACCCGGCCGCCAGCACCTCGGCGATGTCGTCGACGCCGAACGCCTCGCGGCTGGCCACCGGCCAGGCCCGCAGAGTGTCGTCGAGGATCAGGATCGAGCCCTCGACCCGCTCGCCCGACACGCGGAAACCGCCGGCGCCATAGGCGTCGATGCTCGGCGGCCGGCGGATCTCCGCCATCGGAGCTCTCCTCTGTTCGCGCGGCGGCCGCCCGTCGCGCCTAGGGCCGAGCCGGCAGCGGCGTGGCTTCTTCGTCGCCGCGCTTGACGCCCCACACCAGGATGATCGGCAGAGCCACGTAGATCGAGGAATAGGTGCCGATGACGATGCCGAACACCATGGCGAACACCAGCGGGAACAGGGTCGGGCCGCCCAGGAACAGCATGCCGCCCAGCGCCAGCAGCGCCGTGGAGCCGGTGATCAGGGTGCGCGACAGTCGCTCGTTCTCCGACAGGTCGATGATGTCGCGCAGGGCCGTGCGCTTGTACTTGCGCAGGTTCTCGCGAAGCCGGTCGAAGGTGATCACCTTCTCGTTCATCGAATAGCCGATGATGGTCAGCAGGGCCGCGATCGAGGTCATCGAGAACTCGATGTGCATGACCGACAGGACGCCGATGGTCAGGATCAGGTCGTGGAAGATCGCGATCACGGCGCCCAGGCCGAACTGTAGCTGGAAGCGGAACCAGATGTAGAGCAGCATCAGGCCCAGCGCGACGGCCAGCGCGGTCATGCCGGCGATGAACAGCTCGCTGGACACCTTGCCGCCCACCGCCGTCGCCGGCTTGAACTTGATGCCGGGGAATTGCGCCTGGAGCTGGCCCTCGAGCTTGGCCACGCCGGCGGTCGGGTCTGTGTTCTCCGGCGGCAGGTAGCTGAGCTTGGCCTCGCTGGGCGAGCCCAGGCCCTGGACCGCCGAATCCTTGAGCCCGGCCTTGGCCAGCGCGGCGCGCACCTCTGCCAGGGGTGCGGGGCCCGGCGTCGTGAACTCGATCACCGTGCCGCCCTTGAAGTCGAGGCCGAGGTTCAGGCCGATCGTGAAGAAACAGCCGACCGAGGCCAGCACCGCGATGGCCGAGACGATGGCGAGATAGGGCGCCAGGCGGGTGAACTTGAAGTGGGTCTGGGCCGGGACGAACTTGATCAGGGGCCAGAAGGACGTGCTCATGACTTCTCTCCGCCCTACAGGATGGGCAGCTTCTTCGGCTTGGCGACCTTGAGCCACCAGCCGAGCAGCACCTGGGTGATGAACACCGCGCTAAACACGGAACTGAACACGCCGAACGACAGGGTCCAGGCGAAGCCCTTCACCGGTCCCGCGCCGAACGTGAACATGATGCCGCCGGCGATCAGGGTGGTGACGTTGGCGTCGACGATCGAGATCAGTGCCCGGCGCATGCCGTGGTCGGTCGCCGCCAGCACCGAATGCCCGGCCCGCGCCTCGTCGCGCATGCGCTCGTAGATCAGCACGTTGGCGTCGACCGCCAGCGCCAGCGACAGGATCATGCCGGCCACGCCTGGCAGGGTCAGGGTCGCCTGGGTCGCCGACATGGCGGCCAGCAGCAGCAGGCCGTTCACGGCCAGGGCCGCGACGGCGACGCCGCCGAACAGGAAGCCATAGGCCAGCACGATGAAGGTCACGATCACCGCGAACCCGACCACGGCCGACAGTTCGCCGCGCGCCACCGAGTCGGCGCCCAGCTCGGCGCCCACGGTGCTCTGCTGGATGGTGTTCAGCGGGGCCGGCAGGGCGCCGGCGCGCAGCAGCACGGCCAGGGTGTTGGCCTCTTCCGCGGTGCCGATGCCGGTGATCTGGCCCGAACCGCCGGGAATCGCGCCCTGGATCACCGGGGCCGACAGGATCTTGCCGTCGAGCACGATGGCGAAGCGCTTGCCGATGTTGTCGGCGGTATATTTGCCGAATCGGTCGGCGCCCTGGCCGTTGAAGCGCATCGACACCACCGCGCCGCCGGTCTGGGAGTCGAAGGCCTGGCGGGCGTCGGTCAGCATGTTGCCGTCGACCACCGCGCGCTTCTTCACCACCATCGGGCCGCCGCCGCGGGCCTCGTCCATCGGCAGCACCTGATCGTCGGGCGGGATGCGGCCGGCGGCCAGGTCTTCCGGGCTGAGGGTTTCGTCGACCGCCTGGAAGGTGAGCTTGGCGGTCTTGCCGATGATGGCCTTCAACTTCTCCGGATCACTCTCGCCGGGGGCCTCGACCGAGATGCGGTCCGAGCCCTGGGTGGTGATCGACGGCTCCTTGGTGCCGAGTTCGTCGACGCGGCGGCGGATCTTCTCGATCGACTGCTCCACCGCCTGGGCGGCGGCCGCCTGCATGGCCTGGTCGGACAGCGAGAGCTGGATCACCTGGCCGGGCTGGCTGGTCACCTGGATGTCGCGCGCGGCGGTGTTCTGGATCGGCTGCGACAGCTTGGCCAGGGTGTCGAACGCCTTGGTCGTGTCGCCTGCGTTCATCACGTGCACCAGCACCGTGTCGCCCTGCTGATGCAGGTTGTCGAAGGCGATGTTCTGCTGGCGCAGGTTGTTGCGCACGTCCTCGATCAGGTTGGTGATCCGCTCGGTCTTGAGCGCCTTGGTGTCGACCTCGAGCAGCAGCGAGGAGCCGCCCTGCAGGTCGAGGCCGAGGTTCAGCTTCTGCTTCGGGATGAAGCCCGGCAGGGCGTCGAGGGTCTTTTGCGGCAGGGCGTTGGGCAGGGTGAAGACCACGCCGAACAGCACGGCGAGGACGACCAGGATCACCTTCCAGCGGGACAGGGTCAGCATGATGGCGGCGCCTGAGGGCCTACTTGGAGTCGTTGGCGGTGGCGGGTTCTGACCGCGCACGCACCTCCGACACCATCGAACGCACCACCTTGATCACCACGCCTTGCGCGATCTCGATGGCCAGCTCGGCGTCCTCGACCTTGGTCACCTTGCCGATCACACCGGACGACAGCACCACCACGTCGCCGCGCTTGAGCGCCGAGACCAGCGCCTGGTGATCCTTGATCCGCTTCTGTTGCGGGCGCCACAGGAGGAAGTAGCCCAGCACCACCATCATCAGGATCATGGGCAGGGGCCCGGCCAGCAGGTCCTGCACGCCGCCGGTGGCAGCGGGCGCGGAAGCGGCGGTCTGGGCGTAGGCGGCGGTCCCGAACATGGACTCTCCGAGAGGGGGTGCAAAAGTCGGCGGAAGCTAGAGCCCCGCTCTCCCTTTTGCAACGCGTCCTTAAAGCGATAGAGGTGCGGCCATGAGCGACACCCCCGCCTCCCCCCTGCTGCCGCTGCTGGAACGCATCGCCGACGCCCTCGAGCGCCTGGCGCCCAAGGCCCCGCCCGAGCCCGATTTCGCGGCCGCGCGCCTGTACCGCTACGAGTTCGATCCGCCGCAATTCATCGCGGCGCCGGACTACGCCCTGCCCGCCGACCTGCTGGTGGGCGTGGACCGCCAGAAGGCGCGCTTTTCCGAGAACCTGCGCCGCTTCGCCTTGGGCCTGCCGGCCAACAACGCCCTCCTGTGGGGCGTGCGTGGCACCGGCAAGAGCTCCATGGTCAAGGCGGTGTTCATGGACGAGGTCGCCCAGCATCCCCAGTTGCGCATGGTCGAGGTCGATCGCGACCACGTGGCCGTGCTGCCCGACCTGTTCCACCGCCTGCGCCCCTATCAGGAGCGGTTCGTGGTGCTATGTGACGACCTCTCCTTCGAGGACGGGGCGGCCGCAGCCAAGTCGCTGAAGTCCGCGCTGGAGGGCGGGGTCGAGGGCCCGCCGGACAATGTGCTGTTCGTCGCCACCTCCAACCGCCGCCACCTGATGCCCCGCGGCCACGACGAGACCCGGGGCCTGGTCGCCGCCCAGGAGGACGCCGAGGAGCAGGTCTCCGTCTCCGACCGCTTCGGCCTGTGGTTGGGGTTCCCGCCCATGGACCAGCCCGCCTACCTCGACGCCATCGACCACTACGCCGACCGCTTCGGCCTGACGGTCCACGACCTGCACACGCGGGCGCTGCAGTGGTCGCAACTGCGCGGCTCGCGCTCAGGGCGGGTGGCTTGGCAGTTCATCCGCGACCTTGCGGGGGAGCTGGGGAAGACGCTGCCGCTCTAGCGGCGGTTGAGTTTCAGGACTGAAACCAACCCGCTGTCGACACACAACCTCCGGTAAGCTTAGCTTTAGACGGCTTATGGGGGATCGTCGTGCAAGTGGATGTTTCTGGGACTTACCTGGTCGGCTCGGGCGAGAGCCTGAGTTTCAACAACGATGAAATCGCCTTCTATCTCAATGATTCGAGCCAGCTCACTATCGCCGGGTCGATCCTTGTCCAAAGTACGTTGATCGGCGAGAGCGCCGAGGCCGTGTACGGCTTCAACGACGAGTCGATAACCATCGGTCAGACCGGCTACGTCCACGTCGCTGTCGCCAGCCCGGCCAACGTTGGATACGGCGTCTACGCCGGGTTCGGTTCGTTCACCAACAACGGGACGTTGTCGGTATCGGGCCCAACGGCCACGGGCATCTATCTCTGGGGTGATTATCACGTCACTTCGGAACCGAGCGCCTTTTCGAATACGTATGACATCACCGTCTCCGCAGACGGCGCAGCCGTTGGTCTGGAAGCGTTCGGCGCAATCACCGGCGGTAACTCTGGCTCCATGATCATCTCCGGAGGCAGCGCAACAGCTGTCCAGTTCGAGAGCGGAGGCACGTTCACCAATAGCGGAGTCATAAGCGCCACGGCTTCCAGCTCCCCGTCGAACGGCATCGTCGCCGATAATCAACTGGGTGGCGTGACGACCATCACCAACAGCGGAACCATCACGGCTACCCACGCCGTCAGCTACCACTATGGCGTAGGCAACATCGTTCTCTACAACAGCGGGACACTGAACGGAGGGGTCCTGTTCGACTCAAATCCGGGCAATGAACTGCACAATACAGGCGCGATCCACGGTGACGTCGATTTCGCTGGCGTCAGCGGGACCGAGCTTTTCGATGGTCGGGGCGGAACGGTCTCCGGGACCGTCTCCTTCGACGGCTCGGGTTCCGGCGGCTCGGAGATCGCCTTCCTCGGCAACGACGGCGAGACCGTGCACGCGTCGTCCGCCAATCTCACCGCTGTTGGCGGGACCGGCAACGACACCATCTCGGGCGGGACGGGCAACGACAGGATCGACGGCGGCGGCGGCAACGACAGCCTAGACGGCGGCGGCGGCCTGAACACCGTATCCTTCGCCTCGGCGGCCGTCGGCGTGACGGTGACCCTGGGCTCGCCAGGGTCGGCCCAAGCCACCGGCGTTGGCTCGGTCACCCTCTCCAACTTCCAGAATCTAACCGGCTCGCTTCACGCCGACCATCTGACCGGCGACGGAAACAACAACGTCCTCGACGGCGGCGGCGGCGACGACACCCTCGACGGCGGCGGCGGCGTCGACACCATCTCGTTCGCTTCGGCCGCCACGGGCGTCACCTTCAGCCTGGGCTCGCAAGGATCCGCCCAGGCAACCGGCGCGGGTTCCATCACCGCTTCCAACTTTCAAAACCTGACCGGCTCATCCCATGCCGACCATCTGACCGGCGACGCCAACGACAACACCATCGACGGCGGGGGCGGCGACGACGTGCTCGATGGCGCCGCCGGGACCAATACGCTCTCCTTCGCCTCGGCCGCTGCCGGCGTGATGTTCAGCCTGGGCTTGCAAGGGTCCGCCCAGGCAACCGGCGCGGGCTCCATCACCGCTTCCAACTTCCAGAATCTGACCGGTTCGGCTTTCAATGACATCCTCGAAGGCGACGCCAACAACAACGTCCTGGACGGCGGCGGCGGGACCAACACCATCAGCTACGCCCACGCCGGGTCCGGCGTGACCCTCAGCCTGGCGCAGCAGGGGTCGGCCCAGAATACCGTCGGCGCCGGGACCGACACCCTCTTCAACTTTCAGAACCTGACCGGGTCGCTGCACGCCGACCACCTGGCCGGCGACGCCAATGGCAACATCATCGACGGCGGAGGCGGCGACGATGTGCTCGATGGCGGCGCCGGGACCAACACGCTCTCCTTCGCCTCGGCCGCGAACGGCATCTCCTTCAGCCTGGGCTCGCAGGGATCTCCGCAGGCTACCGGGGTCGGCTCAGTCACCGCTTCCAACTTCCAGAACCTGACCGGCTCGGCCTTCAACGACATCCTCGAAGGCGACGCCAACAACAACGTCCTGGACGGCGGCGGCGGGATCAACACCCTCACCTATGCCCATTCCAGCGCTGGCGTCACCGTAAGCCTGGCGTTGCCGGGCCACGCGCAGAGCACGGGCGGCGCCGGGATCGACACCCTCTACAACTTCCAGAACCTGATCGGCTCAGCCTTTGGCGACACACTCGAAGGCGACGGCGCCAACAACGTCCTCGACGGGGGAGCAGGAACCAACACCGTCTCCTACGCGAACGCTGCTTCGGGTGTTGTCGTCAGCCTTTCTCTCCAGGGCCAGGCGCAGAACACCATTGGCTCTGGCAGCGACACCCTCTCCAACTTCCAGAACCTGACCGGCTCGGCCTTCAACGACACCCTGGAAGGCGACAGCAACAACAACGTCCTGACCGGCGGCGGCGGGACCAACACCGTCTCCTACGCCCACGCCGCCTCTGGCGTGACCGTGAGCCTCGCTCTCCTGGACCAGGCCCAGAACACCGACGGCGCAGGGATCGACACGCTCTCCAACTTCCAGAACCTGACCGGCTCGGCCTTCAACGACACGCTCGAAGGGGACGGCAACAACAACGTGCTGGACGGTGGAGCGGGGACCAATACCGTTTCCTACGCCCACGCCGGCGCGGCTGTGACCGTCAGCCTAGCCCTCCAGGGCCAGGCGCAGAACACCGGCGGCGCCGGGACGGATACCCTCTCGAACTTCCAAACGCTCATCGGCTCGGCCTTCAACGACAGCTTGACCGCCGCCGCCAGCGGCGCCTCCACCCTGACCGGCGGGGCCGGCTCGGACACCTTCGTAGTCCCGTCGGGCTCGAACAACGTCACGATCACAGACTTCTCCGACGCCCAGGGCGACAAGGTCGACCTGTCGCACCTTGGCCTCTTTTTCAGCCTGAACGATGTGCTCGCCGACGCGAGCCAGGTCGGCCCGGACACCGTGATCGCCTTCGGTCTCGGCTCGATCCGGTTGCAGGGCGTCTCGCTGTCGAGCCTCGCGGCGTCGGACTTCACTCTCGGCGCGGGGCCGCCGGTCGGTCCCGGCGTCGGCGGGAGCCCATACAGCAACTCGATCCTGGGTCGCATCTCCGCGGGCCCTGGCCCCAACTGGCTGCTCGGCGGCAGCGGCAACGACACCCTGTGGGGAAACGACGGCTCGGACTACCTGGACGGCGGCGGAGGGTTGAACACGGCCCTCTATAACGGAGTCTACCTTCAGTACACCGTGTCACCCACAGGGACCGCGGTGTCCGGCGGTCCCGAAGGCGGGACCGACTTCCTCGCCAACATCCAGCGGATCCAGTTCGTCGACGGCTATCTCGCCACCTCGCCCACCGACTACGCGGGCCAGGTCTACCGCGTCTACGAGGCGACCCTGGGCCGCGCGCCGGACCCCGAGGGCCTGGCCACGTGGGTGCACGCGCTGAGCAGCGGAACCAGCCTGCAGACCGTGGTCGACGGCTTCGTCGGCTCCCAGGAATTCCAGAGCGACTACGGCAATCTCAGCAACAGCGACTTCGCCACCCTGCTCTACAACAACGTGCTGCACCGGCCGCCGGACGACGCGGGGCTGGCCGGCTGGGTGAGCGCCCTGAACTCCGGCGCCGACACCCGGGCGCAGGTGGTGCTGGACTTCTCCGAGAGCCAGGAGGACATCGGCGACTCCACCGCGGCGGTGCAGAAAGGCCTGTGGATCGGGGACACGGGGGCGGGCGAGGCCGCGCGGCTCTACGACACGGTGTTCGGCCGTCTGCCGGACGAGCCGGGCCTGGCCACCTGGACCCAGAGCCTGGACGGCGGAACCAGCCTGCAGACGGCGGCGGCCGACTTCGTCGCATCGGCGGAGTTCCAGTCGAAGTACGGGGCCCTGAACGACAACGACTTCGTCGCCCTGCTCTACAACAACGTGCTGCACCGGGCGCCCGACACCGCGGGCCTGAACAGCTGGCTCGCCACCCTGGCTTCCGGAACCGCCCGGGCCCAGGTGGTGCTCGACTTCTCCGAGAGCCAGGAACACATCGCCGACACCGCGCCCCACATCGACTACGGGGTGTGGGTGGCAAGCTAGGTTTGGCGGGCCGACTATCGCTGGCTCGGGCCGCATTCCTTCAGGCTCGGGCCGGGGTCCACCCCCGAAACGGCCGCGCCGTCGACCTTGGCGTAGGCGTTGGGGATCGCGCCGTCCTTTTTCCTGAAGGCGTTCTGGCAGGCCTGGAACTTGTCGTACTCGGCCTGCTTGCGGGCCGGGATCGGCAGGCCGAGGTCCGGCGCGTCCTTGGCCCGCTGGCCGAACCGCTGCAGGCAGGCCGCGCGCTCCTCGGGCGTCAGCTTGTAGGTATCCGGATCCTCGCAGCCGAGCGTCTGGCGCAACCCGCCCTTGGCCCCGAAGCCGCCGTTGATCCCGTTGATGCCGTTGAAATCGCTGACCGACGGCCGCCCGCCGCCGCCCTGGCCCCCGCCGCCGCCGCCCGCCGAGCTTCCAGCCGGTCCGCCTCCCGGCGGCGGAGCGCCCGAATCGGCGAACGGGATGTCGGCGGCGCCCGGCTGGGCCGTGGTGCGCGGCGCGACCGGCGCGCGCTCGCGCGGGCGGATCTCCACCGGCGCCTGGATCACCTGCTGGTTGGTGAGCGCCTGGACCTGGCTCGGTGGCGCGGCGGCCTCCGGCGCGGCCGCCTGGGGCAGCTGGGGCGCGGCGCGGGTGGCGTCGAGCGACCGCGGCCGGCCCTGGGACTGGGCGCGTGGCAGCTCGACCTGCGGCTGCAGGGCGGGGGCCTGGCGCGTCACCTGCACCGGCTCGGGCGGCGCCTCGGGGATCACAGGCGCGGCCTGCTTGGTCTGCAGGCGGGAGGCCGAAGCCGCCCGCCGCTCGACCTCCACCGGCGGCTGCAGTTCGGATGTCTGCGGCCGGGCCTGGTCGAGGAGCTGTCTCTGGGGCGCGGGCGGCGACTTGACCTCCGTCGTCTGCGGCAAGGTCTGGTCTTCGGGCTCGATTGCCAAGCGCGCCCGTGGCGCTGGCGGCGGCGTGCGGTCGGCCTGGCGGGGCTTGAGTCGCACCTCCACCGTCGGCATGGGCGGCGGGGTCAGGGGCGGCAGCAGCTCGGCGCTGATCGGCCTCTGCTCGGGCAGTTCGAACGGATGCACCGCCAGGGTCAGGACCGCCAGCACCAGAAGGTGCCAGAAGGCGGAGAGCGACAGGCTCGCCGCCCAGTCGACCGTGGTCCACCGGGCGCCGGGCCGTCTGCCGTTCGGCCCGCTGGGCTGGATCGGATGCCGGCGAATCGGCTCGCTCCACGGTCAGCGCGGAGCGGAGCTTAGAGCCAAGGCGGCCAAACCGTGAGCGGTTTCCGGATCAGTTCAGTTGGGGCAGCACCAGCATGGGGTCGATCGGGCGGGCCTTGTCGCGCGTCGAGGGGGCGTAGCGCACCTCGAAGTGCAGCTGCGGCTGGCCCACCCCGCCGGTCTGGCCGACCATGCCGATCTCCTGGCCCTGGGTCACCGTCTGGCGCATCTTCACGTCCAGGCTCTTGAGGTGGGCGTAGGCCGTCACCCAGCCGCCGTCGTGACGGATCAGCACCAGGTTGCCGAAGCCCGGCACCGAATTGCCGGCATAGACCACCTCACCCGCGGCCGCGGCCACCACCGGATCGCCGGAGACGCCCGAGATGTCCACGCCGTCGTTGCGCTGCCCGCCGGTCGCCGGCCCGAACTTCTGCAGTACGTCGCCCTTCACCGGCCACAGGAACAGGCCCTTGCCGGCCGCGGCCACCTCGGCGTCGCCGGGGGTGGTGGGCTCGGGCGCGGGCGCGGTCGGGCGGTAGGGCGTGGCGTTGGCCAAGGCGCTGCTGGAGGGCGCGCTCGCCGGCGGCGCGGTGCTGGGCAGGGTGCTGGTGGGCGGCGGCACGGACGAAGCCGTGGCGGAGGGCGGCGGCAGGACCGGCGGCGGGGCCAGGCCCGGCGCCGGAGCGACCGGCGGATTGGTCGGCAGGGCCGCATAGGGCACGGGCTTGGTCGGCGGCTCGGCCGTCACGATGCGGTTCGGACGGGCGGCGAGCTTGTCGTCGGCCCCGCCCGGCAGGCGGATGCGGCGGCCGACCGTCAACCGCTCGCTCTGCGACATGCCGTTCAGGTCCGCCAGGCTCCTGGCGTCCGTCCCATGGCTGCGGGCGATGGAATAGAGGGTGTCGCCGCTCTTGACGCGATAGCTGCCGCCCTCCGCCACCCGCTGCTGGGGCGCCGCGCGTTCCTCGACGGGCGCGGCCGGCAGCTTGATCTTCTGCCCGCGATGGATGCGGTAAGGCTTCTTGAGGTGGTTGAGCGTGGCCAGGGTCTCGACCGACACGCCGTGCTTGTCGGCGATGCCCTTGAGCGTGTCCCGGCGCCCGGCGGTGACCGAGGTCGGACCGGCCGACCGTTCGTCCTCGGCCGGGGTCGCGCGGGTCGGCTCGGCGCGACTCGGCGCCGAGCCTCGGGCGACGGCGCCGATCTGGTCCGGCAGTTCGACGCGCTGGCCGGGCTTCAGCCGGTAGGGCTTTTTGAGGTGGTTGAGCCGCGCCAGCTCGGCCACCGACACATGGGCTTGCTTGGCCAGGCTCTGGATGGTGTCGCGGCGGCGCACGGTGATGGTCGAGGTGCTGTCGCCCTGGTCCTCGTCGGCCGCCAGCGCCTTGGCGGCGACCTTCGTCTTCGACGTGGAGCTCTTGCTGGCCGCCGCAGACGGCGCCTTGTCCGAAGCCGCGTCCTCCTCGGCCTTCAGCCTCAGCACCTCGCCGGGCTGGGGCTTGTAGGACTTGGGCAGGCCGTTGAGCTTGGCCAGTTCGTCGACCGACACGCCGGTCTTGCGGGCGATCGAGGCCAGGCTCTCGCCCTTGGCCACGGTCACCTCCGACGGCGCGGAGGCGGTCTTGGAGGCTTTGGCCTTGCCCTGGCTCGGGGTCTCGGCGGCGGCCTCTTCGGAAGCGCCGGCGCCCGGCAGTTTCAGGCTCTGGCCGGCGGTCAGGCGATAGGGGCTCTTCAGGCCGTTGAGCTTGGCCAGGTCCTCCACGGTCGAGCCATGGGCCTTGGCGATGGTCGCCAGGGTGTCGCCCTTGCCGACCTTCACGGCGCCGGCGTCCGCCGACTCTTCCTTCGGCGCCGCCTTGTCCCTGGTGGAGGCCTTGGCGGTGGTCTGGTCCGAAGCGGCGGATCCCGGCAGCTTCAGGCTCTGGCCGGCGGTCAGGCGATAGGGGCTCTTCAACCCGTTGAGCTTGGCCAGCGCCTCCACAGTCGAGCCGTGGGCCTTGGCAATGGTCGCCAGGGTGTCGCCCTTGCCCACCTTCACCGTGTCGTCCGCCGCGGCGGGGTACGGCTTGGCGGCGGTGTTGTGATGGCGGCGGCGGGCCGCCGGGTAGACTTCGGTGTCGTCGCCGCCGGCCCAGACGGCCAGGGCCAGCGGCGGGCGGCCGAGGTCGAGGCTGCGGTCGAGATAGGCGCCGGGCCGCGTCCGGGTCGCCGGGGCGTCCGGCAGGGTGGACGTGCCCACCGGCGCGGAGGGCCGGGCGACAGGCGCATCCGGCTCGGCGGCCGGCGGCGGCTCGGCGGACCGGCTCGGAAGATCCGGCGGCGCGGGGGGCTCGGGCGGGGCATAGACCGGCTGGCTGACCGGATAGGCGGGCGTCGGGAAGTCCCCGCAGGCCGAGAGGCCCACGCAGAGCGCCAAAGCCGAAACCGCGGCCAAATAGGACTTCATTGCCACTCCACAGCCCCGGCGCGCACAACGCCGGACGAATCGTAGGGAATCATTTGAGATTTTCGGAGTCTGCGGTCCCCCAGCCAACCCGTAAACGAGATCGTGATCACAGCTCTCGCGCCACGCCCTCCAAGAGCGGCACGAAACGCACTTCGCATAGGGTCTCGATGTCGAAGCCGCCCCTGCCGTCGGCGATATAGCGCTTCAATTGCTGCACGGGCCCCTTCCCCACCGGCGCCACCAGGATGCCGTTCGGCTTCAACTGGCACAGCAAGCTCTTGGGCTCGTCAGGCGCCGCCGCCGTGACCAAAATGCGGTCGAAAGGCGCCTGTTCCGGCCAGCCCTCGCCGCCGTCGCCGAAGCGGGTGAACACGTTGGTGACGTCCAGCTGCTTCAGCCGGGCCTCGGCCTCGCCCATCAGGGTGCGGTAGCGCTCCACGCTGTAGACGAAGCGGCACAGGCGCGACAGCACCGCGGTCTGGTAGCCGGAGCCCGTGCCGATCTCCAGCACGCGGAAGCGGGGCTCCACGCGCAGGGCCTGGGTCATCAGGCCGACGATGAACGGCTGGCTGATGGTCTGGCCGCAGGCGATCGGCAGGGCCGAGTCCTCCCATGAGCGGTCCTGGAACAGCTCGGGCACGAACAGGTCGCGCGGCACCTTCTCGATCACGCCCAGCACCTTGGGGTCGGTGACCCCCTGCGAGCGCAGGGACAGCACCAGCCGCGCCAAGCGGGTTTCGGGCGTGTCGGCGTCCTCGGACATCCGCGTCAGGCCCCCTTGCCGGCAAAGCGCGGCGGAGGGCCGCCGAGCACGGCCTTGAGGTCGTGCATCGTAGGCCGGTGGGTCAGGTCGATGTGCAGGGGCGTGACCGAGATGCGCCCGTGGCGCACGGCGTAGAGGTCGGTGCCCTCCGGTGCATTGTCCTGCAGGCCGCGCCAGCCCATCCAGTAGTAGTCGCGGCCCCGAAGGTCGGTGCGGCGCTCGGCGTGGCCGTTCTGCACGTCGCGGATGCCCTGGGCGCAGACCTCGACCTCGTGCACATCCTCGGGCTCGAGGTCGGGGAAGTTGACGTTGATGATCACGTCGTCGGGCCAGCCGGCCTTCAGCAACTGGCGGACGATCCCGGGGGCATAGGTTTCGGCGGTGTGGAACAGGGCGGTCTCGTCGTCGTGGAAGCGCGACATGGCCTGGCTCAAGGCGATGCCCGGCACGCCCAGCGCCATGCCCTGCATGGCCCCGGCCACCGTGCCCGACACGGTCACGTCCTCGCCGAGGTTCTGGCCGCGGTTCACGCCCGACAGGACGAGGTCCGGCCGCGCGCCCTCGACAAGGTCCTGCACCGCCAGCAGCACGCAGTCGGTGGGCGTGCCGCCTACGGCGAAGCGCCGCTCGCCCAGCCGCCGCACGCGCAGGGGCGCGGTCAAGGTCAGGGCGCGGCTGGCGCCCGACTGCTCCACCTCCGGCGCGCACACCCACACGTCGTCCGACATTGTCGAGGCGATGCGCTCCAGGGCCGCCAAGCCCTCGGCGTGGATGCCGTCGTCGTTGGTGACCAGGATGCGCATCAGGCCCTTTCCAGATGCGTCAGGCCGGCCATGTAGGGGCGCAGGGGCGCGGGGATGGCCACGCGGCCGCCCTCGTCCTGGTAGTTCTCCAGGATCGCCACCAGGGTGCGGCCCACCGCCAGGCCCGAGCCGTTCAGGGTGTGCAGGAAGCGCGCGCCTTTCTCCCCGGGCTTTTTAGTGCGGGCGTCCATGCGCCGGGCCTGGAAGTCGCCGCAGTTGGAGCACGACGAGATCTCGCGGTACTGGCCCTGGCTCGGCATCCACACCTCGAGGTCGTAGGTCCTGCGCGCCGAGAAGCCCATGTCGCCGGTGCACAGCAGCATGGTGCGGTAGGGCAGCTCCAGGCGCTTAAGCACGGCCTCGGCGCAGCCGGTCATGCGCTCGTGCTCCTCGTCGCTGGTTTCCGGCGTGGTGATCGACACCAGCTCGACCTTGTAGAACTGGTGCTGGCGGATCATGCCGCGGGTGTCGCGGCCCGATGCGCCGGCCTCCGAGCGGAAGCAGGGGGTGAGCGCGGTCAGGCGCAGCGGCAGCTCGCCCTCCTCCACGATCTGGCCCAGCACCATGTTGGTCAGCGACACTTCGGCGGTGGGGATCAGCCAGCGGCCATCGGTGGTGCGGAACAGGTCCTCGCCGAACTTGGGCAGCTGGCCGGTGCCGTACATGGCCTCGTCGCGCACCAGCAGCGGCGGCGAAATCTCGGTGTAGCCGTGCTCCAGGGTCTGGATGTCGAGCATGAGGCCGGCGATGGCGCGCTCCAGCCGGGCGAGCTGGCCTTTCAGGAACACGAATCGCGCCCCGGAGGTGCGGGCGGCGGCCTCGAAGTCCATCATGCCGAGGCCCTCGCCGAGCGCCACGTGGTCCTGGGCCGAATTGATCGTCGGCGGCTGGCCCCAGCGGCGCTGCTCGGCGTTGCCGTGCTCGTCGGCGCCCTGCGGCACGCCCTCGGCCGGCAGGTTGGGCAGGCTCGACAGCAGGGCGCGCAGTTCTTCGCCCGCGGCCTTCTCGATGTCGGTCTGGGCGGCCATCGCCGACTTCAGCGAGTCCACCTCGGCCATCAGGCGCTGGGCCTCGACCTCGTCCTTCCTGGCCTTGGCCTGGCCGATCAGCTTGGACGCGTCGTTGCGGCGGCTCTGGGCGTCCTGCAGGGCGGTCTGGGCGGCGCGCAGCTTGCGATCGAGCTCGAGGATGGCCGGGGTCTGGGGGGCCAGCCCGCGCGAGCCCCAGCCCTGGTCATAGGCTTCGGGATTGTCGCGGATGGCCTTGATGTCGTGCATGGCGTCGGCCCGGAAGCTGGCGGAGACGCCGTGTCTTTAAGGCGCGTTGGCGGGGGCGCCAAGGCATTCCCAACCTGTCCTCCCCCGTTTGCGGGAGAGCACGCGGACCCTAGGCGTCTTCGGCTTCCGCCTCGTCCTTGCGGCGGCGCAGCTCCATCAGCTTCACGCACCAGATCGAGATGAAGTAGAGCGCGCAGATCGGGAAGGCGAGGCTGAGCATGCTGATCGGGTCGGGCGGCGTGACCACCGCCGCCACCGCGAACACGCCGACGATGGCGTAGCGTCGGCCGGCGCTGAGGGCCTGGGAGCTGACGATGCCGGCCATGCCCAGCAGGGTCAGGATCACCGGCAGTTGGAAGCACAGGCCCATGGCCAGGAGCAGGGCCGTGGCCAGCTTCAGGTAGTCGTCCACCCGCGGCAGGTACTGGGTCACCCCGTCGATCTGCTGGTTCAGCGAGAACACCATCACGAACGGCAGCATCACGTAATAGACCAGGGCCGCGCCCATCAGGAACAGGATCGGCGAGGCGGCCAGGAACGGCAGGAAGGCGGCGCGCTCGCGCTTGTAGAGGCCGGGCGCGATGAAGCGGTAGAGCTGGTAGCCGATCACCGGGAAGGCGATCACCAGGCCGGCGATGCCAGACAGCTTCAGATAGGTGAGGAACTGCTCCAGCGGCGCGGTGTAGATCATCGAGACGCGCGAGATGGGCGGGGCCGGGATGATGCCCAGCAGGACCAGGATCACGTCGAACGGACCGTGTTTGCCGGGCGCCCTCTGCTGCGCGATCACGCCCTGGGCCACCTCGAACGGCCGGATCACCAGATTGAACAGCTGCTTGGAGAACAGATAGCAGATCACCACCGCGATGGCGTAGGCGATCAGCGAGACGATCAGCCGGTGGCGCAGCTCGACGAGGTGCTCCATCAGCGGAGCGCGCGAGCCCTCGATATCGGAATCGTCCGGTTGGTCGCTCACGCCTCGCCCTCCGGCTTGGGCTTCCTGGCGCGAGGCTTGGGCGCCGGCTTGGACGCGCCATCGTCCGCCGTCGCCGCCTTCTTGGGCGCGCGCCTGGGCTTGGCGGGCCCGGCCGCCGGTTCGGCGGCGGGAAGTGCGGGCGTATCCCCCGCCGGCGGGGGCAGGATGGAATTGGCCGGCTCGGCCTGGCCGAAGAAGGCGTCGGCGGAGGGGGCGTGCGACGCCTCCCAGTTGGCCATGTAGGCAGCTTCGGCGTCCGACTTCATGGCCGCCTCGATGCCGAGGTCGTGCGGGATCGCGGCCTGGCTCGCGTTGCGCATGGCCTCGACCTCCTTGCGCAGTTCGTCGAGCTCGGTCTGGCGCGCCATCTCGTCGAACGAGTTGCGGAACTCGTTGGCCATGCCGCGCATGCGGCCGACGAACTTGCCGATCTTGCGCAGCAAGACGGGCAGGTCCTTCGGCCCGACGACGATCAGGGCCACGACCAGCACGATGAGGATGTGGGTCGGGCTGAGGTCTGGCAGCATCAGCCCTCAGCTCCAGGCAGGCATATCATGGGCAGGCCCCGCGACGGCGTCGCTAGGCGGCGGGGTGCTTGTCTTCCTCGCGCCGCACCGCTTCCCGCTCGGCGTCGGTGCGCGGAAGGGTCCCGGCGTTGGACGCCGAGGCGGCGGGCTTGTCGTCGGCCTTGTGCTCGTCGTCCTTCAGGCCGTCCTTGAAGGCTTTGATGCCCTTGGCCGCATCGCCCATGATTCCGGAAAGCTTGCCCTTGCCCCCAAAGAACAAGAGGGCCACCAGGGCGATGATCAAAATATGCCAAGGCGAAAGACCACCCATCGTTTCACTCCTGTCGGGGGCCTACGGCCGCCGAGAAATTCCGTTGACCCTCAGTCGCCCGTCAGGCCGTCCTTGAAGGCTTTGATACCCTTGGCGGCATCGCCCATGACCTCTGACAGCTTGCCCCGGCCCCCGAAAATCACGAGGGCCACCAGACCGATGATCAGAATATGCCAGGGCGAAAGGCCACCCATCGTCTCACTCCTGTGGGGGCCGTCGGCCGCCCGGAATTCTGTTTGACCCCTAATATAGGCGCATGACGCCGCAAGCGCCAATCGACGGGGCGCGACCTTTCGGCCGCTAAACGATCATCGCTAGCTCATTCCTCGTCGCCCAGGAAGTCCTGGTGAAATTCGGGCGCGTCACCCTCGGCCAGGGGATCCTCGTCCTCGGCCGGACGGCTGGGGTCCGGCAGGGCGAAGTCGGCGGGCATGTTGAGGTCGAGCAGGCCCGCCGCCCTCATCTCCGCCATGCCCGGCAGGTCGGCCAGGCTGGCGAGGCCGTAATGCTCCAGGAAGGCGTCGGTGGTGCCGTAGGTGACGGGGCGCCCGGGCGAGCGGCGCCGGCCGCGCATGCGCACCAGGCTCAGCTCGAGGAGCACGTCCAAAGAGCCGCGGCTGGTCTGCACGCCACGGATCTGCTCCATCTCGGCCCGGGTCACCGGCTGGTGGTAGGCGATGATGGCCAGGATCTCCTGGGCGGCCCTCGACAGGCGGCGCGGCTCTGAGCGCTCCTCGGTCATCAGCCAGCTGAGGTCCTGCGCCGTCTGGAAGCGCCAGCGGCCGGCCACCTCGGCCAGCTCCACTCCGCGTCCGGCGTAGCGCGCCTTCAGCCCCGCGATGGCGGCCGCCGTGTCGGCGCCCTCGGGCAGGCGGCGCGCCAGGTCGGGGACCGACAGCGGGCCCGAGGCGGCGAACAGCAAGGCCTCCACCGCCCGCTCGACGTCTTCCGGCGCCATCGCCGGAATCGGGGGCTCCGGCTCGCCCAGGCCCTGGGCGTCGTCGTTGTCGTTCACTCCGCTGCCTCCAGGCGCAGGCGCGAACGCAGGTAGAGGTCGGAGAAATGCTCCAGCTGGCGGGCCTCCAGCGCCCCCTCCTTCACCAGCTCCAGGCTCGCAGACAGGGTCGAGGCCAGGTAGGAGGCGCGGGTCGGCTGGCGGTCGCGGCCGAGCTCCGGCTCGGGCGCCACGGCGCCGATCGCCCGCCAGTCGCCGAGCGCCGGCAGCAGGTGACGCAGGCGCACGCGGGCGTCCTCCAGGGAATAGGCCTCGGGGACGCGCGGGCAATAGTGGCGCGCGGCATGGGCCTTGCGCTGGTCGGCGTAGGCCCGCATCAGGCCATAGAGGTCGCCGTCGATCTCGGTCGACGGAACCACGCGGATCGCTTCGGGATCGCCGCGGGTGAACACGTCGCGGCCGAGCTGCGGCAGCGCCTTGAAGGCCTCGGAGGCCTTGCGCATCATGTCGAGCTTGGCCAGGCGGAAGGCCAGGGCGGCGGCGATCTCCTCGGCGGGCGCCTCGTCGGGACCCTTCTTCTCGGGCTTGGGCAGCAGCAGGCGCGACTTCAGGTAGGCGAGCCACGCGGCCATCACCAGGTAGTCGGCGGCGAGCGA
Organism: Caulobacteraceae bacterium; assembly: GCA_036500495.1. GTDB lineage: Bacteria > Pseudomonadota > Alphaproteobacteria > Caulobacterales > Caulobacteraceae > BOG-938. The sequence continues at coordinate 61,105 of DASYBX010000178.1, forward strand.
GAAGCGCAGGCGGCGGGCCTGCTGCACGAAGGCCAGGTACTGCTCGGCCAGCTTGAGGATCGACAGCTTGAGCAGGTCGACCTTCTGGTTGCGGGCCAGGGCCAGCAGCACGTGCAGCGGCCCCTCATAGCCATCCAGGTCGATGATCAGGGCGTCGCCGTCCTCGGCCGCGTTGTCGGCGGCCTGGAAGTCGAAGGTCGGCTGGAACGGCTGCGGAGGGCTCATGCGAGCCCCCTTTCGGCCGCGCCTCGTCCGGCGAGGCCCAGATCGGCCAGGCGCGCCTCTGCCGCCTCGGGGTCGAAGGCATGCTCCCGGCGCGCCGAGGCGCGGGCGGCGTGGGCCCGCTCGGCGGCGCGGCCGTGCAGCTCGCCCGCCGCTTCGGCGATCGCGGTCATCTCGACCATGTCGCCGTTGCAGTGGAGCACGACGTCGCAGCCCGCCCGGATCGACAGCCGCGTGCGGTCCTGGAATGAGCCGCCCAGGGCTTTCATCGACAGGTCGTCGCTCATCAAGAGACCGTCAAAGCCGATATGGCCGCGGATCACCGTTTCGACCGCATGCCGCGAGAGGGTGACGCAAGTGTCCGGATCCACGGCGGTGAACACCACGTGGGCGGTCATGGCCATGGGCGCGTCGGCCAGGGCGCGGAACGGCTGGAAGTCGCTGGCCTCCAGCACGCCCAGCGGGGTCTGCACCACCGGCAGGTCATGGTGGCTGTCGGCGGTCGCCCGGCCGTGGCCGGGGATGTGCTTGATCACCGGGGCCACCCCGCCGGCCAGCAGGCCGTCGATCGCGGCCCGGCCCAGCGCCGACACCCGCGAGGGGTCGCGGCCGAAGGCGCGGTCGCCGATCACGTCGTGGGTCTCGGGCAGGCGCAGGTCGATGCAGGGGGCGCAGTCGGCGTCGAAGCCCAGATCGCGCAGCTCGTGGGCGATCAGCCGGTGGTTCAGCTTCACGGCCTCGACCGCCGAGGCCGGGTCGGCGTCATAAAGCGCGCCGAAAGCCTCGGCCGGGCGGCGCAGGCGCGCCAGGGGCGGCTTCAGCCTCTGCACCCGCCCGCCCTCCTGGTCGACGAACACCAGGGCGCCGGGGTCGCCGGCCGCCTCGCGCAGGTCCTCGTTGAGGGCGCGCACCTGATCGGCGCTTTCGATGTTGCGGGCGAACAGGATGAAGCCCCAGGGCCGGGTGTCGGCGAAAAACGCCTTCTCCCCCGCCGAAAGGCGCTTTCCCGCGCAGCCGAAGATCGCCGCCAGATGGCTCAGCGCGCCCTCCGATTATCTTTTTTCACGCAGTTCGATGGCAAAACCGGTCTCCCTTTTGCGGCTGCGCTCACCGAACGATGCAGGACTTGCCGTCGGCCTTCAGCTTGGCGCAGAAGGCGACCGCGTCGGTCCTGACGGCGAAGCCGGAGACGGCGCCGCGGAAGAGGGTCTTGCCGTTGCGCTCGACGGTCTCCACCAGGCGGCCCTTGCCGGACATCTGCGAGGGATAGGCCTTGGCCAACTTGGCCCATTCAGACGAGGCCAGGGCGGCCGAGGAGAAGGCGCCGAACTGCACGATCGCGGCGCCGTGGCCGGCGGTGGACTCGGGCTTGGCCTGCGCCTTGGCGGCGGGAGCCGGCTTGGCGTCGGCCTTGTCGAGCAGGGCGCCGACCTCGTCCTTGTGGGCCGTCGAAGCGGCGGGAGCCGCCGTCTTGGGCGCAACGACCTTGGGCGCAGAGGCCTTGGGCGCAGGCGCGGGCTCAGCGGGGACCCGCTTGATCGGCGCGACCGCGACCTCCTGAGGCGTGGCCGGCTTGGGCGCGGGAGCGGCCGCGACCGGAGCCTGGGCGGGCGCCTGGGCGGTCGGCGGGGGCAGCGGCTGGACGGCGACCGGCGGGGTCGGCCGGGCCTGCGGCTGTTCGGGCGGCGGGGCGAAGGTGGTGGTCCCGCCGACGCTGGAGGCGGCGGACGCGCCGGCTTCGGACTTGTAGATCTGCAGGCCCTGGCCGGCGTCTTGCGGCTGCTGCGCCTGGGCCGGGGGTGGCGATTTGATCTCGCCCACCGGCGTGCCCACCGGCACGGGGGCCTCGCCCGCGCCGCGCACGCCGGAGCGGTAGAACATGAAGATGGCTCCGCCGAGCCCGGCCAGGATCAGCAGGCTGACCACCAGGGTGGTCGGGAAGGCCCGCCGCCCCCGAGCGCGGCGCGCGTCGAACGACAGCGGCGCGTCGTGATGCGGCGTATAGGCGCCGCGGTCATGATCGGACATCTCACAGGGCTCCGGACAACTCGGGAATCACCGGCACTGCCCGCTGATTCGGTCTCATTTTAGTCCAAGCCGCCGTCCTGGCCGAACGCGGCGCCGGGGCCAAAGCCGACCTATCCCCAGTTTCCGTCGCCGCCGTCCGCGCTATGGTGCGTCCTGCTTAGAGCACGATGGGACCGGGCGGCCGCCCGGTCGCTGAATCGTGCTCTAGAAGCTTAGATTGAGCGCGGGTTGCGGG
>DASYBX010000179.1:0-10534 GCA_036500495.1 Caulobacteraceae bacterium
GTCACCATCGATGGCTCTACCGGTGAGGTGCTGGCCGGCTCGGTGAAGATGGTCGATCCGGAACTGACCGGCGATTTCGCCCAACTCATGGGCTGGGCGGACCAGTTCCGCCGGCTGAAGGTCCGCGCCAACGCCGAGACGCCGCTCGACGCCCGCACCGCGCGCGGCTTCGGGGCCGAGGGCATCGGCCTCTGCCGCACCGAGCACATGTTCTTCGACGCGGGCCGCATCGCCGCCGTGCGCGAGATGATCCTGGCCGACGACGAACAGGGCCGCCGCACGGCGCTGGCCAAGATCCTGCCGATGCAGCGCGAGGATTTCGTGCAGCTCTTCACCATCATGAAGGGCCTGCCGGTCACCATCCGCCTGCTCGACCCGCCGCTGCACGAGTTCCTGCCCCACTCCGAGGAGGACCTGAAGGCGGTGGCCGAGGCCACGGGGCTGGACGCCGCCAAGCTGCTGCGCCGGGCCAAGGACCTGCAGGAGACCAATCCCATGCTCGGCCACCGCGGCTGCCGCCTGGGCGTCTCCTATCCCGAGATCTACGAGATGCAGGTGCGGGCCATCTTCGAGGCGGCCATCGAGGTGTCGAAAGCCGGCGAGGCCGTGAAGCCCGAGATCATGCATCCCCTGGTCTCCAAGGGCGAGGAGATGGACTTCCTGCGCGCCCTGACCGACCGGGTGGCGCAGGCCGTGATGACCGAGACCGGCGTGACGCTGGAATACGAGGTCGGCACCATGATCGAGCTGCCGCGCGCCGCCATCCGCGCCGGCGACCTGGCCAAGGGCGCCGAGTTCTTCTCCTTCGGCACCAACGACCTGACCCAGACCACCTTCGGCATCAGCCGCGACGACTCGGGCCGGTTCCTGAAGGCCTATCTCGACAAGGGCATCTTCGAGAAGGACCCGTTCGTGTCGCTGGATGTGGACGGGGTCGGCGACCTGATCCGCCTGGCCGCCGAGCGCGGCCGCGCCGAGCGTCCCGGCATGAAGATGGGCATCTGCGGCGAACACGGCGGCGACCCCGCCTCGATCGCCTTCTGCGAGCAGGTGGGCCTCGACTACGTGTCCTGCTCCCCCTACCGCGTCCCGATCGCCCGCCTGGCGGCCGCCCAGGCGGCGCTGGGCTGACGCCGTCCCTCGCGACCTCCCCCGCTTGCGGGAGGGGGACCATCGGCCAAGCTCAGCGAAGAGCCGATGGCGGAGAGGGCGCGGCGGCGCGGGGCCGATTCAAGTTCGCAGCTCAAAGCGGCGCCGCAGCGGTGCGCCCTCTCCACCACCCGCTCTTCGCCCGGCTTGCGCCGAGCTCGGCGAGCGGTTCCCCTCTCCCGCAAGCGGGAGAGGTCGCATTGGCGCCAGCTGCCCGTTCACTCCGCATTCATCTCCGCCTGCGCTGCCTCAATACAGCCATGGTTCAGTCAAGGTGTGATGCCGCATCGTCCAGGTTCAGACATGCTCTGATAAAAGCTGTGTCCTAAATACACCAGGTCACGTACCGGCACATGCGGCGCGACAGTTCGAAGACAACCTTTCCGAAATTTCGGGGTTTACTCCATCAGTTCGCAAGAACGTGTGAGGAGTAATAAAATGAAGTCTCTCATTATTGCCGCGGTTGCGGTCGTCGGCGCCAGCATGGCCGCGCCGGCTCTGGCCCAGACCACGACCACTGCCCCGACCCTGACCCAGCCGCAGGGATATCTGAACCTCGGCTACACCTACCTGAACCCCTATGGTCACGACCTCGGCGAGCTGTTCGGCCGCGGCGGCGTGAAGTTCAGCCGCTATTGGGGCGTGGAAGGCGAGGTCGGCGGCGGCGTGCTCGGCAACCACTTCGCCACCGGCCGCAGCATCAACAGCCGGGTGAACCTGTCCGAAGGCGTCCAGTCGGCGATCTACGGTGTGGGCTACCTGCCCCTGCCGATGTGGGGCGGCGACAAGCTCGAACTGCTGGCCCGCGCCGGCTACGGCGAAACCCCGCTGCGCATTCGCAGCGACGTGGGCCCGACCGCCAACAACTCCAACAACCAGATCACCGTGGCCAACTGGAACTATGGCGCCGGCGTCCAGTACGCCCTGAACGGCAAGGATGGCCTGCGCTTCGACTACACGCGCCGCGATTTCCAGGACAAGGGTCCGGACAATCCGAAGGACATGGACACCTATTCGGTCGCCTTCGTGCACAAGTTCTGATCGTCGGTCCCAGCGACGATCAGGGGCCGAGCCCCCGCCCGCAAGGGCGGGGGCTTTTCATTCGGACCGGAGCGGCGGCTCACTCGCGCAGGAGCGGCAGCGCCAGTCCCGACACCGGCTTGGCGCTGAGCAGTTCGCGCCTGAAGCGGAACAGCTCGGCCGGCCGTCCGCCGGTGTCCACGTCGAAGCGGCCGAGGCCCTCCACCAGATCGGCGCGCTCCAGGGCCCTGCGGAAGTTCTGCTTGTGCAGGGCCACCCCCGCGATCGCCTCCACCGTTCGCTGCAGGCGCGACAGGGTGAACTCCTGAGGGGTCAGCTCGAAAGCCACGGGACGGTACTTGAGCTTGCCGCGCAGGCGGCCGAGCCCGGTGGCCAGGATGCGGCGGTGGTCGGAGATCATCGGCTCGCCGAAGGCCGGGTCGAAGCGGATCGGCTCGGGGGCGGGGGCGCCCTTGGCGCGAGCGCGGTCGCGGGCGGCCTCGGGGGCCAGGCCGGCCTCGTAGAGCAGCTCATAGCGGTCCAGCACCCGCTCCTCGTTCCAGCGCGCGTCATCCAGCGCGAACAGCAGGCGGGCGCGGGCCTGGCGTTCCTCGCGGCCGTCGGCCCAGGCGCGCAGGGCGGGGGCGATGCCGTCGTCGATCGCCGGCGGCCGGCCCTTGCGCCAGTCCTCCCAGGGGAAGAAGCGCCGCCAGGGCGACCAGGCGCCGCCCTTGGCCGAGGTGTCGACCGTCTCGCTGGTGAGGGCCAGATACCCGACGGAGATGACCCGGGCTCCCCCGGCGCCCACGTCGGCCAGGGGCGCGTCGCGGCCCTTGTCGCCGAAGGTGTAGAGCTGCTCGACATAGCCGAGGTCGAAGCCGGTCTGCTCGGTGACGAAGGCGCGCAGGGCCAGTTCGAAGGTGCGGCGTCCGTCCGGGTCGAACGGGCCGAAGGGCAGGCCGGCAAGGGTGTCCCGGCCCGCCTTGTCGTGGCCGCGCACCGTCAGCACCAGGCCGTCGCCGTCCTGCACGGCCATGACCACGGCCGACAGGCCGATGACGACGCCGGCGCCGGACATGGGCCCGCTCACGTCTTTCGCCTGCCGATGGCGGGGACGGCGGGCAGCTTGGCCATCAGATCCTCGAACCGCTCGACGTAGCGCTGCTGCGCGATCGAAGCCGACCAGGGCTCGATCTGGAGGTGGTAGCCCGCCGGCGGGGCGCCGAACAGCACCAGGGACTCGTCGTGCCCGAAGCCGGCCAGCTGGGTGGCCTCGAAGAAGGCGCAGGCGCGGTCGGCCTTCTTGATCAGACCCTTGACCGCCTGGGTCGTCCTGGCCGGCAGGCCGAACCGGACGTGGATCGCCGTCTCCAGCTTCTCCTCGAACACCCTGTAGTCGAGGCCGAGCGCCGCCTTGAACGGCGAGATCATGTCGCCGATCACATATTCCGGGGCGTCGTGCAGCAGGGCGGCCAGGCGCCATTTGACCTCGAGCTGCGGCTCCAGGTGCACGGCGATCTCCTCGACCACCATGGAGTGCTGGGCCACCGAGAAGCCGTGGTCGCCCACCGTCTGGCCGTTCCAGCGGGCCACGCGGGCCAGGCCATGGGCGATGTCGCCGATCTCGATGTCCATGGGCGAGGGATCGAGCAGGTCGAGCCGGCGGCCGGACAGCATGCGCTGCCAGGCCCTGGGCTCCTTGGCCTTGGACGCCTTGCCCTGAAGGGCCTTGCTTCGCGGCGCGGTTTGACGGAGCCCTTTGGTCAAGAGATCGTTCCTGATGCAGCTTCGCCTTCGCCCCGGCGTCTCCAGCCGTCAAGGGCGGAAGCGACCGGAGGGCGGACAATGATCGCGACCAGCATCCCTTGGGCCCGGATCATGGCGCCGGTGGCGGGCGGGTCGGGCGACAAGGCCGTGATCGAGGCGGCCTGCACCCTGGCCGCGCCGTTCGGCGCCGAGGTGGCGGCGGTGTTCGCTCCCGCCGACGTGGCCGACCTGATGCCCTGGATGGGCGACGGCTTCATGGGCGGGGTGCAGGTGGCCGCGGTGGAGAGCCTGAAGGAGGCCGCCGACGAGGGCCGCAAGGCGGCCGAGGCGGCTTTCGCGGCCTGCGCCTATGCCAACAAGACCTTCATCAGCCTGGAATCGCCGGTGTGGTCGTCGCTGTCGATGCACAGCCGCCTGTCGGACGTGGTGGTGTTCGGTTCCGAAGCCGCCCGAGCCCGCGGACCCCTGGCCCAGGCCTTCCAGCAGATGATCGCCGCCGAGCAGAGGCCCGTGGTCGTGGCCCGGCCGGGCCTGGACCCGCAGGGCGTGATGGCGGTGGCCTGGGACGGCGGCAAGGAGGCGAGCCGGGCCATGCGCACGGCCCTGCCGCTGCTGCAGCGGGCCAGGGCGGTGCACATCGTCGCCTGCGCCGGCTCCTCGCCGCGGGTGTTCGACCCCGAGGCGCTCAGGGCCTTCCTGAAAGTGCGGGCCGTGGAGTCGCAGATCACCCTGATCGAGGGCGGCGGCGAGGTGGGCGCCCAACTGCTCAAGGCGGCCCATGGGCTCGGGGCCGATCTGTTCGTGGCGGGCGCCTACGGCCACCCGCGACTGCAGGAGTTCATCTTCGGCGGAGCGACACGGGCCTTCCTCAACGCCGAAAGCCCGTCGCTCTTTCTCTCGCATTGAAAGACCGTCATCCCGGACGAGGCGCTCGCAGAGCGCTTTGAGCCGGGATCAGGTGATGTGCTTGGCCGACACGGGGTCGGAGGCGGGGAAGGTCTCTTCCAGGCCTTCGTCGAGCAGGTCCTGCTCGTGCGGGTCGGCCTCGTCCTCGACGTCGTCCGCCTTGGCGCCCGACCCGGTCGGGGCCGGCTGGCCGCCCTCCAGGATCGATTGCTCGGCATCCGTGTCGAAGGAACGCTCCTCCCAATCGCGGCTGTCTTCGGGCTTGGTCGAAACGCTCTGGTCTTCGTCCTTCACGGCGTAAACCTCCTGCTTGCCGTCTCGCAGATAGCCGAGTTCGGCCAGCTGCTCGTCCGACAGTTCCCGCGTGGTCTCGTACTTGTCGACATCGTCGTCGCGGGGGTTGGTGACGGCGTCGAGGTCGCCGACGTAGGCGAGGTTGGGCTCGATCGGCGCGGCGCGCTCGGCGGTGCGGTCGATCAGGCGGTCGAGGCCGGCCCGCGCGTCGGCTTCGGGCACGTCCTCGAGGTCGTCGTCGAGGCTGTCGTCCCCGTCTTCATCGGCGTCTTCCTCGTCGTCGAGGTCCAGAGCGTCGAGTTCGTCACCGTCATAGTCGTCGGCGGTCTCGTCTTCGTCCTCGTCGTCATCGGCGTCGCCGAGGGCCGAGGTGACGTCATAGACGTCGGTCAGCTCGTCCGGATCGCGGTCCACGTCGTCCGAAGCGGCGCCGGTCGGGTCCTCGTCCGAGCCATGGGTCTCGTCGAAGACCTCGGCCTCGTCCTGCGGATCGGCTCCGTCGTCCCAATCGGTGTCCGGGGCATCCATCGAGCGATCTCCTGCGGCGCGAAGAGGCGCCGGCCGGAATCAACCCTGGGCGCGGTCATCCGTTCCTGGCGGAGCCGCTTATTGTCGCTGCGAAAGAGCGGCCAGTTCGCTGGCGATCTCGTCCATCACCGCGTCCCACCGGCGCGAGCCGGGTGGGGTGAAGACGCGCATGGTCGGATACCAGGGGTAACGCTCGGTGCCGAGCTTGGGCCAGGCGCCGGGGGTGGAGATCAGCCACACCGGCGCGCCGCAGGCCGCGGCGATGTTGCTGGTGGCGTTGGCCGGGCCGAGCACCAGGTCGAGGGCGCAGGCGAGGGCGGCGACGTCGTCGAGGTCGTCCTTCAGATCGAGGCCGGGCGGCCGCCACAGCTGCACGCCGAACCGCTCGCGGGCGTATTCGGTCTCGGCCGCCGTGTCGCCGTACTGCAGGTCGACGAAGGTCACGCCGGGGGTGGTCAGCACCGGCGCCCAGGCCTCGAACGGCGAGAAGTAGCGCAGGCGCGCGCCCTCCAGCTTCAGGCTCTTCCACAGCACCCCGACTTTCACGCCCGCGGGGGCCTCGGCCTCGAGCACACCCTTCCAGTGGGCCACGCGGACCGGGTCGGCCGCGAGATAGGCGGGGCGGGGCGGGAAGGCCTGCACCGTCGGGCGCAGGCGCGGCAGCAGGGAGGCGATCGGCGCCCACAGGTCGATCCGCTCCATGTCGCCGACGAAGGGCGTCACGCGCACGGTGCGGGCGTCGACGTCATAGGTGACGTGGGGGCCGACCTCGATCTGCGGATAGGCGCGCTCGAACATTGAGATGAGACGCTTCTCGACCGCCAGCACCAGATGGCCGTCCGGCCCCAGGGCCTCGATCGCCTCGGGCAGCAGGTTGGCGAACAGCACTTCGTCGCCCAGGCCCTGCTCGCCGATCAGCAGCAGAGTCTTGCCGCGCAGGTCGTCGTCCGGACCAAGCCGCGGGCGGTCGATCAGGAAGTGGGTGCCGTCCGGATAATGGTGCGACAGGCGCGCCTCATAGGCCGGCCAGCCCTCTTCCAGGCGGCCGCGGGCGATCAGCATTGTGGAGCGGGCCAGCTGCATCATGGCGCGCTCGTGGTCGGCCATGCGGCCGCCCAGGGCGTCCTCGCAGTCGACCAGGGCGGCCTGGGGATCGCCCAGCTGCAACTTGGCGGTGGAGCGGTTGTAGCGCGCCTTGACGAAGGTCTCGTCGAGCCGGAGCGCCTCGTCGAAGAAAGGCAGGGCGGATTCGAAGTCGCCCTGGTCGGTCAGCACGGTGCCCAGGGTGTTCCACAGCAGGGAATTGCCTGGATTGGCCTCGATCGCCGGGCGCAGGGTCTCGATCGCCTCGCCATAGCGGTGGGCGTCGCGCTGGCAGCAGGCGAGGTTGTTGGCGGCCTCGATCTCGCCCGGATGCTTGGCCAGGTAGCCGGCGAGCAGCTGTTCGGCGATGTCCTTCATGCCCATGCGATAGGCGAGCCGGGCGAGGTTGGAGGCGATCTCGTCATGCTCGGGGGCCAGCTGAAGGGCCGCCTCGTAGCATTGCAGGGAGGTCTTGAAGTCGCCGGCCTTCTCCTGGGCGATGGCCAGGCAGTACCAGCCCATGCCGGAGCGCTCGTCCTGCTCCAGGGCGCGGGTGGCCCAGGTGGCGGCGGTGCGGTGGTCCTCGGCGCGCAGGGCGGCGACGGCCTGCTCCAGGAACGGCTGCACGGCCATGGCCTTGAGCTCGGCCAGGGCAGCGGCGAGACGTCGCATGGCGTCGGCCGACCCGGCCTGGCCCGCCATGCCCGGCGCCAGCCGGGGCCGCGCGGGGGCTGCGGAGGTCTCTGCGCCCAGCGCGCCAGGGGAAATAGCCAGGGCCGAGGCGGAGGCGCGGGACGGTCGGCGGGCGCTCATGCGGCGAATCTCCAGACCCCACCTGCTTGGCGCGTTCATGCTTAACGCCTCGCTAACCCTGCGCCGTCTGCACTTTTGCAAGGCTGCGTTAACTACCGCCCTCTAGCCTTGAAAACCTCCCGCGTGGCGACGACTGTGGCGCGCGGGTCGGGGGAATCGTCCGACGGCCCAGCGCTGTCGCCGGAGTAGGGGCTAATGCCGCTCAAGCTGTCGCTTAAGCCGGGGGAGAAGTTTGTCCTGAACGGGGCCGTCGTGCAGAACGGCGACCGCCGCGGGGTGCTGATCCTGCAGAACAAAGCCTCGGTGCTGCGTGAGAAGGACATCATGCAGGTCGAGGAGGCCAGCACGCCCGCGCGGCGGATCTATTTCCCCGTGATGATGATGTACCTGGACGAGTCCGGCGCCGCGAAATTCTTCGACGAGTTCGTGCGCCGCCTCAACGAGTTCATGGGCGCCATCCGCAACCCTGAGGTGCTGGCCGACTGCGTGGCCATCTCCAAGCACACCATGGCGCGCGAGTACTACAAGGCGCTGATGCTGTGCCGGAAACTGATCGAATACGAGGACGAGAGACTGTCGAATGTCGCTTCAGGCCTACCAAAGGGCGGCTGAGCAGGCCGAAGGCCCCAAGCAGACGGAGTACCGTCTGTTCGGCCTCGTCACCCGCGCCCTGATGGACGCGGCTCAGAAGGACGTGTCCGAAGTCAGCGGCCGGATGAAGGCGCTGCACTGGAACCGCCGGCTGTGGACCACCCTGGCGGCCGATTGCGCCAATCCCGAGAACCGCCTGCCCATGCAGCTGCGGGCCAACATCATCTCGCTCAGCATCTGGGTCGACAAACATACGTCTCAGGTGATGCAGAGCCAGGCGGCGATCCAGCCCCTGATCGACGTCAACCGCATCATCATGCAGGGCCTCAGCGGCCAGATGGCGAGCGGCGGCCAGGCGGCGGCCGACGGACCCGCCCCCCTGGCCCAGTCGGCCTGAGAACCGCGTTCAGGCAACCGCGCGAATCCTGCAATCGAGCGTTGCGGTCGGCCGGGTTGTCGGCTTCTATCCGGCATCTTCGACAACCCACGAAGGCGCCCGCATCATGGCTATCACCCGTCAGGTCATCACGTCGCTCCTGCGCGACGGCACAGATGCGCTCGGTACGCGCACCCTCGCCCTGAAGCTCGCCGACGAGAGCATCGTCTCCGGCTCGCTGCTGACGGTGGAGAGCAACCACTTCGGCATCCTCAAGTCGCGCGGCGCGGTGCTGAACGTCTACGAGACCGGCCAGTACGCCCTGACCACGCCCGACAAGCCGATCCTGGGCTCGATCGCCCAGGGCTTCTTCGGCGGCTCCTCGCCCTGGGTCTACGAGGTGCTCTACATCAACCGCTCCAAGCTGCTGGTGCGCAACGAGGGCGTGGCGACCTCTGCCGAAATGGCCGAGATGGCCTATGTGGTCGACTACTACATCCACGTGGACTCCAAGGAAGGCGCGCTGGACCTGATCACCCACATGCCCTTCAGCGGCTCGGTGATCGACACCAAGGAGGTGGCCGACTATGCCGGCCCCGCCATCGAGCAGGCGATCAACCAGATCGTCCAGGTGACGCCGATGGAGCGCATCAACGAGCGGATCAACGACATCCGCGAGGCGGTGAAGGGGCACCTCACCGACTTCCTGCGGGTCTACGGCATCATGCTCAACGACCTGAAGGTGCTGATCCTGCCGCGCGACGAGCGGATGCGCGAGCTGATCTCCCTGCAGGCCCTCGGCCTCACCCCCATCGAGGCGGTGCGCTACTACCTGGCGCTGCGCATGGCGGACCGGGGCCTGGTGTCGGCGCCGAACGCCGCCGCCGGCGTGCCCTTCCACATCGGCGGCCAGCCGGCCGGCATCTATCCCCTCGGGCCGGAAACGGGCCTGGGCGGGGGCGGGCACGCGCCGACGCCGGGTCCGAGCGTGCCCCGGACATGAAGGGCTTCTACGAGGTCGGGCCTATCCGCAAGGTCGCGATCAACCTGTTCTACGGCTGGGGCTACAACTTCTACCGCAAGGAGAACCAGCTGCGGGCGGACGACCAGCTGGTCCGCGCCAAGGCGTGCGAGCTGCTGAACCAGGCCAGGGCCGCGGTCGAGCGGGCGGAGGGGGACCACCGTCGCCTGCGCATCCCGCCGCCGACCCGCGAAAATCCCACCCCGGACCCCGCCGCCGTGGCCGACTGCCAGGCCCTGGAGCGCCTCTCGCGCGAGATCGGGGCCGTCGAGGCGCAGATCCGCAACCAGCCGGTCCCCGAGAACGACCGCATGACCCAGCGCTACCGCAAGGAAGCGGCGACGTTGGAGGCCCTGGCCGAGTGCGACCAGGACCTGATCGGCCAGTCCGACCTCCTGCGCACCCTGGCCCAGGGCCGCGCCGGCGAGCCCCTGACCGCCGACCTGCCGTCGCTGGAGGAGGGCCTGGCCGCCATCCGGAGCACCCTGCAGCGCCGGGCGGCCGTTCTGACCTAGGTGTCTGGTCCCGCGGTGTGGGGGACTCAGCTTAGCTGAGCGCTCACACCGGGAGGCGTTATGCAGAAACAGGCGGCCATCCAGCCCCTGATCGACGTCAACCGCATCCTCATGCGGGGGCTCAGCGCTCAGATGTCGACGACCAGCCAGGCGGGCGACCCGGCGCCGCTGGCGCAGTCGGCTTGAGGCGTGGTCCTCCCCACGAAAAAGGGCAGGCCCGAGGGCCTGCCGAGTTCGCCATCCCCGGGGGATCTCCCGGATTCTCGGCCGCATCTCTCGGCCAAGCATGGGGGCCCGGAAGGCGGCCTACGCCTCCCTGGCCGATCGCTTAGAAGCGGTAGTTCATCTGCACCCCGATGATGCGGGGTGTCTGTTTGATGCCGCCGTAGCTGTAGCTGTTGAGGCCCTCGCCCTTGTTGAGCCATTCCTGAGAGTTGAACAGGTTGGTCACATAGCCGGCGATCTCCAGGT
>DASYBX010000180.1:0-8970 GCA_036500495.1 Caulobacteraceae bacterium
AGTCTTTTCCGTTCCTGAGATTAGCGTCTTAGAGCCTTGTACCGGATGCGGTGGGGCTGGTCGGCCTCGATGCCGAGCCGCTCGCGGCGCTGGGCTTCGTAGGCCTGGTAATTGCCGTCGCACCAGACGACCTTGCTGTCCCCCTCGAACGCCAGGATGTGGGTGCACAGGCGGTCGAGGAACCAGCGATCGTGGCTGATGACCACGGCGCAGCCGGCGAACTCCTCCAGCGCCTCCTCGAGGTTCTGCAGGGTCTCGATGTCGAGGTCGTTGGTCGGCTCGTCGAGCAGGATCAGATTGCCGCCCTCGGCCAGGGTCTTGGCCAGATGGACACGGTTACGCTCTCCACCAGATAATTGCCCGACCTTCTTCTGCTGGTCGCCGCCCTTGAAGTTGAAGCTGCCGACGTAGGATCGGGTGTTCACCTCGCGTTTGCCGACCATCATGATGTCGGTGCCGCCCGAGATTTCCTGCCACACGGTGTTGCTGTCGGTAAGGGAGTCGCGGCTCTGGTCGACATAGGCCAGCTTGACGGTCTCGCCGAGCTTGACGCTGCCCTGGTCGGGCTTCTCCTTGCCGGTGATCAGCTTGAACAGGGTCGACTTGCCGGCGCCGTTGGGCCCGATCACGCCGACGATTCCGTTTGGCGGCAGCTTGAACGACAGGTCCTTGAACAGGAGCTTGTCGCCATACTCCTTCTCCAGGCCGTTCACCTCGAGCACCACATTGCCCAGGCGCGGGCCGGGCGGGATCTGGATCACGGCGTAGGTCTGGGCGGCGCGGGCGTTCTCCTGCTCGTCGACCATCCGCTCGTAGGCGGCGAGACGGGCCTTGGACTTTGCCTGGCGCGCCTTGGCGCCCGAACGCACCCACTCCAGTTCGCGGGTCAGGGCGCGCTGGCGGGCCTCGGACTCCGACTGCTCCTGCACCACGCGCTTCTGCTTCTGCTCCAGCCAGCCGGAGTAGTTGCCCTCGAAGGGGAGGCCCTTGCCGCGGTCGAGCTCCAGGGTCCACTTGGTGACTTGGTCCAGGAAATAGCGGTCGTGGGTCACCAGGATCACGCAGCCCGGGAAGGCCTCCAGGTGGTGCTGCAGCCAGGCCACGGACTCCGCGTCCAGGTGGTTGGTCGGCTCGTCGAGCAGCAGCATGTCGGGCTTTGAGAGCAGCAGGCGGGCCAGCGCGATGCGGCGCTTCTCACCGCCCGACAGGCTGGTCACCGGCCAGTCGGCGGGTGGGCAGCGCAGGGCGTCCATGGCCATCTCGATGCGGCTGTCGATGTCCCACATGTCGCCGGCGTCGATCTTCTCCTGGAGGGTGTTCATCTCCTCCATGAGCTCGTCGGTGTAGTTTTCGCCAAGCTCCGCGGCGATGGCGTTGTAGCGGTCGAGGATCTTCTTCTCCGCGCATTCGGAGACGACGTTGCCCCACACGTCGAGTTGCTCGTCGAGGTGGGGCTCCTGCGACAGGTACCCGCGCTTGATGCCGTCGGCGGCCTTGGCCTCGCCGGAGAATTCGTTGTCGATCCCGGACATGATCTTGAGCAGGGTCGACTTACCGGAGCCGTTGACCCCGACCACGCCGATCTTGGCGTCGGGATAGAAGGACAGCCAGATGTTCTCGAACACCTTCTTGCCGCCCGGGTAGGCCTTGGTCAGGCCCTGCATCTGGAAAATGTACTGTGCAGCCATGGGCGCGCTCGATCATCTCTGGAGAGGTGCGGGAATTCGGCCCGTCCAGATAGCGGGGCGGAGCGCATCAGGCAACGGCGCCGGCGCCTGGGACTTGCCGATCCGGCGACGGCCGGGGTTCACTCTGGGTGTCCGAAGGAGTTTTCCGTGCGGAGACAGCTGGTCCTGACCTTGGCGATGAGCGGGCTCCTGGCCCTGCCGGCGGCCGCCGCAGTCCCGATGCTGACTGTCGACGGCATGGCAGGCGTTCGGATCGGCATGACCGTGGAAGAGGCGGAGAAGGTGACGGGGCCGCTCACCGTGACCTATCCCAACGACGATGGAGGATGCGGCGAGGCCGTGCCGGCCAATGGCTGGATACCGGGCGCTAGCCTGATGGTGGAAGGCCGCAGGATCGTGCGGATCGACATCGCCCAAGGACCACCAACGGGCCCCGAGGTGATGGGATCGACGGACACCGGGATCGGTATCCACGACAGCATCGCGGGCGCCAAGCGGGTCTACGGCAAGCGGCTCAGGATCCAGCCCGATCCCTATGGCAACGCTGAGCGCCGGCGCCTCGTCGTGAAGGGGCACAAGCCGGGCCGCGAGATCATCTTCGAGACCTTCCGGGGGCGCGTGACGAGCTTCCGGGCGGGCCTCAGCCGTCAGGTCGAGTACATTGAAGGCTGTTCCTGAGAACCTCGCCGCTCCCGGACACAAATCCTTCCCGCAAGGTTCGCAGGAAATTCCGCAAGGGTTCGCACGTCGCCTACGCGGGCTGACCAGCCTCAGGGCGCCGGGCGGCGTCTCCCTGACCCTGCCCCGGTCTGGAGAAACGCCATGTCCGAAGACGCTGACGCCCACAAGCTCGATCAGCATCACCTGAAAGCCGCCGAACACCTGGACCGTGCCGCCCACCATCACCGGGAAGCGGCCAAGTTCCACGCCGAGGACGACATCGAACTGGCCGGCCACCACGCCCAGGTCGCCGCCGGCCACACCGCCGAGGCCGAGCGCCATGCGGTGAAGGCCAGCATCCTCTACGCCGAACTGCATGAGGAACTCGAAGAGACGCTCGAAGCCGGCCACGACGGCGAAGAGCACGACGATGAGGAAGAAGACGACGGGGAAGAAGACGAAGAAGACGGCCCCGAGGACGACGAAGACGAGGGCGAAGAGGAAGACGAGCACCTCGAAGCCCACGCCAGCAAGGAAGAGGGCGAAGAGCACGAAGAGCCCGCGCCCGCCGCCGCCCACGCCGCCCAGGAAGAGGCGCACGCCGAGCACGCCTGAGCGTGGTCCGCCCGCTCCGGGCCGGCGGCGCGCCCGAGACGGGACGCCGCCGGCTTTCGGGCCTCAAGCCGAGCGGAACGCCCCTCCTCCGCCGGCATTGAACCGAAGAGCTGCACGCCGGGGATTCCGCACCCGGAGCGAATATGTATAGATCGCGCGTCGGAGCCCGCCGGACGATGCAGCCGGCGCCATGACGGAGGGCGAGCGTGCTGGATGTCGGTGAACTGACCCGGACCGAACTCGTCTCCCTTGCGCCCTCGCTGCGCGCCGCCTCCCGGCGCTCCCCCGCCCCCCTCCACCTGATCGACACCACCATGCTGTTCGCGCCCAAGAGCGGCGGCGTGAAACGCTATCTGCTGGCCAAGCGCGCCTGGTTGGGCCAGACCCAGCCAGACCTGCGCCACACCCTGGTCACCCCCGGCGCGCGCACCCGCGCCACCGCGGACGGGCTGGTGACGATCCGCGCGCCCCTGATCCCGTTCGGCGACGGCTACCGCATCCCCGCCAGCTTGCGGAAATGGACCCGCATCATCGCCCACCTGAAGCCGAGCCTGATCGAGGCCGGCGACGCCTATGTGCCGGGCCACGCGGCGCTGGAGGCGGCCGAGGCCACCGGCGCCGCCGCCATCGGCTTCTGCCATTCCGACCCGGCGGCTCTGGCCGCCCTGCATTTCGGCGAATGGGCCGCCGCCCCGGCCCAGAAGCGCTGGGCCAAGTTCTTCAGCCGCTTCGACCGGGTGATCGCGCCCAGCCAGTACATCGCCCACCGCCTGGCCGACGCCGGCGTTACAAAGGTGTCGGTGCAGCCGCTGGGCGTCGACACCGACATCTTCGATCCCGGGCGCGCCGACCGCGAGGTGGTGCGCCGCGACCTCGACTTGCCGTCCGACACCCGCCTTCTGGTGTTCGCCGGCCGTCCGGCGCGGGAGAAGAACCTGGAAACCCTGGTCGAGGCGGTCGAGGCGCTCGGCCCGCGCTACCGCCTGATGCTGATCGCCGCCGGGGCCAACCTGCGGCCGCATCCGCAGGTGATCGGCCTGGGCTATGTGCGCGATTCCAAGCAGCTGGCCCGGCTGATCGCCAGTTGCGACGCCTTCGTCCACGCCAACGACCAGGAGCCGTTCGGCCTGATCGTGCTGGAGGCCATGGCCGCCGGCCTGCCGGTGGTCGGGCCTGGGGTGGGCGGGGTGTCCGAGCTGATCGACGACGACGTCGGCCAGGTGGCGCATGACGCCACGCCCTCGGGCCTGGCCGAGGCCATCGACGCCCTGTTCGCCCGCGACCTCGAAGCTCTGTCACGCGCCGCCCGGCAGAGGGCGGAGGACCGCCACACCTGGGACCGCGCCTTCCAGGGCCTGATGCGCACCTATGGCGAGGTGCTGGGGCTGGACCCCGGAGCCCTGCAGCCGCGGCTGGACGCCTAGCCAGGATTTCCCATATCGAGGGGGCGGGCGAGGATGCAATCCAGGCGCAAAGGCGCTAGGGAAACGGCATGAGCGATCAAGACCATCACGACGACGTCTCCAAGGTGCGCAAGTTCGAGCACCCCGGCCGGGGGCGCCAGCGCGCCCGTCCCGTGCCCAAGGGCCGCCAGGTCGACCCGCACGCCAAGGTGGCGATCGAGGCGCTGCTGGGCGACGGCTCGCGCCAGCGCGACCTGCTCATCGAATACCTGCACCTGATCCAGGACACCTTCGGCCAGATTTCCGCCGACCACCTGGGCGCGCTCGCCGACGAGATGGGCCTGGCCTTCGCCGAGGTGTTCGAGACCGCCACCTTCTACGCCCACTTCGACGTGGTGAAGGAAGGCGAGGCGGACATCCCCAAACTGACCGTGCGCGTCTGCGACAGCCTGACCTGCGCCATGTTCGGCGGCGAGGAGCTGCTCGCCACGCTGCAGAAGGAGCTGGGACCGGGCGTGCGCGTGACCCGGGCGCCGTGCGTGGGCCTGTGCGACGTGGCCCCCGCGGCCGAGGTCGGCCACCACTTCATCCACCACGCCGACGTGGCCAAGGTGAAGTCGGCGATCGGCCACGGCCACACCCATCCCGAGATCCCGGAATACGTCGACTATGACGAGTACGTGGCCGCCGGCGGTTACCAGACCCTGGCCAAGGTGCGCTCGGGCGAGCTGCCCATCGACGACGTGCTGAAGGTGCTCGACGACGGCGGCTTGCGCGGCCTCGGCGGCGCCGGCTTCCCCACCGGCCGCAAGTGGCGCTCGGTGCGCGGCGAACCCGGTCCGCGCCTGATGGCGATCAACGGCGACGAGGGCGAGCCCGGCACCTTCAAAGACCAGTGGTACCTCAACACCGACCCGCATCGCTTCCTCGAAGGGATGCTGATCGGCGCCCACGTGGTCGAGGCGACGGACGTCTACATCTACATCCGTGACGAATACCCGATCTCGATCCAGATCCTGCGCCACGAGATCGCCGCCCTGCCCCCCGGCGGCCCGACCATCCACCTGCGCCGCGGCGCGGGCGCCTACATCTGCGGCGAGGAATCCTCGCTGATGGAGTCGATCGAGGGCAAGCGCGGCCTACCGCGGCACAAGCCGCCCTTCCCGTTCCAGGTGGGCCTGTTCGGCCGCCCGACCCTGATCAACAACATCGAGACGCTGTGGTGGGTGCGCGACCTGATCGAGAAGGGTCCGGACTGGTGGAAGAGCCATGGCCGCAACGGCCGCGTGGGCCTGCGCTCGTTCTCGGTGTCAGGCCGGGTGAAGGAGCCGGGCATGAAGCTGGTCCCGGCCGGCGTCACCATCCAGGAGCTGATCGAAGAATACTGCGGCGGCATGGCGGATGGGCATGAGTTCACCGCCTACCTGCCCGGCGGCGCCTCCGGCGGCATCCTGCCGGCCGCGATGAACGACATCCCGCTCGATTTCGGCACCCTGGAGAAATACGGCTGCTTCATCGGCTCGGCTGCCGTGATCGTGATGTCGGACCAGGACGACGTGAAGGGCGCGGCCCTGAACCTGATGAAGTTCTTCGAGGACGAATCCTGCGGCCAGTGCACCCCCTGCCGGGTCGGCACCCAGAAGGCGGTGGCGCTGATGGAACAGCGCGAGTGGGACACCGCGCTCTTGAACGAGCTGTCGGTCTGCATGCGCGACGCCTCGATCTGCGGCCTCGGCCAGGCGGCCTCCAACCCGCTCAGCAGCGTGATAAAGTACTTCCCGGACCTGTTCCCGGCCCGCCCGATGGCGGCGGAGTAGCCCCATGACCGACGATACCAAGAACCCCAAGGACCTGACCGACGGCAAGCAGGACGAGGGCGGCGCGCCCGCCTCCAACCCTGCCGGCGGCTCTGCCTATTCGCAGGGCGCCAAGGCCGGCGGCAAGGCGGGCGTGATCACCGAAGGTCCGGTCAATGTGAAGGCGACCGCCTCGGCTGGCCCGCCCGGGATCGCCTTCGAGCTCGACGGTGAGCAAGTCGAGGCCCGGCCCGGCGAAACCATCTGGGAGGTGGCCAAGCGTGTAGGCACGCACATCCCGCACCTCTGCCACAAGGACGCCCGCGACTATCGGCCCGACGGCAACTGCCGCGCCTGCATGGTCGAGATCGAGGGCGAGCGTGTGCTGGCCGCTTCGTGCAAGCGGACGCCCGGCGTCGGCATGAAGGTGAAGACCGCCGCCGACCGCGCGGTCAACGCCCGCGCCATGGTCATGGAGCTGCTGGTCGCCGACCAGCCGGAGCGGCAGACCTCGCACGACCCGACTTCGCACTTCTGGCAACAGGCCGATTTCGTGCAGGTGGCCTCGAGCCGATTCCCCACCGCCGAGCGCTGGGAGGGCGACTTCAGCCATCCGGCGATGCGGGTGAACCTGGACGCCTGCATCCAGTGCAACCTGTGCGTCCGCGCCTGCCGCGAGGTGCAGGTCAACGACGTGATCGGCATGGCCTACCGCTCGCACGCGGCCAAGATCGTGTTCGACTTCGACGACCCCATGGGCCAGTCGACCTGCGTGGCCTGTGGCGAGTGCGTCCAGGCCTGCCCCACCGGCGCCCTCATGCCGGCCGCCTACCTCGACGAAAACCAGACCCGCGCCGTATGGCCCGACCGCGAGGTGGACTCGCTGTGCCCCTACTGCGGGGTGGGCTGCCAGGTGTCGTACAAGGTCAAGAACGAGAAGATCATCTACGCCGAGGGCGTCGATGGCCCGGCCAACCACAACCGCCTGTGCGTGAAGGGCCGCTTCGGCTTCGACTACATCCACCACCCGCACCGCCTGACCGCGCCGCTGGTGCGGCTGGACAACGTGCCCAAGGATCTCAACGATCAGGTCGACCCGGCCAACCCCTGGACCCACTTCCGCGAAGCCACCTGGGAAGAGGCGCTCGACCGCGCCGCCTCGGGCCTCAAGAAGATTCGCGACACCAAGGGCCGCAAGGCCTTGGCTGGCTTCGGCTCGGCCAAGGGGTCGAACGAAGAGGCCTATCTGTTCCAGAAGCTGGTGCGCCTGGGCTTCGGCTCCAACAACGTCGATCACTGCACGCGCCTGTGCCACGCCTCGTCGGTGGCGGCCCTGATGGAGGGGCTGAACTCGGGCGCGGTGTCGGCCCCGTTCGCCGCGGCCATGGACGCCGAGGTGATCATCGTCATCGGCGCCAACCCGACCGTGAACCACCCGGTGGCCGCCACCTTCATCAAGCAAGCGGTGAAGCAGAACGGCGCCAAGCTGATCGTGATGGATCCACGCCGCCAGACCCTGTCGCGGCACGCCTACAAGCACCTGGCGTTCAAGCCGGGCTCCGATGTGTCGATGCTCAACGCCATGCTCAACGTGATCATCACGGAGAACCTCTACGACGAGCAGTACATCGCCGCCTACACCGAGAACTTCGAGGCCCTGCGCGAGAACATCAAGGACTTCACGCCTGAGAAGATGGCCCCGGTGTGCGGCGTCGACGCCGAGACGCTGAAGGAGGTCGCGCGCCTCTACGCCAAGAGCCAGGGCTCGCTGATCTTCTGGGGCATGGGCATCAGCCAGCACGTGCACGGCACCGACAATTCGCGCTGCCTGATCGCGCTGGCCCTCGTCACCGGACAGATCGGCCGCAAGGGCACGGGCCTGCATCCGCTGCGCGGCCAGAACAACGTGCAGGGCGCCTCCGACGCTGGCCTGATCCCGATGGTCTATCCCGACTATCAGTCGGTGGAGAAGGCCGAGGTGCGCGAGATGTTCGAGCAGTTCTGGGGCCAGGCCCTGGAGCCGGAGAAGGGCCTGACGGTGGTGGAGATCATGAACGCCGTCCACGCCGGCGAGATCACCGGTATGTACGTGGAGGGCGAGAACCCGGCCATGTCCGACCCGGACCTCAACCACGCCCGCGGCGCCCTGGCCAAGCTGGACCACCTGGTGGTGCAGGACCTGTTCGTCACCGAGACGGCCTTCCACGCCGACGTGATCCTGCCGGCTTCGGCCTTCGCCGAGAAGAGCGGCACCTTCACCAACACCGACCGCCGCGTGCAGCTGGCGCGTCCGGTGATCAAGCCGCCGGGCAATGCGCGCCAGGACCTGTGGATCATCCAGGAGATGGGCAAGCGCCTGGGCCTGGACTGGACCTACACCGGCCCCGACGAGGTGTTCACCGAGATGGCCATGACCATGCCCTCGCTGAAGAACATCACCTGGGAACGCCTGGTGCGCGAGGGGGCGGTCACCTATCCCGTCGACGGGCCGGACCAGCCGGGCAACGAGATCATCTTCTACGCCGGCTTCCCCACCGACAACGGCCGCGCCAAGATCGTGCCGGCCAACATCCGCCCGCCCGACGAGGTGCCGGACATGGAGTTCCCCATGATCCTCTCCACCGGCCGGGTGCTGGAGCACTGGCACACCGGTTCCATGACCCGCCGCGCCGGCGTGCTGGACGCGCTGGAGCCCGAGGCGGTGGCCTTCATGGCCCCCAAGGAGCTCTACAACCTCGGCCTTCAGCCCGGCGATAAGATGAAGCTGGAGACGCGGCGCGGGGCCGTCGAGGTCAAGGTGCGCTCGGA
>DASYBX010000181.1:0-20951 GCA_036500495.1 Caulobacteraceae bacterium
GCTGGCCCGGGCCAGCGCCAACCCGGCAGATTCCGCCACGGCGGCAAGTCCTGCCCAGTCTGACCAGGGCAATCAGCAGGGTGCGGCTGCGCCTGCGGCAGGTTCGACGCCGGCCGACATGTTCAGCAGCTCCACCCTCGGCGCCCTGACCTCGGCCCAGGAAAACGGGGGCGACTGGCGCCAGCAGATGGACTCGGACCTCGCCGGCCAGATGGTTGGCCAGCTGGACGGCAACGGCGACGGCACGCTCAGCCTGTCGGAAGTCGAGAACGCCCTGGGCGTCTCGAGCGGGACCGCCACGGGCGGGGCCGATGGCGCGGATGCCAACGGCGCCTCGTCCTCGACCGCCGCCCAAGACGGCGTCAGCGCCGCCTTCACCCAGATCGACGCCAATGGCGACGGCCAGCTCTCGGCCGACGAACTGACCAACGCCCTGAACCAAGCCCAGGCCCCCGTGCACCGCGGCGGCGGCGGCCATCATCATCACCACGGCGGCGGCGCGCCACCCGACGCGCTGGACACCGACAGCACCACCACGACCACGGACGCGGCCGGCGTCTCGACGTCCGCCACCGACCCGACCGACCCGTTCGCCGTCACCGCGGACACTACCACCGGGACCGCTGCCGGGACCACCACGGCCTCAGGCGGCTCCGGCTCGTCGTCCAGCGACCTGAGCAACGCGGCCATCGCCCAGGCGGTGCAGGCTTTCGCCGCCCAGATCCAGCAACAGGCGGCCAGCCTCGAAGCGATGCTGCAGTCGTCCGCCTCGTCGAGCGTGACGGCCTGACGTTGAAGGCGCGGCGCTGAGGGGCGCCGCATCCTTTCCGAACTGTCCGGACAGGTTTCGCCCTGCGCCCGGACAGGGCTTCGGATGACCCGGAGTCCGCGATGACCCCTTGCTGGGCTGCGCGGCGTGGCGCGCATCACCGCAGGGAATCCGATGTCCTCGATCACTGAAAGCCCCCAGAGCCTGAAGGCTGGTGGGTTCGAGCTTGCCAAGACCATCGCCTTGGCCCTGCTGCTGGCCCTGGGCCTTCGGACCCTGCTGTTCCAGCCCTTCACCATTCCCTCGGACTCGATGGAGCCGGCGCTCCGCAAGGGCGACTATATGGCCGTGTCCAAGTTCGACTACGGCTTCAGCCGCTTCTCCCTGCCGCTGGCCCCGCCGTTCGGCGATGGCCGCCTGCTGGCTCGGCAGCCCCGGCGCGGCGACGTGATCGTGTTCAAGCTGCCGCGGGACAACGCCACCGACTATGTGAAGCGGCTGATCGGCCTGCCCGGCGACCGCATTCAGGTGGTCCATGGCGTGGTCCGGCTCAACGGCCAGCCCCTGGCCCAGGCGCCGCTGAAGCTCGTGCAGGACCCCGACGCCCCCGGCCGGATCGTCACCGAGGTGCGCGAGACCCTGCCGGACGGGCGTGGTTACCTGACTTTCCACGAGGGCGCTGATCATGACGGTGAGAACACGGACGTCTATGTCGTACCCCAGGGCCAGTACTTCTTCATGGGCGACAACCGCGACAATTCCGCCGACAGCCGCTGGCCGAGGGAGGAGGGCGTGGGCTTCGTGCCCGCGGCCAACCTGGAAGGGCGCGCGCGCATCGTGCTGATGTCGTGGAAGCCGGGCTCGGCGATCCTGAAGCCCTGGACCTGGCTGAACCTCGACTGGGGCCGCTTTTTCCGACCGGTGGTCTAGCGGCCGTAGTAGCGGCGGAATTCGTCCAGCGCGATTTCGCCGTCGCGGTTGGCGTCGATACGGCCAAATTCCCGGCGCAGCAGGCCTTCGCGGTCGGTGGGGGCGAGGTCGTGGGCGGCCCCGGGGCCGAGCGTGAGTTGGAGGCTGGCGCCGCGCTCGAATTCGGCCAGCGACAGGCGGCCGTCACGGTCGACGTCGAGCCGCGCGAACTGCGCCGGCAGGCTCGGACGGGCGAGGGAGGGGGCCGCCACGGCACCCAGGCTCACCGCCGCCAGGCCCACGGCGGCCCAGCGCCAGCGACGCGAGGGGCGACGGGGCTCGGCGATCGTTTGTTCGATGAAGCCACGCAGGGCCGCGCTGGCCGAGCAGCCCTCGGCCTGGCAGCGGGCCATGAAAGCCTGCTTCTGGGCGTAGGGCAGACGGATTTCCAGCGTCTCGCTCTTCTTGGGGCCGCGCATGGTTCAGTTCCCGTTCCGGCGGCGCGCTGGCCGCCCAGCGATTGTCGTTGCCTTCGGCCCGTCCGTCCATTTGAGATTGCCGCTACCCGAGTCGCTTCCCGAAGGATCGCCCATGACCACCACCCTCTCCGGCATCTCGTCCATGGCCACGCGCCTGATCCTCGGCGAGTTGGGCCAGCGCTACGAGGCGGCCAAGGGCGTGACGGTGTCCATCGCGTCGATGGGCGGAGTCGACGCCGCCAAGCGGGTCCGCGAGGGCGAGGCGACGGACATCGTCATCCTGGCCTCTGGTCCCATGGCCAAGCTGGAGGCCGAGGGCCATCTGGTGGCCGGCAGCGTGAAGGGCTTCACCCGCTCGGGCATGGCCATCGCCGTGCCGGCGGCCGCGGCGCGGCCGGACATCGGCGACGAGGCGGCGGTCAAGGCGGCCGTGCTGGCGGCCGGCAAGGTCTGCTATTCCACCGGCCCCAGCGGCGACCACCTGCTGCAACTCTGTGAGCGCTGGGGCATCAAGGGCGATTCCGACAAGCTGCTCAAGGCGCCCCCGGGCATTCCCGTGGGCTCGCTGGTGGCTCAAGGACAGGCCGACCTCGGCTTCCAGCAACTGAGTGAACTCATCCACGTGCCGGGTATCGTGGTGCTCGGCCCCCTGCCGCCGGAGATCCAGAACGTGACGGTGTTCGCCGCTGGAGTCGCCAGCATGTCGACCCAGCCGGAAATGACCGCCAACCTGATCGCCTACCTCGCCTCGCCGGAAACCGCCGAGGTGAAGCAGGCGCAGGGCATGGAGGCCGCGTAGGGGCGATCAGCCCTTGTACGGATAGTCCACGTACTTCAGCCCCTTCGCCGCCAGGCGCTCGCGGAAGCCGTAGATGTCGAGGCCGAGTTCGCCGGCGCTGAGGCGGGCGCGGGTCTTCTCTTCCTTCTCCTCGCGGGCCTTGGATTTGGCCAGCACGTCGGCGGCCTTCTCGCGCGGCACCACGACCACGCCGTCGTCGTCGGCCACGATCACGTCGCCAGGGGTGACCAGGGCGCCGGCGCAGACGATCGGCACCTGCACGTTGGCGATGGTCTCCTTGACTGTGCCCTGGGCGAAGATGGCCTTGGACCACACCGGGAACTTCATCTCGGTGAGCA
The DNA here is from genome assembly GCA_036500495.1 of Caulobacteraceae bacterium. Taxonomy (GTDB): domain Bacteria; phylum Pseudomonadota; class Alphaproteobacteria; order Caulobacterales; family Caulobacteraceae; genus BOG-938. Next base: position 3,295 of record DASYBX010000181.1, read on the forward strand.
CCGCGGCGTCGCGCACGCCGGCGTTCATGATCAGGCCGCGCACGCCGCGCGACATCAGGGAGGCGGCCAGCAGGTCGCCGAAATAGCCGTCCTCGCAGGGGCTGGTGGGGGTGACCACCAGGATGTCGCCGGGCTGGCACTGCTCGACCGCCACGTGGATCATCCAGTTGTCGCCGGGGGCCACCTCGCAGGTGACCGCCGAGCCGGAGATGTGCGCCGGGCGGTAGATAGGTCGCATGTAGGACGCCAGCAGGCCCACGCGGCCTTGCGCCTCGTGCACCGTGGCCACGCCGTAGCCGGAGAAGGCGTCGACGACGGCCTTGTCGGCGCGGGGGATGTTCTGGACGACGACGCTCATGCTGCGAATTCCTCGGTTCCGACGTCGGCTTGGTTGGCGGCGTTGTACCGCGCCCCCGAGACCGTGTTCTGGTTGATGACGGCGCCCACGCGGGCGACGGTTTCCGGATCGAGCCGGACCTCGGCGGCCTTGGCGTTCTCGTGCAGGTGGTCGAGCTTGCCGGTGCCGGGGATGGGGATGACGTGCGGCGCGGCCGCCAGCAGCCAGGCCAGGGCCAGCTGACCCATGGTGCAGCCGGCTTCGTCGGCGATGGCCTCGTAGGCGGGCAGGAGCGCCAGGTTCTTCGGATAGTGCTCGTCGTCGAACCTGGGCATGAAGCGGCGGATGTCCTTGGGCTCCAGCGCGCCGGTGTCGGTGAGCCGCCCGGTCAGGTAGCCGCGGGCCAGGGGGCTGAAGGCGACGAAGGCCGCACCCACCTCGGCGCAAGCCTCCAGCACCGCGATTTCGGGATTGCGGGTCCACAGGCTGTACTCGGTCTGCACCGCGCTGATGGGGTGCACGGCGTGCGCCCGGCGGATGGTGTCGGCGGACACTTCCGAGAGGCCGTAGCCGCCGATCTTGCCCTCGCGCTCGAAGTCGGCCATCGCGGCCACCTGCTCGGCCAGGGGCACGTCCGGGTCGAGGCGATGCAGGTAGTAGAGATCGATGTGCTCGGTCTGCAGCCGGCGCAGGCTGTCTTCCAGCGTCTTGCGCAGGCTGGCCGGCCGCCCGTCGATCACCCGCTTGCCGTCGGTGATCCACAGGCCGCACTTGGAGGCCAGGTGGAAGGTGCCGTAGCGGTCCTTCAGCACCTCTCCGACCAGGGTCTCGTTGGCGCCGAGGCCGTAGAGCGAGGCGGTGTCGAGATGGGTGTGGCCGGCGTCGAGCGCGCCCTTGAGCACCGCCTCGGCGGTCGCCCGGTCGGGGCGATCGCCGTAGGCGTGGGACAGGCTCATGCAGCCGAAGCCGATGGGGGAAACCTGGGCCTCGCCGATCCTGCGCGTCTGCATGAACCGTTCTCCTAAGCGCTATCGGCCTAGCGGCCTAATTGAGCGCGAAGTCTCCTTACGCGCTACCGCCTTACGGCTGCTCGAGCGCCTGTCCTAGGCGAAGCTCTTCTCGATCTGATCCAGGGTGCGCATGCACGGCAGGATCTGGGCGAAGCTCGAGTTGGGCTCGCGGCCCTCGCGGATGGCCGAGATGAACTCGCGGTCCTGCAGCTCGATGCCGTTGTTGGACACGGCCACGCCCGACAGGTCGATCTGGTTCTCCTTGCCGTCGAACAGGTCGTCGTAACGGGCGATATAGGTGCCGTTGTCGCAGATGTAGCGGAAGAAGGTGCCAAGCGGCCCGTCGTTGTTGAACGACAGCGACAGGGTGCAGATGGCCCCGCCCGGAACCTTCAGCTGAATCGACATGTCCATGGCGATCTGCAGGTTGATGTGGTGCGGGCCTTCGACGCCGCGCGCCACCGAGCAGGTCTCGCCGGTCTGGTACTGGAACAGGTCCACCGTGTGGGCCGCGTGGTGCCACAGCAGGTGGTCGGTCCACGAGCGCGGCTGGCCGGCCGCGTTGATGTTGCTGCGGCGGAAGAAGTAGGTCTGAACGTCCATCTGCTGGACCTTCAGTTCACCGGCCTTGATCTTGTTGTGGATCCACTGGTGCGATGGGTTGAACCGACGCGTGTGGCCGACCATGCCGACCAGCCCCGTCGCCTGCTGCTTGGCCAGGAGCGCCTCGGAGTCGGCCAGGTTGTCGGCCATCGGGATCTCGATCTCGACGTGCTTGCCGGCTTCCAGGCACATCAGGCCCTGCTTGGCGTGCATGCCGGTGGGCGTGGTCAGGATCGCCGCCTCGACGCCCGGCTGGGCCAGACCCTCGGCCAGGTCCGTCGACCAGTGCGGGATGCCGTACTTTTCGGCCACCGCCTTGGTGGTGTCCGGGCTGCCGCCGACCAGCGACACGACCTCGACGTCCGGGATGTTCTTGAGCCCGTCGAGGTGTTTGACCCCGAACGCGCCCTGGCCTGCCATCAGGATCTTCATGCCGCGGTCCTCGCCTTGGTCTGCTCGTGATAGTCGCGCGTTTCGAGAATGATGCTGCCGACCCCGGTGGACGACGCCGGCACGTGGTAGAAGCGGAAGACCTCGTCGACTTGGTCGCCGAGCGCCCCGCGCATCATCAGCCACATCACCAGCTCGATGGCCTCGTTGCCGGCCTCGCGCATATATTCGACGTCTTTGATCTCGCAGAGCTTCTCAGGGTTCTGCGACAGGCCGTCGAGGAAGGCGGTGTCGAACGGGGTGTTGATCAGGCCGGCGCGCGGGCCCTGGATCTGGTGCGACATGCCGCCGGTGCCGAACACCACGACCTTCAGGTCCTCGTCCCAGCTCTCGACCGCGTTCTTGATGGCCTTGCCGAGGTTGTAGCAGCGGCGGCCGGAGGGGGCCGGGTACTGCACCACATTCACCGCCAGCGGGATCACACGGCAGGGCCACGCCTGCGGCTGGCCGAAGGCCACGCTCAGCGGCACGGTCAGGCCGTGGTCGACCTCCATCTCGTTGATGATGGTCATGTCGAAGTCGTTCAGGATCAGCTCCTGGGCGACGTGCGCGGCCATCTCGGGATAGCCCTGCACGGCCGGCACCGGGCGCGCGCCCCACCCCTCGTCGGCGATCCCGTACTCCGAGCCGCAGCCGATGGCGAAGGTGGGGATGATGCGGAAGTCGAAGGCGTTGACGTGGTCGTTGTAGACGATGATCGCCACGTCCGGCTTGTGTTCTTCCATCCAGGCCTGGGCGCCCGCATAGCCGTCGAAGATCGGCTTCCAGTAGGGCTCGTTCTTCTTGCCGAGGTCGAGGGCCGCGCCGATGGCGGGGGTGTGGGACGTGCCCATCCCGGCGATGATCTTGGCCATCAGGCTTCTCCGCGCTCTTTCTTGGACCGCCAGCCTTCGATCGAGCGACCGCCGGCGACCATCATGTTCATGTAGCCCTCCTGGGTCATGCCGGTCATTTCCGCGGCCATGAACTGATAGGAGTGCTGGTCGGTGAAGGCCAGCTTGGCCAGGGCGTAGGACACGCCGCCGAGATCCAGCAGGGTGTTCCAGTCGCGCTTCATCACGGCCGTCTTCTGCTCGGGCAGCAGGTGGAACTGGTCGAGGTAGGTCGACTCGTCGGCCAGGAAGGCCTTGCGGTTGTCGGCCTTCATCAGGGAATACAGGAACTTGTTGAGGTTGTAGCCGAGCCGCGAGCGCTGGGCGTCGAACACCACCGTGCCGGGGATGTCGTCGTACTCGTGGGGCTCCTTGGGCGGATGCCAGTTCCGCTCATCTTGGGCCATGACGGCCTCCTTTTCCAATTCTCGCTGGCCCGGCGCCGGGGCGCCGCGCCGGTGTTGTTGATTGATCAACCCCAGTAAAGCCTCATGGGATTGTCCACCAGAAGTTTGCGCTGCTGTTCGGGCGTGACCGCGATCTTCGGGATCATGTCCACCAGCTTGCCGTCGTCGGGCATGTGGGTGCGCATGTTGGGGTGCGGCCAGTCGGTGCCCCACAGCACGCGATCGGGGATCGTCTCCGCCATCCGGCGGGCGTAGGGCACGAAGTCGTCGTAGGGCGGGCCCAGCTTGGAGATGCGCTCGGGGCAGGTGACCTTGACCACGAAACGGTCATCCTGGCGGACCAGGTTCACGAAGGCGTCGAAGTCGGGGTTGCCGTCCAGCGGCTTGGACACATCCGGCACGCCCAGGTGGTCGACGATGATCGGCAGGTCGAAGCTTTGGAGCAGGGGCTGCAGGCGCCTCAGGTCGTGGGCCTCGAAATAGACCACCAGCTGCCAGCCGAGCTTCTGGATGCGGCCGACGATCTCCTTGTAGACCTCGTGCGGCAGTTCGTCGGCCAGGCGCGGCAGGAAGTTGAAACGCACGCCCTTCACGCCGGCGGCGTTGAGCTCGCTCAATTCCCGGTCGGTGACCTCCGGGTCGACCACGGCGATGCCCTTGGCCTTGTCGTTCGAATGGACCAGGGCGTCGACCAAGGCCCGGTTGTCCGGCCCGTGGCACGAGGCCTGCACGATCACGTTGCGCGAAAAGCCCAGGAAGTCGCGCCGGGCAAACAGGGTCTCCTTGGGCGCATCGCACGGGGTGTATTTGCGCGAGGGGTGGTAGGGGAACACCTCGCCAGGCCCGAACACGTGGCAATGGGCGTCGACCGCGCCCGCCGGAACCTGGAACGCCGGCTTGGACGGGTTCGGATCAAACGGCATGTAGTTCGGGTCCATCCCGTCGGACTCCCTTGGTTCTTCTGTACTCTCTGGGCGGGTTTCGGCCGCGCGCGGTGGGTCGAAATCCGGTTGTCCTGTGGCCCACCAGCTCGTGCCTCGTCAAGCCGTGTTGCAGATCGGCCGCATTCAGGGAAGCATCCGGGCTAGCATGCGCGCCCGCTGTAGATGGGCCGTGAAGGGAGTGGGGATGGAGGACGGCGCGGCGCCCGGGCATTTCGGGCCCAGAAAAGCGAGCCTCTGGGGCAAGCTGTGGTTCCAGGTCCTGGTCGGGATGCTGGCGGGCATCCTGCTCGGCCACTTCGCGCCCAACGCCGGGGCGGCGATGAAGCCGTTCGGCGACGGCTTCATCGCCTTGATCCGCATGTTGATCGGCCCGGTGATCTTCTGCACGGTGGTGCACGGCATCGCCCGCATGAACGACATGGCGCGGGTCGGCCGGGTGGCGCTGAAGGCGATCGTCTATTTCGAGCTGGTCACCACCGTGGCCCTGGTGTTCGCCCTGGTCGGCGTGAACCTCGTCAGGCCCGGCTCCGGCATGAACATCGACCCGCATGCGCTGGACGCCAAGGCGGTGGCCGACTACGTCGCTACGGCCCACAAGCAGAGCGTGCAGGACTATCTGCTGCACATCATCCCCACCACCTTCGTATCGGCCTTCGTCAGCGGCGAGGTGCTGCCGGCGCTGTTCGTCTCGGTGCTGTTCGCCTTTGCCCTGGCCCTGGCGGGCGAGGCCGGCAAGCCGGTGCTCGTGGTCGTGGAAAGCGCGTCCAAGGTGTTCTTCCGCATGGTCGGCCTGGTCATGTGGGCTGCGCCGATCGGGGCGTTCGGGGCCCTGGCCTTCACCGTCGGCAAGTTCGGCTGGGGCTCGCTGGTGCAGCTAGGCTCGCTGATCGCCGAGTTCTACGCGGTCTCCCTGCTGTTCGTGGCGGTGGTGTTCGGCCTGATCGCCCGGGCGGTGGGCGTCAGCCTGCTGCGCCTGATCGGCTACATCCGCGAGGAACTGCTGGTCACTGCCGCCACGACGTCGTCGGAGACCGTGCTGCCGGCCCTGATGAAGAAACTCGAGACTCTGGGCTGCGAGGAGTCCGTGGTCGGCCTCGTGGTGCCCACCGGCTATAGCTTCAACCTCGACGGCACCTGCCTCTACCTCGCCACCGCCAGCGTGTTCCTGGCCCAGGCCACCAACACCCCGCTCGACCTGCCGGCCCAGATCGGCCTCGTCCTGGTGCTGCTACTCACCTCCAAGGGAGCGGCAGGCGTCGCCGGGGCGGCCTTCGTGGTGCTGGCCGGCACGCTCGGCGCGGTCGGCCACGTGCCGGTAGCCAGCGTCGCCCTGGTGCTGGGCATCCACCGGCTGATGGCCGAGGCCCTGACCTTCGTCAACGTGATCGGCAACGCCCTGGCGGCGATCGTGGTGTCGAAATCGGAGAAGGCGGTCGACCTCGACAGGCTCGACGCGACGGTCGGCTTGCGCCGCCCGGTTCCGGCTCGCTAAAGAAGCCAAGATTTTCTTTGCGCTATCGCCTGGCGGCTACTTGAGCGCGACTAACGACAACCGCGGGATGAAACCATGATCATCGACTGCCACGGCCACTACACCACCGCGCCCGAGCCGCACAACGTCTGGCGCGAGACGCAGAAGGCCAACTTCAAGGCCGGCGGCGACGTGGACCCGGCCTATCCCGACATCTCCGACGACGAGATCCGCGAGACGATCGAGAAGAACCAGATGCGCCTGCTCAAGGAGCGCGGCGCGGACCTGACGGTGTTCTCGCCCCGCGCCTCGACCATGGCGCACCACGTGGGCAACGAAGAGGTGTCCAAGGCCTGGACGCGCCGCTGCAACGACCTGATCAAGCGGGTGGTCGACCTGTTCCCCGAGACCTTCGTCGGCGTCTGCCAGCTGCCGCAGTCGCCGGGCGTCGACATCGCGCACTCGATCGGCGAGCTGGAGCGCTGCGTGAACGAGCTAGGCTTCATCGGCTGCAACCTCAATCCCGACCCGTCCGGCGGCAAGTGGACCGCCCCGCCGCTGACCGACAAGGCCTGGTATCCCTTCTACGAGAAGATGGTCGAGCTCGACGTACCGGCCATGGTCCACGTGTCGGGCAGCTGCAACCCCAACTTCCACGCCACCGGCGCCCACTACATCAACGCCGACACCACAGCCTTCATGCAGTTCATCGAGGCGGACCTGTTCAAGGACTTCCCGGACCTGCGCTTCATCATCCCGCACGGCGGCGGCGCGGTGCCCTACCACTGGGGCCGCTATCGCGGGCTGGCCGACATGCTGAAGAAGCCGCTGTTGCGCGACCACGTGATGAAGAACGTCTACTTCGACACCTGCGTCTACCACCAGCCGGGCATCGACCTGCTGTTCCGCGTCATCGACGTGAAGAACATCCTGTTCGGCTCGGAGATGATCGGGGCGGTGCGCGGCATCGATCCGGAGACGGGCAACTATTTCGACGACACCAAGCGCTATGTCGACGCCCTGCCGATTTCGGCCGAGGACAAGGCCATGGTGTTCGAGGGCAACGCCCGTCGCGTCTACCCCCGCCTGGACCAGATCCTGAAGGCCCAGGGCCGCTGAAAATCGGTCGGATGGCCGACATCGGACCCCCGCCTGCGCCCGGCGCAGGCGGGTGCGTTGCAAAAAAATACTGCTTTTTGACGTCTAGACGGTTTACCTGGACCCGCTTCGCGCGTTAGAGGGGCGCCGTTCGTCGCCTGCCCGGCAACGGGCGGGGCTCCGTCCCTACCTGCTTGAAGATCACGTCACCTTGAAGAATCCCATTCCCGGTTTCAATGACCGGCTTAAGGCGTCAGCCGAAGCCAAGAAGGCCATGCTGGACAAGTTCCAGCCGAAGGCCGCCGCTCAAGACCCCGACTTCGAGAACCGTCACGCCGACCGTGAGGCCGAGCGTGAGAAGGTTCGCGCCGAGCGCGCCGCCGAGCGTCAGGCCAAGAAGGACGCCGCCGTCCAGGCCGAGCGCCACAAGCTCGACGCCGAGAAGAGGGCGCGCGAGGACGCCGATCAGGCTCGCCGCCTGACCCAGCGCGAGCAATTGATGGCCATGTACGGCCGCAAGCGCGGGCGCTGATCTCGCGTCGTCGTCCTCGGGCTCCCGGATCGGCCTAAGGCCGAACCGGGGATCGGCTCGTCTGCGAGGCCCCATGGACGCCGGCCGTCTAAGGACGGTCGCCGTGTGTGAGGCTGCGCCTTTTGCGGACGCCGCCGGAGCGGATCGATCCTCCGGACCAGCTCGGGGACACCGGTCGTGGGTGGACGGATGAAGCGCGTCCATGCCCCGGCGCAGCCTGGCTTTGCGGCCTCAACTTCACCCTTGACCGCGGCGCCAGGACTTGCTCTGGCTGCGCGCCGGAGGAAATCGAGAACCACAGCGCCCGGTCCGGGCCGGCGGTCCTCCCGGGAGATAATGCAATGGCTGAGACGATCCATCCGTCCCTCGCGAACGGCGTGAAGCAGGGCTCTTCGAGCTTCACCGGCGGCACCCTGGTCTGCAACTGCGCCGAGAACTCGGTGAAGGTGAAGATCGGCAGCCAGGTGGCCCATAACCACGCCTGCGGCTGCACCAAGTGCTGGAAGCCGGAAGGCGCCACTTTCTCGGTGGTGGCCGTGGTCCCCAAGGACAGCGTCTCGGTGGCCGAGAACGGCGACAAGCTGAAGATCGTCGACGAGAGCGCCACCATCCAGCGCCACGCCTACACCGCCTGCGGCACGCATCTGTACGGCCGCATCGAGAACACCGGCCATCCGTTCTACGGCCTGGACTTCATCCACCCGGAACTGTTCCAGGAAGAGGGCGCTGCGGCCCCGGAATTCGCCGCCTTCGTCTCTTCGATCATCGAGACCGGCGTGGAGCCCTCGCGCATGGACGGCGTGCGCGCCCGCCTGAACGAGATCGGCCTGAAGCCCTACGACTGCCTGTCCCCGGCGCTGATGGACTTCATCGCCACCGCCATCGCCAAGAAGTCGGGCGCCCTGTCCGCCTGAGGCGGGTAGCGCGACGAAAAGACGAGGCCCGCAGCTACTGCTGCGGGCCTTTTCCTTTTGAGCTGGCCTCAGGCCCGCGGCATGGCCGACGGCCGCACGATGATCACCTTGGGCCGGCCGAGGCCGAGGGCGAAGCCCAGCATCAGGCCCAAGCCCGTCGCAATGGCCGCGGTCAAATACGGCCGCTCCGTGACGAAGGCGTCGACTCCGCCGATGGTCTCGGCCGCGGTGTCCTTGGCCTGGCCGTAGGCGCTCTGCATCCTGCCGGTCAGTTCCTGGACCCTGCCGTGCAGGCTCATGCCGAGGTCGCCGTAGGCGTCGCCGATGGTGTGCTCGACGTGGCCGACGCCCCGCCTCAGGCCCCCTTCGAGAGTGTTCTCGTCCATGGCCCATGTCCTCCTTGGATAGCCAAGCAATGGCCGGGGGGCCTTCGGGTTCCCGATCGCGCGGCCTGAGCCAAGTCAGCCGGCGTCGCGATGGGCCTCCAGGTATTCCAGGGCCGCGGGCGTCAGTTCGAACACCGGCTCGTCGATCGGCGGGGGCTCGACCACCGCCAGATGGCCGCGGCCGTGAGCGCTGTCGATGATGCGGAAGATCTGGTCCTCGCGCTCGTCCCAGATCACCGAGATTTCGCAAAGGCGGGCGGCCTCGCGGCCCAGCGGCTGGCGGATCACCGGGTCGGCCATGCGCTCGGCGCTCATGCGCAGCATCAGCTTGCCCCCGCCCATGTCGAGCTGGATGTCGGCATAGGCCAGGATGGCGTTGATCAGGGCGCCCGACGGGGCCTGGACGATCGGCGTGGCCGGAATGGACGGGGGGCGGCCCTTGCGCGGGCGGCGCGACGAGTAGACGTAACGCTGCATGACCTTTGCTCCTTGGTTTCGGGCGGGCAATTGCCTTGCGCCGCCGGGCCGATGAGTCGAAGGTGCTGCAGCGCTACGCCAAAATCGGACGTATGGGATGAGGCACGAGAAGGCCGAGATTCTGTTGCGCCTTGCCCGCGCCCTGGCGGCCAGCGCCGAAGGCCTGACGTTGGAGGAGATGGCGCGAGAGGCGGGCGTGGGGCGGCGCACGGCCGAGCGCATGCGCGACGCGATCTGGGCCCTGTTCCCGCAGATGGAGGAGGTGGCCGACCCGCCGACCAAGCGCTTCCGCATCCCCCAGGGGCTGGACGGCCTGTTCCAGAGCCCGAGCGTCGAGGAGCTGGCCGAGCTGTCGCGCGCCGCCGACGCCCTCGTCGCCTCAGGCGCCCCCGCCCGCGCCGAGGCCCTGCGGGGGCTGGAGCGCAAGATCCGCTCGGCCATGCGGAGCGCGGCCCTGCGCCGGGTCGGGCCCGACGCCGAGGCCCTGGCCCGGGCCGAGACCACGGTGGCCGTCCAGGCCGGCCCGCGTCCGGCCGAGGATCCGGCCGTGATCGGGGCGCTGCGCCAGGCGATCATGGCGCTCAAGGCTGTGCGCTTCCGCTACCGCGGCGGCTCGCGCCGGGGGGCGGCGCGCGACGCCGTGCCCTACGGCATCATGTTCGGTCGCGCGAACTATCTGGTCGCCGCCGAGCTGCAGCCGGACGGCGGCCAGGGCGAGCCGCGCAACTACCGGCTGGACCGGATCGAGGCCCTGGAGGTGCTCGACCGCTTCGCCTCCGCGCCCGAGGCCTTCAGCCTGCAGGACTACGCCTCCCGCTCGTTCGGCATCTACCAGGGCGAGGTCGAAGAGATCGTGCTGCGGATCACACCCGAGGCGGCCGAGGACGCGCTCGGCTGGCGCTTCCATCCGACCCAGGCGATGGAGCGCCAGGCGGACGGTTCGGTGATCGTGCGCTTCTGGGCCACCGGGCTATTGGAACTGGCCTGGCACCTGTTCACCTGGGGCGACCGGGTGCGGGTGATGAGGCCGGACGCCCTGCGCAAGGTGCTGGCGGAGGAGCTGGAGCGAGCCCTGGCGGCGCACCGGCCTTAGAGCGCGCCTTACGGTTGCGGCAGGCTGACGACCGTGCCGGTGCCGTTCTTCAGGATGTCGTCGACTAGGCCCGAGGCGGGCTTTCCAGTGTCGACGGTCGCCGTCTGGGAGGGATCGCTCGGCTTGTCGAATTCGCCGGCGCGGCTGTCGAGGATGTCGGCGCAGGCGTTGGACGAGGCCGTGGCGGCGGCCGGATCGCATCGGTCGCGACCCTGCACCGGCGCCGCGGCCACGTTGCGGCCGGCGGCGCGCGGAGTGATGGATACGGGCGCCTCCGCCCCTGCGGAACGGGGGGACAGCTGTTGCGCCGGCGCCGTGGCCGCCCCTCGGGGCGAAAGCTGCTGGGCCGAGGCCGCCGACCCGCCGCGGGGCGAGATCTGGTCGGTGTCGATCGCCGACGCCGCCGGCGGCGAAATCTGGCTGACGTCGCCGGCGGCGGTCTGGCTCTGGGCCTTGCCGGCCCAGGGCGCGCTGGCGGCTGCCACCGTCAGCGCGAAGCAGATGAAGGTTGTCCGGCTCATCGGGGGGCGAACGGCGATCCGGTCTGGACGATGGTGACGGTGGCGCTTCCGGATTGGACAACCTTCATGTCCGGCAGGTTGTTGCCGACCTGGGTATAGGCCGCGTGATTGTTGTCGCCGGTCTGCACCACGCTCTGGACGTCGCCGACGCCGAGCTGGTTCTGGCTGGCCGTGTTGTTGTCGCCCGTCTGGTGCAGGGAGGCCTGGTTCTGCCAGCCCGTCTGGACCAGCGTGGCGGTGTTCCCGCGGCTGGTGGCGGACTGGGTCATGCTGGCCGAATTGTTAGAGCCCGTCTGGCTGAGGATCGCGAGGCTGGCCGCGCCGCTCTGGGTGATGGCCCCGGTCTGTTGCGAACCGGTCTGGCCCACGACCGCGCTGGAGCCCATGGCCCGGGTCTGGTTGACCGTGGCGGTATTCGATTGCCCGCTCTGCTGGACCTGGGCATGGCCGCCGCCTGCGCCCTGGGCCACCATCGCCTGGTTCGACTGGCCGATCTGGTCGATGGATATGGACGGGTTGAGGCCGGTCGGCGCGGCTGCGGAAGCCATCGCCGGGGCGCTGGCGAGCAGGGTGCCGAGAATCACGAGACAGGCCTTGTCCGACCGGTTCGGGCGTTTGCGACTGACGTTAATCTCGATCATGGGCGGCCTCGAAAGGTTGGCCAGCGCCCGAAGGCGCTGGCCGCAGTGGACAAAGACTTACTGGTGGACGGTGGCGACGTTGAACGAACCCGACTGGGTCACGTGCGAGGCCGCGCCGCCCAGGGTCTGGCTGACGCTGGCGGTGTTTTGGCCGTACACGCCCGACTGATCGACCGTCGACACCTCGCCGACGCCGGTCTGGCTGACGTAAGCGGTTTCGTAGTTGCCGGTTTGCTTCACGCTCGAGTTGTCCAGGAAGCCGGACTGGGACACGGAGGCGGTATCGAAAGCGCCGCTTTGATTGACATCCGAAATCACGCCGAAGCCGGATTGGGCGACGGAGGCGGTGTCGTAGGCGCCGCTTTGGTTCACGGTCGAGGCTTCCGCAACGCCGGTTTGGGCCACGGCGGCGGTGTCGAAGCCGCCCCGCTGGTTGACGGTGGAATCCGCGCCGGAGCCGGTCTGGGCGACGGTGGCGGCGTCACGCATGTTGGTTTGGTACACGTTCGAACGGTCCAGGCCGCCCGATTGGCCAACAGCGGCGTTGTCGGAGGCGCCCTTCTGCTCGATGGTCGACTTTTCGAACGCGCCGGTTTGACGAACCGTGGCCAGCGAGCCGACCGAGCCCTGGTCTTGCAGGACGGTCGAGTTGTTGACCAGGCCGAGGAAGCCGGCGACCTGGGTCACATTGGCCGTCGCGCCGTCCATCTGCTGGATGTACGACACCTGGTTGGCGCCCGACTGGTTCACCGAGGCGCTGGCGCCGGTGGTCAGGACGGTGTTGCCGCTCGTCTGGGCATAGCCGCCCAGGTTTTGGACGCCGGTGCCTTGGCCGATCAGCGAAGTGCTCGAACCGTCTTGCGTGACGGCGATCGCGTTGTTGTTGCCGATTTGGTAGTTGTAGCTGACGGCGGCGCCGCTCAGCTGGCTGACGGCTGCGGCGTTGGAGTTGCCGGTGGTGGTGACCGTGGCGATGGCCGCATTGGTCGCGACCTGGTCGACATACTGCCGGTTGGCGTCGCCGTTCGCGACCACATAGGCGACCGAGCGCTGGCTGGTCTGGATGATGCCGGCCTGGTTGCCGACGCCCACTTGATAGGCTCCGGCTTGGTTGCCCTGGCCGCCTTGCACGATGGCCGCGCCGCCGCCGGCGTCGGCGGAGTTGTACCCCGTCTGGCCGATTTGAGCGGTGTTATGCGAGCCGCTATCGTTGACCGAAGCGGTGTTATGGCCCGCTTGCGAGATCGACGACGAACCGTTGGAACCGGTCTGGTTCACAGCGGCGACGTTGCCCGTGGTGACGCCGTTGTTCGGGTCGACGCCCTGGGTCACGGTCGAGGTGTTGTCGTGCCCGCCCTGGACCACGGCGGCATTGTTGGAGTCGGAGGTCTGGGTAACCGTCGACGTGCCCGAGGTGGTGGCGGTCTGATCGACGCCGGCGACGTTGGCGTTGCCGCTCTGGCTGACGATGGAGTCGCTGCCGGCGGCGAAGGCCGCGGTGGCGGTAAGCAGGGCGGTGGCAGACACCGCCGTCATGATCAACTTCTTCATAAGAACGTCTCCTGGTTGTGTGCGATCGACGCGGTGGCGCCGCCGCCGGTGGCTGTTCGGTGAGCCCCCCTCACCGGCTTGGGTGCGGCGTCAGGACCGCGGCTTCATCCGGCGCCCGAGGACGCTGGCGATGAATGAGGTTGGGTGTTCGCGGCCCCTGTGGTCGGGGCGCTGGCCGCGCCGACGGTCGCCGCCGGGGGTGCCACGACGTGTGCCTTCGAGGCGGTCTTGCGCTCCAGCGCCATGACCTGCTGCGGCGACAGCCGCCCTTCGCGTTCCTCGTGGTAGCGGTCGACGAACGGCGCCGCCTGGGCCTCGTCGGCGAACGACCACAGCTTCAGGTCAGACCCCTGCATGACCAGGCCGTAGACCGCCTTGTCGATGGCCTCCTGCAGGGCGAGCATGCCGGGTTCGTTGGTGGTGAAGCCGTCTTCGGTCTGCAGCAACTGGTCGGACGCTATGTAGCGAAACACGTTCGCGTCGACGGCGTAGGAGGTGATCGTCTTGGACGCGGTGACGTTGGTCAGGACCTCGCCGGTCTTCACCGAGACGGCGCGCAGGTACACCGTGACCGTGTCCTGCTGGTACTTGGCGTCGGCGCCGATGCCGAGCAGCGTGGCCCCGACGCCGCCGGTGACGGTGTTGGTGTCGTAGCCGACCACCCCGCCCTCGAGCAGGACGCCGGCGAACAGCAGGGCCGGCAGGGCCTGCGGATTGACGTTCTTCTCGCCCAGGTACTGGGCGCGCATGTCGCGGATGATCTGGCGCTCGTTGAGCAGGTCCTTGAGCTGCTCGCGCTCGACGATGGTGAACCAGCGGCGCTGGCCGGCCTCCTGCAGCGAGTGCATGAGCAGCGAGCTGCCGCCTTGCGACACCGCGCGGGACAGCACCTGGCCGACGGCGCTCGGCTTGAACTGGCCGGTCTGGTCGCTGAAGCCGTAGACCGCCACCGGGACGGGCTGGGCCGGGACCGGCAGGGCATTGAGCATGGCCTGGCTGGGCGTGGTCTTCGGATAGACCGGCATCCGGTTCATCTCGGCCGGCGGCGGGGTGTAGGCGCAGCCCGCGCTCAGGCCGGCCAGGGCGCAGGCGAAAACAAGACTGAGGACGCGGCGCATGTCAGTTCGCGCCCGTGGTCGAGGTGGCCGAACTGGTCGGCAGCTGGATCGTGGTCTGCGATCCGGTCGGGTCGGTGATGGTGACCGTGATTTCGCCGAGGCCGCGATTGAAGGTCACGGACTCTCCGCCGAAGGAGAAGGTTCCCGACGGCTGGGCGTTGGGCCCGAAGATCGCCTGGGAAACCTGGTTGGCCAGGTCGGCCAGGAGCTGCGACTGCAACTGCTGCGCGAACAGTTGTGATTGAGTCAGGTTGGCGTTGCTCGCAGTCGCTTTGAACGGGTTTTGTGTATTGGCGTCGCTTTCGAGCTGGCTGGCGTTGCCGGGATTGCCGCCGAACATCGGGTTGATCGGCGTGTAGACCAGTTGCTGGGCCTTCGCCGATGTCGCCAAGCCGAGCATCACGCCGGCGCAGGCGAGCGCCACTCTCTTCCGATTGATCATTCGCCGCCCCCGAGAACCCTAACAATTCATTAACAGGGGGTTAAATTTCACTTGAAGGATTTTGAGTCAAGGTCAAAAGAGTGTTGTTACTTTTTTCACATACTAAATTTTACGTAAAAATCTCCTGCCAGTTGAATTTCATAGTTAACGACACTTGGAAAAGTGACAATGTCGATAAATAACGCTGTTCGCTTACGCAATATGAGGTACGTCTGAAACCCGACATTGCTGGAGATGTTTGGTAAACCGGATTCGGAACCGAGTGCGGCCGGACGTGCGGGCGTGGCGGCGGGAGCCGAGCGCCATCCGGTCAGGCGCGATTTCAAGAATCCAGGCGAGGGTGTTCGCGCACTCCCGTCGGCGATCAAACCCGCTTCGGCGCGCCGGCTCTAGAACACCGACCAGCCGGACAGGGCGGCGAACCGCTCCAGGGCCAGGGCGCCGACCTGGGACGTGCCCGCCGCATTGAGCCCCGGCGACCACACCGCCGCCACGCCGCGCTTGGGCGCCACCGCCAATATGCCTCCGCCGACCCCGCTCTTGCCGGGCAGGCCCACGCGGAAGGCGAACTCGCCCGAGGCGTCGTAGTGGCCGCAGGTCATCATGATGGCGTTGATGCGCCGCGCCCGTTGGGCGGTGGTGATCCGGGCCCCGGTCAGGGGATCATGGCCGCCGGCCGCGAGGTAGAGACCCGCCCGCGCCAGTTGGCGGCAGCTCATGGCCAGGGCGCACTGATGGAAATAGACGTCGAGCACGTCCTCCACCCGGCTCACCAGATTGCCGGAGGCCTTCAGGAAATTGGCGAGGCTGGCGTTGCGAAAGCCGGCGCCAGCTTCCGACTGGGCCACCTCCATGTCGACGTGGATGGTGGGATCGCAGGTCGCCTCGCGCAGGAAGTCGGTGATGCAGCCGATCGTGGCGTTGGGCAGGCCCCGGCCCAGCAGCACGTCGCACACCACCAGGGCGCCGGCGTTGATCAGCGGGTTGCGCGGCACCCCCTTCTCCTGCTCCAGCCGCACCATGGAGTTAAAGCGCGATCCCGACGGCTCGCGCCCGACGCGGTCCCACAGGTCGCTGCCCGTCTTCTCCAGAGCCATGGTCAGGGTGAACACCTTGGAGATGCTCTGGATCGAGAACGGCGCATCGGCCTCGCCCGTCACGGCCATGTCGCCATCCACGGTCATCACCGCCATGCCGAAGCGCTTCGGATCGACACGCGCGAGCGCGGGGATGTAGTCTGCCACCTTGCCGCGGCCGAGATGCGTCTGCATGTCGGCGTCGACGGCGGCCAGGATCCCGGCAAGGTCTTCGGCGCGTTTCATGTGCGGCTCCTGCGTCCTTCTATGCGGCCAGGAGCGAGGGCGGCAACACGGAGGGCGGCGCCTCTTGACCTACTGCCTGGGAATTCTCACGCGTTCGGGCCTGGTGCTGGCGTCCGACGGCCGCTCCAACGCGGGCGTCGACCAGGTCACCAAGGTGATCAAGCTCAACCTCGTGTGCGCGCCGGGCGAGCGGGTGATCTGCATCCAGTCGGCCGGCAACCTGGCGACCAGCCAGGCGGTGGTCTCCGAGTTGGAGGAGGCCGCCGGCAAGGGCGACCCGGCCGAGGATCTGCACCTGTGCAAGACCATGTTCGAGGCCGCCCAGGTGGTGGGCGCACGCCTGCGCAAGGTGCTGGAGGCCGATGCCAAATATGTGGAGCCCTACGGTGATCCGGCCGCCAACTTCCTGGTGGGCGGCCAGATCAAGGGTGAGCCGCCGCGCCTGTTCGAAGTCTACGCCGCCGGCAACTTCATCGAGGCCTCAAACCGCGCCCCCTTCCTGCAGATCGGCGAGACCAAGTACGGCAAGCCGATCCTCGACCGCGCCCTCACCCCGGAGACCTCGCTCGACGAGGCCGCCAAGCTGGTGCTGCTGTCGTTCGACGCCACCATCCGCTCCAACCTGTCGGTGGGTCTGCCGATCGATCTTTTGCGCTACGGGGTCGACAGCTTCAAAGCCGACAACCTGATCACCATCGAGGAGCACAACCATTACTGGCGCGAGCTGCGCAACGCCTATGGCGGAGGCCTGGCCGCCCTGGTCGCCAGCCTCGAGCCGCCGCCGGCGGCGGACAAACCCGCACTTTAGGGGCCAGCGCTCTAGGGATTCGCCGGTTCACTCCCGGCCAGTTGGATCACCGTCTGTGAACTGGCCAGCTTCACGCCCTTGCCCTTCAGCGCCGCCACCATGGCGAACAGCAGTTCGCTCTTGATGCCGAAGGCCTGGCGGGCCGAGGCCACGGCGGCGATACAGGTGAATTCCAGGGCCCCCTCGGGCAGGGCGGTGAGGTAGACGCCCGCCGCCGGCTCGCGCAGCACCCCGCCATGGGCCTTGATCTGGCCGAGCAGCAGGTCGCGCACCTCGCCCGCGTCGGCGTCGTTGGCGACCCGGAGCACGATCTTGACCTGGCCGAGGGCCCCTCCGCGGGTGATGTTGCGCACGGTCTTGGAGATCAGGTCGGAGTTGGGCACGATCAGCTTGGAACGGTCGCCCATCTCGATCTCGGTGGCGCGGATGTTGATGCGCCGCACGTCGCCTTCCTGGTCGCCGATGGCGATCCAGTCGCCCACCTTCACCGGCCGCTCGGCCAGGAGGATCAGGCCGGAGACGAAGTTGCCGATGATCGCCTGCAGGCCGAAGCCGATGCCGACCGACAGGGCGCTGGCGAAAAGGGCGATCTTGTCGAGGCTGAGGCCCAGGTAGCCGCAGGTGAGCAGGATGGCCACCAGCCCGCCCAGGTAGGTGACG
>DASYBX010000182.1:0-26441 GCA_036500495.1 Caulobacteraceae bacterium
TGCAGGATTCCCTGCAGACCGGCATCTCGAACCTGGTGGACGCCGACATGGCTTCCGAAAGCGCCACCCTGCAGGCTCTGCAAACCAAGCAGCAGCTCGGCATCCAGGCGCTGTCGATCGCCAACCAGTCGACCAGCACCCTGCTTTCCCTGTTCCGTTAAGCGTGGCCCGGACGGCGGGAGCGCCTGCTCCCGTCGTCCAAACCCCCGTGAGCGGAGGCTCAGATGAGCACCATCACCCAGTTGACCACGGTCCCTGCCGATCTGATCGGCGTGCAGGTCCTGCAGCCCGCCAAGCCGGCCCAGCCCGAGCGCAAGCCCGCGGCCGCGGCCGGCAAGACGGACGCCGACGCCGATCCCGACGTGCGCCTGTTGATCCAGCCGGCGACGCAGGCCGGGCTGTACATCTACACCATCATCGACCGCGCCAGCGGCCAGGTGATGACGCAGATCCCGCACGAGGACGTGAAAAAGCTCGCCGCCAACCCGGACTACGAGGCCGGGCAGGTGATCGACACCAGAGTCTGACGGCCTGAGGGCTGGCCGAAGCGCCAGGCCTAGATCTTCGTCAGGTCCACGGATGCCAGGGGCAGCCGCCGGACGCGCTTGCCCGTCGCGGCGAACACCGCGTTGCAGACCGCCGGCGGGGTCGGCCCCACGCCCGGCTCGCCGACGCCGCCCCAGCGAGGCCCGCCCGACAGGTGCAGATAGGTCTCGATCTTGGGCGTCTCGGCCATGCGGATCACGCGGTAGTCGTGGAAGTTGGTCTGCTGCGTGGCCCCGTCCTTGATCGTGATGTTCCCCGCGAGCGTCTGGCCGAGGCCGAACACCGCCCCGCCCTCCATCTGCTGGTAGATCGTGTTGGGGTTGGCGGCGTGGTAGCAGTCCTGCACGATCACCATGCGGTCGACCTTGACCTTGCCCTTGGCGTCGACGCTCACCTCGGCGACCTGGCCGGTGATCGAGCCGTAGCACTCCATGATGGCGATGCCCCGGCCGCGGCCGGGCCCCATCGGCGACCCCCAGTTCGACTTCTCGGCCAGCATGTCGAGCACGCCGATCCAGTCGGCGCGGTCCAGGTGCGCCCGGCGGAACTTGTAGGGATCCTGGCCGGCCGCGTGGGCCAGTTCGTCGATGAAGCTCTCGACGAAGAAGCCGTTCTGCGAGGAGCCCACGCCGCGGCAGAAGGCGACCAGCACATGGGTGTTGAACACATTGGCCCCGACGCTGAGGTTGGGGATCTTGTAGGCGGTGCCCGCGAGGCACTCCACCGCCATCGGCTCGACCCCGTCGCCGGTCGACGGGCGGCCGAGCGACCTCAGCAGCGATGGCACGGCCACGCGGCAGTCGAGCGCCTCGATCCGGCCGTTGTCGTCGAGCCGGGCGCGCCATTTGGAGGCGGCCTGGGGTCGGAAGCGGTCGTGCTGGACGTCCTGTTCGCGCGTCCACACCAGCTTGACCGGCTTGCCCACCGCCTTGGCCACGGCGATGGCCTGGATCACCTCGTCGGGCGTCGAGCGGCGTCCGAACCCGCCGCCGACGAAGTTGACGTGCACGAAGGTCTTCTCGGGTTTCACACCGGCCGCGGCCGCGGCGGCGGCCAGCACCGAGGGCGGCGACTGGGTGGAGACCCACACGTCGAGCCGGTCGTCCTGCAGCCAGACCGTGGCGTTGAGCGGCTCCATCGGCACGTGCGCCTGGTAGGGCGCCTCGTAGACCGCCTCGATCAGCTTGCCGCCGGGCTTGCCGAACGCGGCCCCGACGTCGCCGTCCTTGCGGGCCGAGCCCATGGGACCGTCGAGGCCGTCGCGGTAGGCCTTGTCGAGATCGGCCTGCTGCACCTTGCCCGAGGCGCCCGTGTCCCACTCGATCTTGAGGTCGTCGACCGCCTTCTTGGCGCGCCAGAACTTGTCGGCGGCCACGGCCACCGCATTGGCCATCCTCACCACCTTCAGGATGCCGGGGCGACCCTGGATGGCGCTGTCGTCGACGCTCTTGAGCTTGCCGTCGGACACGGGGCACTGCCGGACCGAGGCGTAGACCATGCCCGGCACGCGGGCGTCGATGCCGAACTTGGCCGACCCGTCGATCTTGGGCCGGGTGTCGAGGCGCGGGGTGGGCTTGCCCACCAGCCGGTACTCCTCGGGCGGCTTGATCTTGGGCTCCTGGTCGAGCTTCACCGACACCGCCTCGGCGCACATCGCGCCGTAGGTCACCTTGCGGCCGGTGGGCATGTGCTCGATGACGCTGTCCTCGCACTTGCACTCGGCGGCGTCGCACTTCCAGTGGCGGGCGGCGGCCTCGACCAGCCGCGCCCTCGCGCTCGCCCCGGCCTGCTGCAGCATGTTCACCGAGGTGCGCACGCCTTGGCTGCCGACCGTGGTCATGGAGCCGTAAGCCTTGAGGGTCAGGTTGCGCGTCGCCGAGGCGTACTCGCACTTCACCTTGGACCAGTCGCAGTGCAGTTCCTCGGCGATCAGCATGGCCAGGGCGGTGGTAGTGCCCTGGCCCAGTTCGTTGTGCGGCAGGCGAAGGGTGACCGTGTCGTCCGGATCGATCACCACGAAGGCCGAGAGTTCATGCGGCGGGATCGCCTCGGGGCTCTGCAGCAGGCCCATCGGCCTGGGTCCCTTGCCCGTGGCGGCGAAGGCCGACGCCGGCAGGTTGACGCCGATGGCCAGGCCGCCGGCGGCGCTGAGCATCGCGGTGACCGCCTGGCGGCGCGACATTCCGGCGCCGGCTCGGGCTCGGGCGCGGCGCAGGGTCTTGTCGAGGGGCGCGTTCATGGCCTCACGCCTCCGTCTTGGCGTTTTGGCCGGACGCCATCAGGTCGGCCGCCCGGTGGACGGCCTTCTTGATGCGCGGATAGGTGCCGCAACGGCAGATGTTGGTCAGGCCCCGGTCGATGTCCTCGTCGGTCGGCCTCGGGTTCTTGGCCAGGAAGGCCGCCGCCGCCATGATCTGGCCCGACTGGCAGTAGCCGCACTGGGGCACGTCGATCTCCAGCCAGGCCTGCTGCACCGGGTGGCTGGCGTCCTTGGCCAGGCCCTCGATGGTGGTGATCTTCTTGCCAACGGCGGCGGAGACGGGGAAGGAGCACGAGCGGGTCGCGGCGCCGTCCACGTGCACGGTGCAGGCGCCGCACTGGGCGATGCCGCAGCCGAACTTGGTGCCGGTCAGCTCCAGTTCATCGCGCACGACCCACAACAGCGGGGTGTCCGGATCTGCGTCGACCTGCCGGGTCTTGCCGTTGACGGTCAGGGTGATCATGGCCGCTCCCCGATGTCCTTGTTATGTGCTGCGCCGAACCTACTCCATGTCACGGGACCCGGCCAGACAGGCGCCCACATGCGACTTCACAGCGTTAGAGACAGATGATGCGTACCGCCCTCTATGCCGCCGCCGTGCTTTTCCTGGGCGTCTCCGCCGCCGGGACCTCCTCGCGCCATGCCGGCGCCGCCGAGGGCGGCCCGATCCTGCCGGGCTACTGGGAGAGCACCTCCACCTCCAGCTTCCCGACCGCCTCCAGCAAGACCGAGCGCAAGTGCATCACCAGTCGGGCGATCAATTCCTACCTCACGGGGCCGGTGAACGGCCACTACAGCTGCCACTATGACACCCGCGACCTGCAGGGCGGCCACGCCCACATGACCGGCGAGTGCGTCGATTCCAGCGGCATCCGCGGCAAGGTGGTGATCGACGGCGACTATGCGCCCGAGGCGTTCCGGCTCAACGGCAAGGTGCAGGTCAATTTCGCCGGCCTGCAGATCCCGGTCGCCACCTCGATCGACGCCCACCGCCTGAGCGCCGAATGCCCGGCCGGGGCGAAGGTGGAAGACGGCGGCCATGCGCCCGAGGCCAAGGACGAGCCTCCGGCGAACGACGCGCCCCCGGGTTGAAACGGGCCGCACTTAACCCGCCGCCAAGGCTCGGCTAAGCTCGCCGCCTTCAGCGGAGAGCGGCCATGCGGACGACAGTCATCCTGATCGGGGCGCTGGCGGCGCTCTGTCCCCTGGCCGCCCTCGCCCAGCCCTCGCCCTCGTCCGCCCCGCCGCCGGCCGGCGCGAAGTACGTGGCCATGGGCTCCTCGTTCGGCGCCGGGCCGGGCATCACCACCCAGGCGGACGATCCGCCGACCCGCTGCGCCCGGTCCAGGGACAACTACGCCCACCAGCTCGCCCGCCGGCACGGCCTGAAGCTGGTCGACGTCACCTGCAGCGGGGCCACCACCGCGCACATCCTCGGCCCGTGGAACGAGCTGAAGCCGCAGCTCGACGCGGTGGACCCCGACACGCGCCTGGTCACCGTGACCATTGGCGGCAACGACGTGGGCCTGACCTCCGGCCTCGGCGCCGAAGCCTGTCAGACGCGGGGTGCGGGCTCGGCCTGCCCGGCCACGCCGCCGGAGCCGACCGCCCAGGCCTGGGCGGACCTCGAGACCCATCTCGGCCAGATCGCCGCCGAGGTGCATCGCCGGGCGCCCGCCGCCCGCCTGGTGTTCGTGGACTACACCACCGTGCTGCCCGCCGAGGGCGCCTGCCCGGCCCTGTCGCTGACCCCAGCCCAGGCCGCCGCCAGCCGCGAGATCAACCGCCATGTGGTGGAGATCACCGCCAAGGTCGCGCGCGCCAGCGGCAGCGGCCTGCTGGCGGCCTCGGCCCTCACCGCCCCGCACAACGCCTGTTCGGCGCAGCCCTGGGCCAACGGCGCCTCACCCCCGAAAGGGAGCGCCGCCTTCCACCCGCGCCTGGAGGCCCACACTGCCATCGCCGAGGCGCTGGACCGGCAGATCTGGCGTTAGGCCAGGCGGCGCCCGCGGCCGTCACTTCATCTGCAGGTTGGCGGCGAAGAACGGCAGCACCTTGGTCCGGAAGCGCTCGACGATGCGATTGGTGTGGTCGCCCGGGTAGACCTCGAAGCTGTTCTTCACGCCGTAGAGGTCGAGCTGCTCGTGCATGGTGGTGGCGTCCTTGGTCAGGCCGTCCTTGTCGCCGCCGTCCGAGGCGATGGCCTTGAAGCTCTTCAGCTCGTCGACGTGCGAGGAGGCCATGGCCAGGGGCGAATTGTTGGCCCATTTGGCGACGACCAGGGGGTCCATCGTCCCGTCGGCGCTGAGCCCGAAGTCCATGTAGTAGGGCGGCTTCTTGGGGTTGGGCGACCAGGCGGCCAACGAGGCCAGCGAGGCCTGGTTGCCGAAGTTCTCGCCCTCGGCCGTGTCATAGGGGATCGCTTCGAGCTTCTTGGTCTGCTCGGAGGTCTGCACGCGCGGCGACATGCAGCAGGCGCTCATGGCGTAGATGGTGGACCACGTCTGCGGGAAGCGCATCGCGATCTTCCAGACGCCGTAGCCGCCCATGGAGTGGCCGACCAGGCCGCGGCCCTCGCGCTTGGCGATCGTGCGGTAGTGGCTGTCGATGTATTTCACCACGTCGTTGGCGATATAGGCCTCGCCGTCGCCGGTGGTGACCGAGTTGGAGTACATGGTGCCGCCGAGCTTGGAGTAGCTGTCGGGCGCCACGATGATGAACTCCATGCCCTGCTTGGCCGCGGCGTCCTCGGTCTCCGGCAGGTGCATGAAGTCGAAGAAGCTCTGGTCGGTCAGGGCGAAGCCGTGCAGGAAATAGAGCACCGGATAGCGGCGGGCCTTGTCCTTGGCGTAGCTGGGCGGCAGCACGACGATGACGCTGCGATCGGCCGGCTCGCCCTCGAGGTTGCCCTCCATGGCGGCGCTGTGCACCTTGATGTGCTCGACGGGAATGCCCGGAACAATGGGCGCGGGCGGCACCTTCAGCGGGGCTGAAACCGCCGGCGCGGCGAGGGCGAAGGTCAGGACGATGCCGGTCAGGGCGCCGATAGTGCGACGGGTCATGGCCGTCCTCCCTTGTCTTTGTGCGGTCTCCGCCGGGTCTTTGCGACCTTGGTTCCCCCGACATGGCTAGCCCATCGCGGGGCCGCGCGCCAGGACGCGGCCGAGGATTGTATACAGAGACCGGCGTCGCCGGATCGTCGAATAAAGTTCACGAACCCGGTTGTCCCAATCCGGGACTCATTGGTTAAGCTTCCATCCCGACGGGGAGTCGGGCTGGGATGAGGACGATTGCTGTGATCGGCCGCAAGGGCGGCAGCGGCAAGACCACGGTCGCCGTGCACTTGGCCATCGGCCTGCACCTGCGCGGCCGGCGCACCGTCGTGGCCGACATCGATCCCCAGCGCTCGGCCATGGACGTGCTGCGGGCGCGCCAGGGCGACGGGCCGGTCGCGGTGGCCTCGGCGGGTCCCAAACTGTTCTCCCTGCAGGTCGACATGGCGCGCGCGGGCAACGACGCCCTGGTCATCGACACCCCCGCGGTGCTGGAGGAGGAGGTGGCCCAGGCGGTGGTGCTGGCCGACCTGGCGCTGCTGGTGGTGCGCCCGACCTTCCTCGACTTGGCGGCCGCGGTGCGCACCAGCGACATCATCCGTCGCCTCAGGAAGCCCGGCTTGGTGGTGCTGAGCCAGGCGCCCGTGGCGCGCGGATCGGCCGAGGCCCCGGCGGTGGTGCGGGCCACCGAGGCCCTGCGCCTGCTGCGCCTGCCTATAGCCCCCAGCGTGATCCGCGCCCGCGCCGCCTACCAGACCGTGGTCGAACGCGGCCGCTCCACCGAGGAGCTGACCGGCGACGCTCCCGCCGCCCTGGAGATGAGCCGCTTCTGCGACTTCGTCGACCGCTTCGCCTTCGCCCCCCGCCACGGGGTGATCGCCAGGATCGAAGCCTGAGCCGCCGCCCGGTTGCCGCCCGGTTGCCGCCGAGCCGGAAAGGCGCCTTGATCGGCCCATGCCTTCCGCATTGATCTTCGGCGCCGCCGGTCAGCTCGGCTCAGCCCTCGCCGAACGCCTGCTGTCCTCGGGATGGCAGGTCTGGGCGGTCACCCGCGAGGGCCGGACGCCGCCGAGCGCCGGCGCGAGGCCGGTGGACGGGACCGGCAAGTCCAGGGCCGCGGTGATCCAGGATCTCGGACGCCCGGTCGATGCGGTGTTCGACCCGACCGCCTACGGCGAGGCCGACGCCCAGGACCTGCTGCGGGCCAGGGCGCATTTCGGGGGGCTGGCAGTGGTGTCCTCCGCCAGCGTCTACGCCGACGCCGAAGGCCGATCCCTGGTGGCCTCCTCACAGTCCGGCGCGACCGGATCGGGCGACCCGATCCCCGAGGGCGCCCCGACCGTGCAGCCCGGCGACGGCGGCTACGCGGCCCGCAAGGTCGCCCTCGAACAGGCGCTCCTGGCGTCGGGGGCGCCGGTCACGATCCTGCGCCCCTGCGCGATCCATGGTCTCCACTCCACCCACCCCCGGGAATGGTGGTTCATCAAGCGGGCGCTGGACGGGCGCAGGGCCATTCCCGTCGCCTACGGCGGTCGCAGCGTCTTCCACACCTCGAGCGCCCGCGGCGTCGCGGAGCTGGCGGCCCTGTGCCTGGAGGCGCCCGGGCGGCGCGTGCTGAACGTGGCCGACGACGACGCCCCGTCCGTCGTCCAGATCGCGGCGGCGATCGCCGAGGCGACCGGCCTCTCGCTGCCCCTCGCCCCGTTCCAGGGCGCGCCCGTCGGTCTCAGCCATGTGGGCTCCACGCCCTGGTCCACGGAACATCCGTTCGTGCTCGACACCACCGCGGCCAAAACCTTGGGTTGGAGCGGCGGGACCTATCGCGAACGTCTCGGCGAGACCTGCCGCTGGGTGCTGGAGGTGGCTCGCAAGGGGGGCTGGAAGGCGCAGTTCAGCACGTTCTCGGCCTACGGCTACGATCCCTTCGACTACGCCGCCGAGGACGAGCTTCTGGCCGCCGGCTGATCGCGGGTTCAGGCCGCCAGCTGCTGCTTGACCTTCTCGGCCAGGATCTTGATGTCGAGCGGCTTGGGCAGGAAGGTGATGCCGGTCTCGCCTTCGAGCAGGTCGGAGAACTCGGCCTCGGCATAGCCGGAGATGAACATCACCGGCGCGTCGCCCAGGTACTTGCGGGCCTTCTTCAGCATGGTCGGGCCGTCGAGGCCGGGCATGATCACGTCGGAGATCAGAAGGTCGATCTGGCCGGCGTGCAGCTCGGCCAGCTCCAGCGCCTCCTCGCCGTCGCAGGCCTCGATCACCTCATAGCCGCGGGCGCGCAGCAGGCGGGCGGCGACGCCGCGCACCGCGTCCTCGTCCTCGACGAACAGGATGCGGCCGACCCCGGAGAGGTCGCGGGCGGCCGGCCTGGGCTTGGCCGCCTCGGGCGTGGGCGCCGGGGCGCCGACGGGCGGGGTGTGCACCGGCAGGAAGATGCGGAAGGCGGTGCCCTCGCCCAGCTTGGAGTCGAGCGCGATCCAGCCGTCGGCCTGTTTGACGATGCCGTAGACGGTGGCCAAGCCCAGGCCCGTGCCCTCGCCCACCGGCTTGGTGGTGAAGAACGGCTCGAAGATCTTTGTCTGGATCTCGGGCGGGATGCCGGGGCCGGAGTCGGCCACCTCGATCAGGGCGTATTCGCCCTCCGGCGCGATGGCGTAGCCGAGCGCGCGGGCTTCGGCCTGGCCCAGGCGCGCGGTGCGGATGCGCACCACGCCGGTCGCCTTCTCGCCGGGCGTGAGCTTGCCCGCGCTGCGCATGGCGTCGCGGGCGTTGACGGCCAGGTTCATCACCGCGGTCTCGAGCTGGCTCTTGTCGGCGCGCACGAACGGCAGGTTGCGGCCGTAGTCGGTCTCGAGTTTCACGTCCTCGCGCAGCAGGCGGCGTAGCAGCACCTCGAACTCGCTGATCACCTCGCCCAGATCGAGGATCTCGCGCTGCACGGTCTGCTTGCGCGAGAAGGCCAGCAACTTGCGCACCAGGTCGGCGGCCCTGAGGCCCGTCTGGCGGATCTCGGCCAGGCCCTCGTAGGACGGGTCGCCCACCGGATGGCGGTGCAGAAGCTCGTCCAGGCGCAGCTGGATGGCGGTGAGCAGGTTGTTGAAGTCGTGGGCCACGCCGCCAGCCAGCTGGCCGATGGCCTGCATCTTCTGCGACTGGGCCAGCTGCAGCTCCAGCTGCTTCTGCTCGGACACGTCGACCAGATAGGCCAGGCTCCGCTCGCCCAGCCGGGAGAGGTAGAGGTGGGCCATGCGCGCGCCCTCGCTGGCCAGCTTGACCTCGATCGCGCCGACGCGCCCGGAGGCCACGCGCTCCTGGGCCTCCGCGCGGCTCTTGGGCTCGATCAGCTGGGCGAACGGCTGGCCGGATTCGGCCAGGCCCGGGGCCATGGCCTTGAGCGCCGGGTTGGCTTCCAGGATGGCGGCGGCGAAGGGGTCGGGGCCGTCGAGCAGGGCGGCGCCGAAGGGCGCGGCGGCGGCCAGGGTGTCGAGCTCGGCCGGGGCGGCGCCCAGGGCGGCGGCGGACGCGGCCGAGGCGGCGGGCGCGGCGGAGGCCGGGGGGGCCAGGCGCAGCAGCAGGCGGCGGGCGTCGATGCGGGTGGCGGTCAGGCCGTGGGCCCGGCCGGCCCATTCGACCTCGCAGCGCCCCACCTCGCCGCGGCCAGCGGCTTTCAGGGCGGCGAACAGGGTCGAGGCGCCGCGCGAGCGGGCCAGGCGTCCGGATGGCGCGCCGGCGGCCGTCCAGGCGGGGTTGGCGTGCAGGAGGCGGCCGTCCGTGGCGATGGCGGCGGCGGGCTCGGCCATGGCCTCCAGCACCGGTTCCAGGTCGGACGCGGCCTCGGCCGGCGGCGCCTGACGAAAGGCGTAGAGGCCGAGCATCGCCACCCCGGCCAGGCCGAGCAGCAGCATCAACCCGCCCGCGGTCTCCGGCCCAGCCCGCAGCGCCGGATAGGCGGCCGCGAGGATCGCAGCGACGAAGCAGATCGCGCCAGCCATGACGAAAAGGTCCGGGCGGCGGGCGCGTGTCGCGGGTCGTTGGGTCAGCTCGGCCATGCGGTGGTCCGGAACAAGGCCCGTGCGGAGGGCCTCAAGAGCGAATCATCAGTAACATCATAGGACAAAGCGGAAACGGGTCAGAATCCGCAGGCCGGGCCGGTTGACGCAGGGCGAGCTTCCGTGTCCCCCTCCGGGAAAGGCCAGACCGGACACAGGGGAGCGGACGAAGCGGATGGGCGACGGCACAGCGGCCAAGCACCCCCACCCGTGGGTCTTTCTGGCCCTGGTCCTCCCGTTCGGCGCCTCCACCGGCTACGTCACCGTGACCCTGGCCTTCATCCTGGCGGCGAAGGGCGTGACCGTGGCCGCCATTGGGGCCCTGGTCGCCGCGAGCACCCTGCCGCAGACCTGGAAGGTGCTGTGGGCGCCGCTGGTGGACACCACCCTGTCGCCCAAGCGCTGGTACCTGATCGGCGCCCTGGGTGTGGGCCTGACCATCCTGGTCATGAGCCTGGTTGGCCGGCCGGCCTCGGCCCTGCCCCTGCTCACGGCCTTAGTGATGGTCTCCAGCATCGCCTCTTCGTTCTGCGGCATGACCGCTGACAGCTTCCTGGCCTATTTCGACGCCACCCAGCAGGGCCGGGCCAGCGGCTGGGCCCAAGCGGGCAATTTCGCCGGCCAGGGCGTGGGGGGCGGCATCGGTCTCTACCTGGCCCAGCACGTCCAGGCGCAGTGGGTGTCGGGCGCGGGCCTCGGCGCGCTGTGCGTGGCCTGCGCAGCGGTGCTGCCGCTGGTCCCGACCGTGCCGCGGCTGGTGCGGCCGAGCCTCGCGGCGACCTTCGTCGAGGTGTTCCACGAGGTCTGGGCCGTGGTGAAGAGCCGCCCGGGCCTTCTGGTGATCATCCTGATGCTGCTGCCGATCGGCTCGGGCGGCCTTGGAACCTGGAGCTCGTTCGCCAGCGAGTACAAGGTGTCGGGCGACACCGTGGCCCTGACGGGCGGTCTGATCGCCGGGGTGGTCTCGGCCGTGGCGGCCCTGTTCGGCGGCTATGTCTGCGACGCCATGGACCGGCGCACCGCCTATTGCCTGTTCGGGGTTCTGATCGCCGTCGAGGTGGTGATCGTCGCGTGGCTGCCCAGGAGCATCGGGGTGTGGGTCGGCGCTTCGGTGCTCTACCAGGCGCTGCTGGGGGCCAGCTACGCGGCCTATTCGGCGGTGGTGCTGGAAGTCATCGGCCGGGGCGCGGCGGCGACCAAGTTCAACCTCATGGCCTCGGTCGCCAATGTGCCGGTGACCTTCATGCCGGTCGTCGACGGGGTGCTGCACGACCGCCACGGGACCAACGCCATGTTCTACGGCGAGGCGGGGCTGGCCGTGGCGGCGGCGGTGCTGTTCGGAGCGGTGGCGTTGGCCAGCCGGCGCTTGCTGCGGCGGGCCGCCGTTTAGCGGCGCTCGCGGGCTTCGACATCCGCAGACACGAACGGACCCACGAGCGACATGCTGCGGCGGGGGACTTGCGCCATCTTCGCCGGCGGATGGGGATCCGCGCCTAGATTTGTGTGAGCGTCCATGATCGGCATGGCCCTCGGCCAGCGCGCGCCGGAGGTGGCGGGAGCCACCCGTTCCGGCGCCTTCTATTCTCTCGACCTCCAGGCCGGGCGTCCGGCGGTGCTGCTGTTCCTGCACGGCTGCGGCCCTGCGGCGGCGCGGGGGCTGCTGGACGCCCTGGAGCCGGCCCTGTCGCTGCTCGGCGAGGCGGGCGTCGACCTCGTGCCTCTGGCGCCGCCCGACCTGGCCTACGCCCGCGCCTTCGACGGCGGCGGCGCGCCCTGCGAAGCGGCGGTCTATACAGCCTCGCCCTGGCCGGCGGATCAGGCCGACGGGCCCTCGGCTCTGGTGGTCGACCGGTCCGGGCGCGTGGTGCACCAGGCGGTCGTCTACGGCGCGGAGGATCTGCTGCAGGCCCAGGCCCGCGCCGCCGCCCGCCTCGCCTCCGAGGCGCCGCGCCTGTGCCGGTCCTCGGCCCCGGTGCTGATCCTGCCCAACCTGATGACGCCGTCCGACTGCCGGGTGCTGATCGACCGCTTCGAGGCAGCCGAGCACCGGGTCGGCGTGATGGCCGCGGTGCGCGACGGAGAGGCGGTGGTCAAGCTCGACGAGAGCAAGAAACGGCGGCGCGAGATCCAGCTCGAGCCCGGCGCCCTGGAGCACGACATGATCCTGAGCGTGCTGGCCGAGCGGTGCGCGCCCGAGATCAAGCGCGCTTTCCAGGCCGACATCGCCCACGCCGACCGCATCCTCGTGGCGCGCTATGACGACAGCGGCGGCTGGTTCAAGCGACATCGCGACAACGCCGCGCCGCAGACCGCCTTCCGCGAATTCGCGGTGTCGATCAACCTCAACACCCAGGACTACGAGGGCGGCGAACTGCTGTTCCCCGAGTTCGACGACCACCGCTACAGCCCACCGGCGGGATCGGCGATCATCTTCTCGGCGTCGCTGCTGCACGAGGCGGCGGCGGTGACCCGGGGCGCCCGCTACGTGGCGCTGAGCTTCCTGTGCACCGCCAAGGCGCTGGAGCGCGTCTCCGCCTAGCGTCCCGAAGCAGAAGTTCGCCACCAATTGGATCGAGCGCGGGGCGAACTTCTGGTTCGATCAGGACACCAGGAAACGAGAATTCTCCTAGTGTGGCTTCCGATTCAGAAATTCGCACTGCGATCGCTATCATCAGGCGGCGAATTTCTGAATCGCCACACTAGCGGTGCTTGGCCCGCCGCTTGCGGGCGGCGCTCATCACGAAGCCGATCACCTTGGCCACCGCCTCGTAGTGCTGGCGCGGGATGGTCTGGTCGACCTCGACGGCGGCGTAGAGGGCGCGGGCCAGCGGCGGGTCCTCGATCACCGGCACCCCGGCCTGCTCGGCCACGGCGCGGATCTTGAGGGCCAGACTGTCGACGCCCTTGGCCACGCACAGGGGCGCGGGCGTGTCGTCGCCGTAGCGCAGGGCGACGGCGAAGTGGGTCGGGTTCATCACCACCACCGTGGCCTTGGGCACACTGGCCATCATCCGCTTCTTGGCGCGCTCCAGGCGGATGACCTTCAGCTTCTGCTTGATGTGAGGATCGCCTTCCGACTGGCGGTGCTCCTCCTTGATCTCCTCGCGGCTCATGCGCATGCGGTGCATGAAGCGCTGGCGCTGCAGCACCCAGTCGCCGATGGCCCCGACGCCCAGCGCCCCCAGCACCGACAGGAACAGGGCCCGCAGCACGTCCATCATGACCGGCAGCATGCGCGCCGGCTCGAAGCCGACCAGCTGGTTCAGTTCGGCGACGTGGGGCTTGAGCGTCTGCCAGCAGATGACGCCGATCACCAACGCCTTGAGGAACGACTTGCCGAACTGGATCCAGGAATCCACGCCGAAGATCCGGCTGAAGCCCTTGAACAGCGACAGCTTGGAGATGTCCGGCTTGATCTTGTCCGGGGCCCACAGGAAGCCGGTCTGGACCACGTTGGCGAAGACGCCGGCGGCGGCGGCCGAGGCCATGACGATGGCGAACACCGGCAGGGCGGCCACCATGGCCATGCGCGCCACCTCGATGGCGCCGTCGTTCTGCAGGACGAAGGCGTCCGGATGGGCGATGAAGGGCTCGAGGCTCGCCATCAGGTTGCCCGCCAGCCAGCCGCCCGACAGCAGCACCACCCCGGCGACCGCCGCCAACGAGGCCCATTGCGGCAGGTCCATGCTCTTGGCGACGTCGCCGTCGCCTCGCGCCTGTTCGAGGCGCCGGCCTGTTGGCTCTTCTGTCTTGGATTCCGGATCGGTGTCAGCCATGGCTCAGCCTTAGTTGAACTGGGCCAGGAAGGTTTGGTAGCGGTCGAGCCAGACCATGCCGATCGAGCCGAGCGACACCATCAGGATCGACAGGCCGAGCAGGACCGTCAGGGGCGTGGCTGCGAAGAAGATCTGGAACTGCGGCATCAGCCGGCCGATCAGGCCGGCCGCGACGTTGAACACCACCGAGAACACCACGATCGGCGCGGCCAGCTGCAGGCCGAGCGCGAACGACTGGCTCATGGCGCGCACCGCCACCAGGGCGGCGTCGTTGATCTGCGGCGGCTTCATTGGCGGAAACAGCTGATAGGACCTGGCGATCGCGCCGATGAACAGGTGGTCGAGGTTGGTGGCGAACAGCAGGGCCACGGCGGTGACGCTGAGGAAGCTGGTCACCGAGGCGCCGGGCTGGGCCTCGTTGGGGTTGGCGGTCTGGGAGAAGGCCAGGGTGGTCTGGATCGACATGATCTCGCCGGCCACCGCCAGGGCGCTCATCATCATGTTGAGCAGGGCCCCCAGACCCAGGCCGATGAACAGCTCCTTGAACACCTGGCCCCCCATCTCGCCCACCGTCTGCGCCATGGGCGGCAGGTAAGGTCCAGCCACGGGGCCGAGCACCAGCGACAGCATCAGGGAGAAGCCCAGGCGGATGCGCGGCGGCACCACCACGTCGCTGATCGCCGGCAGCAGCATCACCAGGGCGCCGACCCGCAGGAAGATCAGGGCGGCGTGATAGATCTCGATGGGCAGGCTGAAGGGCGTCATGCGCGGCGCCTTCGCCTCACATGCCCGCGATCCGCGCCGCGATCTGCCGCATGAAGCCGGCCATCAGGGCCCCCATCATCGGCAGGAAGATCAGCAGCGCGAGGAACACGGCCAGGATCTTGGGCGCATAGACCAGGGTCTGTTCCTGGATCTGGGTCAGGGCCTGGAAGAAGCCGATGGCGACGCCGACCACCAGGCCGACCAGCAGGATCGGGGCGCACAGCTGCAGCGTCAGCCAGATGGCGGACCGTCCCACATCCAGCACTTCGGACCCGCTCATGAACATCCTCTTTGCGCTACCGCCTTGCGGCTGCTCGAGCGCATGGCCCCCAGCACACCCGGAAGAATCACCCGGGCGACGCCCGATCATAGTTAACACCCTGCCCGCCAAGGGTTAACGCGCGCTTTACCTGGGTTAACGGAGCGAAAGACTTTCGCTGCGCCATTTGGACGCTAGACGCCCTCGACCAGGATCAGTCGCCGGGCGAGTGCGGTGGCGCTCAACGCCAGCGCTTCGGCGTATTCGGGCGAGGCGTACCAGGCGCGGGCCTGGTCGGCGGTGTCGAACTCGATCACCACGATGGCGTGCGGCGTCCAGCCGCCCTCCAGGGTCTCGACGCGGCCGCCGCGCACGACGTAGCGACCGCCGTGGCCGGCGATGGATTCCGCAGCCAGCACCCGGTAGCGGGCCATGGCCCCGGGGTCGCGCGTCTCGACGTCGGAAATCACGAAAACGGACACGGGAGGGGCCTTAGATGCTCATCCTCATGATCTCCTGATAGGCGGAGATCACCTGGTCGCGCACGGCCATGACCGTTTCCAGGCTGGCCTGGGCCGAAGAGATCGAGGTGGCCACGTCGATCAGCGAGCCCTTGCCCTGGATCTGGTTGCCCATCTGCACTTCGGCGCCCTTGGATTGGGCAATGGTGTCGTTGATCGCGTTCTGCACCATCTCGCCGAAGTTCGCGCCCGGCGCGGCCTTCGACTTGTCGGCCTGGCCCAGGCCCGCGGAGTCCTGGACGGCGGCATAGGCCTTGGCGGCGAGAAGGGGGCTGACCATGGCTTACTGACCCTTCAGCAGGTCCAGCGTGCGCTGGTCCATGTTTCGCGCGGTCTCGATCACGCTGATGTTGGCGTCGTAGGCGCGCTGGGCCTCGCGCATGTCCAGCGTCTCGATCATCGGCTCGACGTTGGGCATCTTGACGAAGCCATCGGTGTCCGCCGCCGGGTTGCCCGGGTCGTATTCCTTGCGGAACGGGCTCTGGTCCACGGCGATGCCGGCCAGGGCCACGCCCTTCATGCCGCCGGGCAGGGTCTTGGCGGTGAACACCGGGGTCTGCTTGCGGTAGGGGTCCTCGCCGGGCGTCGACCCTGTGGAGTCGGCGTTGGCGATGTTCTCGGCGATGACCCGCATGCGCGCCTGTTGCGCCCGCAGGGCGGAGGCGGCCACCGCCATGGCGGCATCGGCGGGAGGACGGACGTCGGCCATCGGCTAGCTCTCCTCAGCCGCCCGGCTTGCGTATCGCCAGGTGCAGCAGCCCCAGCGACTTCTGGTAGAAGCCGATCGCGGCGTCGTAGTCCGAGCGGGACTCGCTCATCTTCATCATCTGCTCTTCCAGCACCACCTGGTTGCCGTTGAGCGTGGTCTCGGAGTCCGGCGCGGTGAAGCTGGCGTAGGTCTTCGGCTGCGACGGGGCGTGGCTGGTCACGGGCGCGCCGAGGGTCACACCCTCGGACTGGGCCGGCTGGGCCAGGATACCGGCCTTGGCCTGCGGATTGAGGCCCGCCTGCTGGTCGAAAGGCTTCAGGTCCGAGGGCGTGAATCCGGGCGTGGAGGCGTTGGCCACATTCTGGGCGATGATCTTCTGCCGCTCGCTCAGATAGCCGAGCTTGCTCTGCAGCATCGAGAACAGCGGGATTCCGTTCAGGTCCATGGACCGGAGTGTGAACAAACACGGTTAACAGCTCCTTTCCACCAGCGCCTGCGGCGGTTAACCGTCAGCACCCCTCTGGCGCGAATCTGCGTATGTAAAGGCGCATGGGGATCCTCCAGGTCATCAGCATGCTCGCCGCCCTGGCCGTGACGCTGGGCCTGTTCGGCCTGGCGGTATGGGTCTGGCGGCGGTTCGCCCCGGCCACCCTGCTGCCCAACGCCGCACCCCGCGAGCGGCGGATGAAGGTGATCGAGACCCTGGTGATGGGGACCAACCACCGTCTGGTTCTGGTGCGGCTCGACGGCGAGGAGCGGCTGGTGCTGCTGGGCGAAGGCTCCCTGATCGGAGCGGCTCACGCCCCCCGCGATCTGGCCAAGGACGCCGCATGAAGCGCCTGATCGCCGCCGTCCGGGCCTGGTGCTCCCACCTCGAGCCTGAGGACCTGAAGCAGGCGGCAGTGCTGTCGGTGATCATCACCCTGGCCTCCCTGGTCTTCCCCGTCGGCGCCCTGGCGCAGGCGGCGGGGGCGGCGGCCGGCAATTCGGCGATCAACATCAACCTCGGCACCGGCGCGGGCCTGACCGACCGCATCGTGCAGTTGGTGGGCCTGCTGACCGTGCTGTCGCTGGCCCCGTCGATCGTGATCATGACCACCTCGTTCGTGCGCATCGTGGTGGTGCTGTCGCTGTTGCGCACGGCGCTGGGCCTGCAGCAGAGCCCGCCCAACGCGGTGATCATCAGCCTGTCGCTGTTCCTCTCGGCGATCGTGATGGGCCCCACCTGGCAGGCCTCCTACGACGCCGGCATCAAGCCCCTGCTCGACCACAAGATGGAGCTGCCCCAGGCCTTCTCCGCCTCGTCCAAGCCCGTGGAGCAGTTCATGCTCAAGCAGGTGGACAGCGCCGACCTGCAGCTGTTCATCCGCCTCAGCAAGATCCCCAAGCCCAAGACCGCCATGGACACGCCGATCCAGGTGGTGACGCCCGCCTTCATGATCAGCGAGCTGAAGCGCGCCTTCGAGATCGGCTTCCTGCTGTTCGTGCCGTTCCTGGTGATCGACCTGGTGGTGGCCAGCGTGCTGATGAGCATGGGCATGATGATGCTGCCGCCGGTGGTGGTCAGCCTGCCGTTCAAGCTGATCTTCTTCGTGCTGGTGGACGGCTGGCGGCTGGTGGCAGGCAGTCTCGTCGAAAGCTTCGCCAAGGGCGGGACCTAGGCCCGTCCGCGCACGCGTCGACGGGACCCAGGTTTCTGTCGATCCGGCGTCGTCCGAAACGCCCGGTTCGGTTATGGAGCGATCATGGCTCTGCTTGTCGCCGCCGCCGCCCTCGCCGCCCTCGCGTGTCCCGTCGAGAACGCAGGCTACACGCTGCGAACCGCGCCCGGGATCACCGCCCGGTTTCGCGACGTGGACAGCGGCCGGGACTGGCCGAGCGGCCTGGCCCTCGGAATCCACTCGGCGACCACCAATCGAACCTACTGGTTCCTGCCCTGGGACGGGGGGACCGACGACCTGCAGAACCTGGCTTCGACGACGGACGTGGACGCCAAGGACTGGAAGCCGCCTTCCCCCGACGGAGGCCCGAGGCCCTTGGGCGACCTGGAGTACGTGGAGGTCGACCAGGGATACGGCGTCATCGACGCGATACCGCATCGAAACGCCCCTGCCCCCGCCCACATCCTCATCCCGGGCCTCGGCGCGGCGTTGCGCTACGGCAGCGTCGACAGCCGCGACGGCGCGCCCAAGCAGTTCTTCGACCTGACGTCTTGTTCGCCCCGCCGGTAAGGCGGATGGAATCGCGAAGCCGGCTTCGCAAAAGAAAAGGGGCAGGCGCCAAGGCCTGCCCCTTCGAACTCCAAAGACGCGCGCGTCCTAGAAGCGGTAGTTCATCTGCACGCCGATGATGCGGGGCTGCACGGTCTGGCCGCTGAAGTAGTAGCTGCCGGTGCCCTGGCCCTTGTTGATCCACTCTTGCGAGTCGAACATGTTCTTCACGTAACCCGCGATCTCCAGGTCCTTGTAGTAGATGCCGACCCGGGCGTTCATGATGTGGGTTTCGTTGCCGTTGATGGTGTTCGGCGTCACGCTCGCCTGGAAGCTGCTGCTGCCCAGGGTGGTCGAGCGCAGGTACTTGCCCGTGTAGGCGTAGTCCATGCGGGCATAGGCCGGCAGGTCGAACAGGCGCGTATCGTATTGCAGGCCCGCGTTGGCCGTCCAGTCCGGCACGCCCAGGTTGTCGCCTTTGTTCGCCAGGATGGTGCCGGCGGTGGTCCGGACCGTCTGGGTGTAGCGGGCGTTGTCGTAGGCGACGTTGCCGTTGAAGGTGAAGCCCATGAGGCGGGCCGTGGCCTGCACTTCGCCACCGTCCGACGCCGCGGTGCCGGCGTTGGCGATGAAGGAGAAGGCGCACAGGGGCTCGGGCACCACGAACTGCACGTTGTCCCACTCGATGTGGAACGCCGAGGCGTTGATCTGGGCCTGACCGTTGAACAGGCGGAACTTGCCGCCCACCTCGGTGCTCTTCACCGTGTCATGCTGGTAGGTCTGGGGCGTCACGGACAGGCCGAGGTTGGCCAGGTCCTGGGCGCACTGCACCGGCGGCGACGGCGGGTTGATGCCGCCGGGACGCTGGCCTTCCGCGTAGGTCACATAGAGCAGGTCGCTCGCGGTCAGCTGGTAGGACGCGCCGACCTTGGGGGTCAGCGGGTGCTCGTTCAGGGTGGTGTGCGAGTACTGATA
Source organism: Caulobacteraceae bacterium (assembly GCA_036500495.1). Taxonomy (GTDB): domain Bacteria; phylum Pseudomonadota; class Alphaproteobacteria; order Caulobacterales; family Caulobacteraceae; genus BOG-938. Next base: position 19,121 of record DASYBX010000182.1, read on the forward strand.
GGGGCAGCCCGCGCCGGCGTACTTGCCGGGGTTCGTCGCACCCTGCGTCACCGAGGTCGGGCACGAGGCGTAGTTGAGCGGGAACGCCGTCGTCGAGTTCGGATTGGTCTCGAACGGATAGGTGATCCCGTTGACCGTGACCGTCTGGCCGGTGCTGGACGTGCCCTGGAAGGCGACGCCCGGGCCCGACGGCACGCCGGCCACCGAGCCGCCGTACTGCTGGTTGAAGTTCTGGGTGTAGTTCGAGTAGCGGAAGCCGGCCTCGATCTTGAACTTGCTCGTCACCGCGAAGGTCGCGTTGGCGAACACCGACTGCTCGTCTTCCAGGATGTCGATGTTGCGGGTCGACACGTCCACCGCATTGGCGCCCGGCACCTGCAGCGTCGGGGCGGGATAGACGCCGCCGGCGGTGTAGGCTTCGGAGATGCCACGGAACTGGGTGGTCACCAGGTTCTCGTTCCAGTTCGAGCCCACGTTGACGTGGTTGTGCTCGTGCTCGATGTACGCGCCGGCCACGATCTGCAGGCGCATGGACGGGTCGATGGTCGATACCCGGAATTCCTGCGTCACCTGGTTGCGGCGGTTGTTGAACAGGTAGTAGCCGAACACGTTGGCCGGACCGTTCGCGCCGTTCATCTGGGCGTACTGGGCGCCCACCAGGCAGCTCGAGCTGAGGATCGGCGTCACCAGGCCCGCGCCGGTGGGGCAGGACCCCGGCATGAAGCTGGTGTAGGCGGTGCCCTTGCTGAGGGCCGAGGCCGGGGCGGTTTGGGCGCCGGTCAGGCCGGTCAGGTCGCCGAGCGCGAAGCCGCTGCCCGCCGGGCCGGGGATTTCGCGGTTGGCGCCGCCGCCGCCGAAGGTCCAGCCGCCGGTCTCGTCGGAGGTGTCCGCCGTGATCGACTTGAAGTCGAGCTTGTCGTTCCAGGTGTAGTCGAGGGTGACGCTCGGCGTGGTGAACATCGTCCGGCGCGGCGACGGCACGTACTGCACGTTGGTCGGCGACAGGTAGAGGCCGTTGGCCGTGCCGTTGTTGTTGGCGAACCAGGTCTGGGCCGGGATGGTGTAGCCGCCGAAGCTGGTGTTCTGGAACGCCCACGCCACGCAGTTGGTCTGCAGCGGCGAGGTCGCCGGCAGCGCATTGCCGTTACAGTCCTTGCGGCCCGAAACGGGGATGACCAACTGGCCGGCGTTGTTCAGCTGACCGTTGTTGAAGGTGATCTTCGGGATGGTCACCGCCGGCGAGCTGGTCCGGACGGTCGACGAATCCTGGTCGTAGTTCATCTGGTTGAACACCGACACGTTCACCTTGAAGTCCGGCGTCACCTGCCAGAGCAAGGCGCCGCGCAGGGAGTAGTCGTTGCCCTTGTTGACCTGCGACGCGGTCTGGTGACCATCGAACTCGGAATAGTCGTTGACCCAGCCTGGCCGGTCCTGACGGAAGCCTGAGATGCGGAAGCCCAGCTTGTCCTGGACCAGCGGGCCGCCGAGGGCCAGGCCCTCTTCGTTGCCCATGCCGCCGCCCTGCATGGTCGACCAGCCCACGCGAGCCGAGCCGGAGTAGGTGGTCAGGCTGGGCTGGGGGGTGATGAAGCGGAGGGTGCCGCCTTCAGACGAACCGCCGTACAGCGTGCCCTGCGGACCGCGCAGCACCTCGACCCGGTCGAGGTCGTACAGCAGCGGCGTCGGCGAGCCGGAGCCCGTCTCCAGGCCGTTGGCGTTGCGCTTCATCAGCGGGATGTCGTCGATGTAGACGCCGGTGGTCGGAGCCGAACCGGAGGTGCCGCCGATGGCGTTGCCGCCGATGCCGCGCAGGGTCAGCTGCGGGTTGTTGTCGCCGCCGGACACCCGGAAGGTGAAGCCCGGAACCTGGCTGGACAGGTCCGACACGCTGCGGATGCCTTGCTGGTCGAGGTTCTTCTGGGTCACGGCCGACACCGAGAGGGCGACCTTGTTGACCGTCGAGGTCTGGCGCGTCGCGGTGACGACCACTTCTTCGATGGCGTTGGAATTGGTGGTGGCGGTCTGGCCTTGAGCAAAGGCGGCTGTGGCGAGGCCCGAAGCGGCCAAGGCCGTCGTGACGAGCAACGTCGCACGACGATTCGCGCGGAGCATAGAATCCTCCCTGTGGGGTCGATTATCGTTCACAATCGGCGCGCGGAGGTCCCGGCGCGTCGTACTACGCGGTTGCCCCATGGCTCGGCCGAGGAGGCGGTACTGTTACTGGCAGCGCCGGGAATGGACCGGATTGGAACCGGACGGGCTGAGGAGCCCTCCTTCGCGCTATGCGAAACTCATGCGTGGAATATAACGCGGCTGTCAATGGACGTGTCATTGCGCCATCGCACGACAAGCTCGCCTGTGGCAAATATGCGACGTGCGATAATCGGCCGTCTAGCTTAGCCGGTCAGCCCGGAGCCGACCGCGGCCAGCTTGTTGCTGGACACCGACGGGGCGTCCTTGAACTTGCGCTTCATGCGCTCGACCCAGCCGGCGAACAGGTCGGTGTCGGCGGCGACCTTGCCGAAGTCGCGGGTCAGGGCGGGCATGGCCTCGGGGCCGGCCAGGGCCACGCGCAGGGCGTCGGCCGAGTGGGCCTGGTCGACGAAGCCGCCGAAATGTCCGCGCAGGCGCTCCAGCCCCGCGTCGTCGCTGGCCAGGCTGTAGGCGACGCCGGCGCGCAGCAGCATGGCCTCCTGGTCGGGCGCCAGCGCCTCCGTCTTCTTCCAGCGGTCGCCGAGCATCTTCTCGAGCAGGGCCCCTGCCTGGGCCCACTGGCGCTGACGCCAGGCGACCTCGGCGCGGATGCCGTCGGCGTCGGTCGAGGGGTCCTTGCCCACCAGCTCCAGGGCGTGGTCGTTCTGGTTGAGGGCGAGCCAGGCCCGCGCTTCGAGCAGGCGGCGCTGGTCCTGCAGCTCCTTGGGCAGGGGCGCGGTGCGCGAGTTGTTCAGCGCGTCGATGGCCGCCTCGGGCCGCCGGTCCATGATGTAGAGGGTGGCCAGATCGGTGGCGACCTGGGCCTTGGCCACGCCGTCCAGGCGATTCTCGACCTGGTATTTGAGCAGGTCGGTCGCCTGGCCCAGCAGGTCCACGTCGACCAGGCGGCGCGCCAGCTTGCGCACCATCAGGTCGCCGTCCGCGCCGACCGGCGTCAGGTCCTTGAACTCGTACCACAGGCCCACCGCCTGCACCGGCTCCAGGCCGTCGGCGCGGCCATCGAGGAACATGGTGCGGAAGGTGTTCGACAGGTCGCCCCGGATGTCGGCCATCTCCGGCGCCTGGATCTGCGCGCTGGTGATCGAGCGCAGGGTCTCCAGCGCCTCGCGATAATGCCCGCCCTCCAGGTAGAGCCGGCCGAGGCTGCGGATCAGCTCCAGTTCCACCCGGTCGCCGCGCCAACGGTAGCGCAGGCCGTCGAGCAGGCTGACCGCCTGGGTCCGGTTGATCTGGCCGAGCTTCAGGCGCAGCTCCGCCGCGTGCATCTGGGCCGGGGCCGACAACATGTCGATCGGCGCCCGGGCGATGGCGTCGTAGAGCGGCAGGGCGCGCTTCGGATAGCCCATGGCCTCGATCAGCCGCGCCTGGACCAGGCGCGTCTCGAGCTGCTCGACCGGGTCCCGGGTCTGGGCGATCGACAGGGCCACCTCGGTGGAGGCGACGCTCAGCTTGCCCAGCTCCACCGCCGTTTCGGCATAGGCGCGGGCGAAGCGCGACTGCCAGGCGGGGGTGAACTGGTTCATGGCCGACATGCCCTTGGCGAAGGCGGCGGCCGAAGCCTGCCAGTCGTTCTCCTTGGCGGCGACATAGCCGCGCCACAGGGACGAGGCCGGATCGTCGGCCAGCACGGCCACCGAGAAATCGTTCTCCGCCTCCTTGTAGCGGCCGACCATGGCGCGGGCCGCGCCGCGCAGGCCGCGGAACTCCGGATCGCCGGCCAGCTCCTGGTGGCGGCGGATCATCAGGTTGAGCTCGCCGATGGCTTCGTAGCCCAGCTGCGAGCCGACCAGGAAGCGGGCCAGGCCCATGCGCGCGTTCAGCCCCACGCTGCGGTCGCCGGCGGCCTCGCGCCCAGCCTCGTCGGCGGCGGCGTTCTGCAGCTGACTGTAGCGGGCCATGAAGCCCATCTCGCCGGTGCGCGACCAGGACGCGTAGTCGATCAGGCCCGGCATGGCCGAGGGCTGCGGCAGGCCGAGCGCCGCGGGGGCCGGCTTGCCCTTGGCTCCTTCGGCGGCGGCCACGGTGGAGATGTCCAGCCCCTTGGGCCGCGAGACCCGCACCCACTCCCCGTCGACGGCGACATTGAGGTCGGCCACCTGGGGCTCGAAGGCCAGGCCCTGGGCCGAGGGCAGCAGCGCGAAGTCGACATAGGAGCGGCGCCCGGGCACGCCCTTGGGCGGGCCCAGCGCGGTGACCACGGCCACGCGGTCGCCTACCACCGGATCGTCGAGCCACAGGCTCTTGGTGGCGCCGGAAAGCTGGGCGCGCAGGGCCGGCGTCGGCGAATCGGCGTCGCGCTCGGCCTTCACCGGCGTGGCCGGCTTCTGCACCCCCGGCCCCAGCGCCAGGGTCCAGATGGAGCCGTCGGTCCAGGCCTTGACCTGAGCGGCCGCCGGCGAGGCGATGCGCACGGCCGAATAGCCCTGCCCGCTCACCACCGTCAGCCCCTTGAACATGCTGGTCTCGGCCGGCGCCTTGGACACGTCGAGCTTGGCGGCCGTATCGAACACCAGCCACACGCTTTCGCCGCGGCGGAAGGCGGCGGCGCCGAGGGGCGCCTTCCACGGGAAGTGCAGCAGCACCTGGCCCTGGACGATCTCGCCCTCCATCCGCACCACCCCGCCCGCGGGGACGGGATCGGCCTTGGCTGCGGCCGCCACGGCGGCTTGCGGGCCCTCGGCGGGCTTGGGCGACAGGTTGACGAACACCGAGTCGCTGTCGGAGCCCGGCTTGGCGTCGACCCCGGGCTGCAGGCTCAGCACCACCTCGAGGATCTTGCCCTGGCGGCGCAGGCTGGCGGTCTTCAGGAACGGCGGCGGGTCGACGCGCAGGCGCGACATGTCCGGGTCGGCGTCGCGGCTGAAGCGGACCACGAAGTCGTCGCCCTCGCGCCGGGTGGTGAAGCCGACGTTGCCCTTCCAGTGGAATTCGATGCGCGAGAAGCCGTTGGACTGGCCGACCCGGATCTCCAGCGGCGAAGCGGGGGCCGACGATGCGGCGGCCGTGGCGGCGTCGACGCCATAGGGCGCCGCGCTCGCCAGGAGGGCGAGGCCGAGAGCGCAGGAGCGCAGGAGCGCGTGCGCCCTCACCGCACTATCCCTTGGTGGTCGCTGGCGCGGCGGCCGGGGCGGCCGGGCCCTTGGCCGGCGTGGCCGAGGCGGCGGGCGGGGCGGCCGGAGCGGGCGTCGGCGCGTTGCTGGCCAGGGCCTGGCGGGCGGCGTCGGCGGCGCCCAGGCGATCGGCCAGCTTCTCGGTGACGGTCTTGGCGTCGGCGGCCGGCATCTGGGCCAGGATGGCCGACAGCTTGCGCGGGTTCATCTTGGCGGCCAGCGGCAGACGCACGGCGTCGTCCAGCAGGGTCATGCGGGCGGCGGCGGCGGCCGGCGGCATCTGTTCGTAGATGGTGACCAGGCGCTGCAGCTCGGAGTCCTTCTTGGCGTCGGCCTGGCCGAGCAGGCCCTGGATGTCGCCCTTCAGGCTGGCCAGCTGCTTGAGCTTGGTGTCGACCTTGGCCTCGGCCGCGGCCAGCAGCTGGAGCTGGGTGTCGAGGTTCTGCTCGCGGGCGTCGAGCTGGGTGCGGCGGGCGCCCAGGCTCTGCAGCACCTGCAGCTCGGAGGGCGACATGCCCGCCTGCTTGGCCAGCTCCGCCGGGGTCGGGGCGCACACCTGGGGCGCGGGGGCGGCCGGCGCGGCCACGGCCGCGGTCGGCGAGACCGGCGGGGCGGGCGGCTTGGCCAGCAAGGCGTTGACGGCGGCCTTGTCCTTGACCGCGGCGGCGGCTTTGGGATCGGCGGCTTTCTTGGGGGCCATCTCCTCGGCGAAGGCCTTGGCCCCGTCGAACATCCGCGGCAGGTCGGCGACGCCGCTCATGGCGCGCAGGGCCAGCGCCCCGCCGGCCACCACCAGCACCACGGGAAGGAAGCGGGTGCGGCTCATCGGCGACCACCCATCACCGCCGCCATCATGGCGCGGCGCTCATGGGCGAAGCGGCCCTCTTCGAAGGGATCGCGCAGCGTCGCCTCGTCACGCTCCAGCACCTCGCGGAACAGGGCTTCGCGGGCGGCACGGTCGTTGGCCGGGCGCTCGACCAGCGGCCGTTCGGTGCGCAGCGCGCTGACGTTGGACCTCTCGGGCGGCCGCGTTTCGGGCAACCTGCTCTCGGCGGGCGACCTGCCGGCGGGCGCTCTGCTCTGGGCGGGGACGCCGACCATGGGATCGAGGTCGAACAGGTCGTCGTCGATCATCCGGGCGCGCGAGCGCGGCGACTGGGCGCGCAGGGGTTCAGGCGCCGGACGGACCTGCGGCTGGACCGGCGCGGCCGGGCGCAGATGGTCGGGTTCGGGACGGGCGATGGCGGAGGGCGCGGGCGGCGGCGGGGCGGCGGGCTGGGGCGCGCGCGGCGGCGGCGGCGCGCGGTTCACCAGGCTCAGCGGCTGGGCGGCCAGGCGATCGGCGGCCTTGTCGGCGTCGGCCGTCAGCTTCTCCAGCCTCTGGCAGGCGATCCGCGCCTGATCGATGCGCGAGGCGACCTCGTTCTTGGCCGTCTCGGTGCCGGCGCGCAGGGCCTGAAGGCTGTTTTCGGTGCGGCCGGCGGCGCTGTCGAGTTCGCCCACCGCCTTGGCGAAATCGGCATGGCTGTCGCGCAGGCCCCGCAGCTTGCGCTCCAGCCGCAGGCCCAGGATCAGGGCGCAGAACAGCAGCACGCCCAGGATCAGGTTGAGGCCGATCGCGATCATCTGATCTCCTTGAGGGCTTGGCGGGCGGCGGGATGCAGCGGGGCCTCGGCGCGCACGGCGATGGAGTGCCCGCGCCGGCCCATGCGGCCGCGCGTCAGGGGGATGGCTCCCGCGCGCAGCTCCACCAGGCTGTCGGGGGTGGCGTTGAGCATCAGGGTGTCGCCGACCTTGAGGTCGATCACCTTGCGCAGGGAGACCTGCTGTTCGTCGAGCACGGCGCGGACCTCCATCTGGGTGGTCCAGAGCTCGGTGGCCAGGTGGCTTTCCCAGATGTTGTCGCGGCCGAACTTCTCGCCCATGAACTGCTGCAGCAGCATCTTGCGGATGGGCTCGAGCGTGGAATAGGGCAGCAGCAGCTCGATGCGGCCGCC
>DASYBX010000183.1:0-7832 GCA_036500495.1 Caulobacteraceae bacterium
CAGCAGGCCTCGTTCGGCCAGGTCGTCGATCTCGCTGAGCTGGCGGCGATAGAGCGCAAGGGTCGGATCGGAGTCGGGCCGGCGGGCAGCGCCCGACGCGCGCTGCAGGATCAGCACGGCGGCAAGGGCCGACAGCAGTACGGCGGCGATCGAAAAACTGATCATCCCTTCGCCAATATCCCAAACCCGGGCGGTCGGCGAGCGGTGTTTTGACGCCTCAACTAAGGCTGTATAGGGACGATCAGGCGGCCGCCAGCCTCGCCCGGAGTTCGGCTTTGAGCACCTTGCCCACGGGATTGCGCGGCAGTTCGTCCAGAATGATCACTTCGGCCGGCCTCTGCCAGCGCCCCAGACGCTCGCACATCCATTCGTAGAGCCCCTTCGGTTCGGCCGACCAGCCGGGATTGATGGTGACGAAAGCCACCGGCTCCTCGCCCCAGCGCGCGCTGAGCCGGCCCACCACCGCCGCGTCCTGTACCGCCGGATGCCGCTCCAGCGCCGCCTCCAGGTCGCGGGGATAGATGTTCTGGCCGCCGGAGACGATCATGTCCTTCTTGCGGCCCAGAAGCTCGACGAAGCCGTCGGCGTCGATGCGGCCGAGGTCGCCGCTCTTCACATAGGCCTTGCCCTGGGCGTCGCGCCAGAAGGCCCGTTCGGTGGCCTCAGGGCGGTTGTGGTAGCCGGTCATCATGGTCTTGGAGCGCCCGACCAGCTCGCCGATCGAACCGGGCTCCAGCTCGCGGCCCTCCTCGTCGATCACCTTCAGCGTCACCCCGACCTGCGGCTTGCCCACGGTGTGCAGCTTGTCGGGGTTGGCCACGGCGTCGAGATAGCTGGCCACCCCGCCCTCGCTCATGGCGTAGACCTCCATCAGTCCGCCCGGCCAGCGGCGCAGCATCTCGCCCTTCAGCTCGGGCGAGGACGGCGCGGCCAGGATCACCTTGGAGCGGAACGCGGTCAGGTCGAAGCGGTCGAAATCCGGATGGGCCAGGATGCGCTGGGCCTGCACCGGCGTCACCACCGCGTTGGTGATGCGCCAGCGCTCGGCCAACCTCAGGAACTCAAGGGCGTCGAACCTGGCCATCAGCACGGCCACGCCGCCCACCGCCATCGGCTTGGACCAGGCGAAGGTGGTCACGCCCGAGCAGAGCGGCGTTGACACCAGGTAGGACTCCCGGTGCGTGGCGCCGATCACGGTCATCAGGCGCCAGCGATGCCGATAGCTCTGCACCACGCCCCGCGGCGTGTCGGTGGCGCCGGACGTGTACACCACCGAGTGCGGGTCCTCCGGCAGGATACTCACTGGCTTGGGCCGCGCTTCGGGGGGCGCCATCCAGCGATCGAGATCGGCGAACGTCACGGCCTGGACGCCCGTCGCCTCGGCCAGGGTCGCATCGTCGGTGAACAGCAGCCGGGCCCCGCTGTCCTTGACCAGGCGGACGAGGGCCTCGCGGTTCAGCCAGGGAGCCACGGGCGCGACCACCACCCCGACGCGCGACGCAGCCAGGGTCAGGGCGATGTATTCCAGGCTCGCCGCGCCCACGAGGGCGATGGCGGCGCCCCCGTCCAGGCCGTCGCGCTGAAGGGCCGCCGCCATGCGGTCGGTCATCCGGTCGAGGTCGGCATAGCTCAGCACGCGGTCGCCGAGCGCGACGGCGGGCGCATCGGCCCGCTCGGCGGCATGGGCCGCCACCAGCTCGTCCATCCGGCCGAACTCCTGGCGCAGCAGGGCCTCGGAGCGCGGCGACCAGCTCATGATCAGATGGTTGGCGAACTCGCGCACCTGATCGCTGGTGCGCTGGTCATCCACCGTCTCGGCCAGGCCCGACAGGCCCTCGAGCATGGTCAGGACATAGTCCCGCACCTGAGCGAGGGTCGGCTCCGGCGAAATCCTTCTGAGGCTGGACATGGCTCTGCTCTCTGCGGCCGGGTCAGGCGACGGCCCGGTCGCCGTAGCGGGTGAACAACGAGGGATCCTCATGCGGATCCAGAAGACGGGGATGACTGCCCGCCAGGAGCTCGGCCGCCCTGCCGGGCCGTCCCGGATCGCTGGCGAGGACGGCGAAGGACAGCCGGCTGTCGCCGGGCAGCACCACGGGCAGGCCCAGCGCCTGCACCTTCATGCCGCTGCGGATGAAGGGCTGGATGTGATCGTCGTGGCCGACCACGACTCCCTGGGTCCAACCGTGGAGGCCGAACAGCTGGGCCATACCGGCGCGCAGCTCCAGCACGGCCCGCAGCCGTTGCTCGCCTTGGAGCTCAGGAGCGACGCACAGACGTGAGATCTCCACCACATGCGCTCCCCGGGGCATGGCCGACTCCATCCCGTGCTCCAGACGATCGCAGTCCAGGTTGCAGGCGGTTGCGGGCATCGCCCGCACGGACGCGATCACGCGCCCCGCGGCGTCGAGCTTCACCAGGTACGACGCCGCCTCGTCGTCCGAGGCGTCGGGCTCCCGATCGGCCTGGACCGTCTCGCGCCTCAGCCGGACGGCGTCGTTCAGCACCGCGCGGAAGCGGTGGTGGTGGCAGGGGCGGATGAACAGCAGCATGAGCGCCTCCGCCAGGATCATGCGGAACACGGCCGGGGCGGCACAACTCGCACAATTGTACCAGGGTCAGAGTCTTGGAGCTTCAGGGTCTCAGGGCGCGATCTGGCCGCTCCAGATGGCCACCGCTACGGCATGGGCGCGGTCGTTGGCGGTCAGCTTGCGGCGGATCGAGCGCCAGTGGGCGCGCACAGTGTCATGGGCGCAGTCGAGCGCCAGGGCGATCCGCTTGTCCGGCTGGCCGAGCGCAGCGTGGCGCAGGATGTCCTTCTCGCGGTCGGACAGGGCCGTGACGTCGGGCGCCAGTTGCACCTCGCGCAGGTAGAGCACCCGCGAGATCATGGCGTTGGCGACGAAGCTCACCACTCCCTGTTCCATCGGACTCCACGCCAGGGGCCGGGAGCTGGCCATCGACACCACGGTCTTCAGCTCGCCCGGCGCCTGCCGCACCGCCATGAAGCCGTCGACATGGCCCACCTCGGCGGCGTCGGCCATGAAGTGGCGGCGAACCGGGGTGGGGGTCCAGTTCAGGTCGTGCCAGAAGAAGGCGTCACCGCCCTTCAGCACCTCGTCGACGATCGGGTCGAAGGTGAAGGCCTTGACCCCCATGTAGTAGGTTTCCCAATCGGCCGACCAGTTGCTCACGGTGGCCGACTCCAGCGGTCCGCGGAGCACGTTGGCCAGGGCGGCGGTGCGGTAGAGCTCGACTCCGAACGGCTCGACGGCGCTCTCGAACAGGTCGACCGCGCGCGAGACGGTGGGCGCGCTGGTCAAGTCGCTGATCAGGCCGAGGGCGGCGGCGGCTCTATCCATGGGATAGGTTTTGGCGAGGCCGGTCCGTCAGGCAAGCCGATTCTTCGCCTATGCGGCGAGATTACGGCGAATGCCGGGATAATGCGGTTATCAGGCCACGGCGGCGCGACGGCGTACGATCTGGGCCGATTTCTCGCCCAGCGCCAGGCCGGTCATGTCGGCCGCGGCCTCGAGGAAGGCGCGGGCGTGATCGGGCGACTCGAGTTCGCCGGCATGACTCATGGCCAGGATGTCCTCGACGTAGCTGTCCAGGCGATGGGCGATCTCCTCCTCCGCTCGGGCGCGCACGCCGACGTAGCCGCCCTGGAAGGCTGAGCCTCGGCATCGGTCGAAGAAGGCCAGGCTGGCCATGGCCTGACGAACCAGGCGCGCGTCGGGGGCCTGGTCGAGGTGCGGCTCCATCCTGAGGTTGATCCCCCCGACGCGGCGCTGATGCAGGGGCAGGGCTTCACCCACCACCTTGGGCGCCTTCTTCAGGAGGCCCTCGGCCAGACCGGCCACGGCCTGCTTCATCTGGGCGATCCGCTGGCCCCAAGGGCCGTCCCTGGCCAGATCCAGGCTCTCCTCGAACTCGTGGATCTCGCCGATGGCGATCGCCACAGAGGCGGCTGCGGCCTGACCGGCCGGAGCCCCGCCGTCGGCGTCGAACTGCCGCACCAGGTTCACCCGGCGATCGATGTCGGCCAGCACCCGCTCGCAGAACTCCGCCATCTCGGAAGACGCCAGGTAGCGGTCGCCGGCGCGATGGGTGGCCGCCGAGATGATGCGCAGCACGCGCCACGGCTCGGCGGTCTGGGCCTGCATAATCTCGAGCAAACGGGGCGAGGCGTCGGGGGCGACGGCGTCCGCGTCCTTGAACAGCAGGCGCACCGCGGCGGCGTGCTCGCCGGTCATGTGGCGCAGCCACAGCGGCAGGCGCTTGATCGCCGTGCGCGCCAGGGGCGCTAGGTCCAGATAGCCGGCGAAGCCGGCTGCGGCGCCCGGCTGGAAGTCCTCCAGATAGCGCACGAGCGCCTGCATCTGCAGCGCATCATCGCGGATGGCGGCGGCGGCGGCCATGCAGAGGTCGTCCCAGGCCGGCGCGAAATCATCGTCCTGGCCCGCCATGGTCACGCAGGCCACCACCTCGGCCACGCGCCCCGGCTCGAGCGCCCTAAGGGCGCGCCACAGCCGCGGCAGGACGCCGGCGGGGAACAGGGCCTGCTTGAAGCCATCCGGGCGCGGGGCGCACAGGGGCGCCACCGGGGCCAGCACCACGTCGCGCACGCCGCGGTCCTGCAGTTCCATGCGCACCATGCGGCGCACCGGCGCCAGGGCGGCGGAGGTGTCGGCGCGCAGGGCCATGTCGAGGTCGCGGACGGCCGGGTCCGGCGCCGTTTCGAGCAGAGCGCGAACCACTCCCAGGCGATCGTTCATCGGGGCGCCCATGGCGGTTCGCGGTGCGTCCTTTCTCCCAGAGTCAGGCTCAAGGACTATCCGATTGGATGGTTAAGGCTTTCCGACCGCCGCGACTCGGAGAACGTCGTTCACGCCTCGGCCTGGGGCAGCCTCAGCTCGACCTTGAGCCCGCCCCAGGCGGCCTGGCCGAGGCTCACCGAGCCGCCATAGGCCTTGGCCAGTTCCTCCACGATCGACAGGCCGAGGCCCGATCCGGGGGCGTTCTCATCGAGCCGCGCGCCGCGCCGCAGCACCGTCTCGCGCTGGCCTTCCGGCAGGCCAGGCCCGTCGTCCTCCACGGTCACCTTCAGGAAGCCCGGCCCATCCGGCAGGGCTTCCGCCCGCACTCGTCGGCGGCACCACTTGCAGGCGTTCTCCATCACATTGCCGATCAGCTCCAGCAGGTCCTGGCGCTCGCCGCGGAACACCAGGGCGTCGTCGGCCTCCCAGTCGACGCTCACGCCGCGCTCGCCGAAGATGCGCTCCAGGGTCCGCGACAATTCGTCCAGCACCGGTGCGAGCTCCGTGCGCTCGCCCGAGCCCTGGGCCCGCGCTGCGGCGCGCGCGCGCCGCAGATGATGGTCGACCTGCTCGCGCATGGTCTGGGCCTGGCGGGTGACCACCTCGGCCAAGGGATCGCTGGGCCGCTGCTCGGCCTCGGCCTGCATCACCGCCAGGGGGGTCTTCAAGGCGTGGGCCAGGTTGCCCACATGGGTGCGCTGGCGCTCCACCACTTCCTGGTTGTGGTCGAGCAGGGCGTTCAGTTCGCCGGCCAGCGGGGTCAACTCCACCGGATAGTCGGCGCCCACCCGGTCAGCCTTGCCCTTGCGCACGTCGGCGATCTGCTTCTGCAGGCGGAACAGGGGGCGCAGGGCCACGCGCACCTGCAGGATCACCCCACCGATCAGGGCGGCGCCGACCAGGGCCAGGGCCAGCAGGGCGAGTTCGGCGAAGCGCTGGGAATCGTGGTCCAGCGCGCTGCGGTCCTCGGCGGTTAGGAAGATCACCGGCCGCGGATAGCCCTGCAGGATCGCCGGCCGCGCCAGCACACGGATCCGCTCCTTGATCGGATGGTTCGGGCCGTCGCTGTCGTAGTAGACCCGCGCGCCCAGCTTCAGCCCCGCCGCGCCGTCGGGCGGCGGCTTGATCTCCCCGTCGAACAGCGAGCGCGACGGGACCAGCACATGCAGGCCGCCGTGTCCATCGGCTTCGGCCAGCTCCCAGTAGTGGCCGGAATAGGCGCGCAGAGCGGCCTGGTCGGTGAGGGCCGGGGCGATCACCTCGCCCTGCTCCACCGAGGTTCCGGCATATAGGTCATCGAACTTCTCGCTGAGCGTGGCGTCGACCCGGTTCAGGGCGGTGTGCTGGAAGAACCAGGTCATGGCCCCGGCGGCGGTCACCAGGGCGATCAGCCCCACCACCGCGGCCATCCAGATCAGGCTGCGGACCAGCGAGGGGCGGCGCAGGGCCTTGAGGTCGAAGGAGGCCCCGCGCTTGTTCACCCCTCGGTCGTCTCCCCGGCCAGGGGCGCAAGGCGGTAGCCGAGGCCGCGCACCGTCTCGATGCGGTCGTTGCCGATCTTCTTGCGCAGGCGGCCGATGAACACCTCGATGGTGTTGGAGTCGCGGTCGAAGTCCTGGTCATAGAGGTGCTCGACCAGTTCCGAGCGGCCGATCACCCGGCCCTGGTGCATCATCATGTAGTGCAGCAGGCGGTACTCCAGCGAGGTCAGTCGCAGGGGCTCGCCGTTGACGGAAGCGCGCGCCGCCCGCGGGTCGAGCCGCAAGCCGCCGCAGCTCAGCGACGGCGCCGCATGGCCCGCCGCCCGCCGCAACAGGGCCCGCAGGCGCGCCAGCAACTCCTCGGTGTGGAACGGCTTGGTCAGGTAGTCGTCGGCGCCCGCGTCGAAGCCCGACACCTTCTCGCTCCAGGCGCCCCGGGCGGTGAGGATCAGCACCGGGGTGGCGATGTTCGCCCGCCGCCATTGCTCCAACACCGACACCCCGTCGATCTTGGGCAGGCCGAGGTCGAGGAGGATGGCGTCATAGGGTTCGTTCTCGCCGAGGTAGAGGCCTTCCTCGCCGTCGGGCGCATGGTCCACGGCGTAGCCGGCGTCGCCCAATGCCTGCTTCAGCTGGCGCGACAGGTCCGGATCGTCCTCCACCACCAGAATCCGCATGGGGCCTCCCTCGGTATATGCCGGCCGACTGCGGCCTGGCTTTATGCCCGCTCACTTAATAGCCACTCTGGCCGATGATTGCGCCTGTCGCGGCGTCGACGATGAAATCGATACGCCGGCCGCCCTGCGCCGCCCAGCGCACACGATAGGTGGGCCGGCCATCGGGCCCCGGCTCGACCCCCGCGTCCAGCATCCTGCCGCGCGTGGTCCGCTGGATGTTGGCCACCACCTCTCCGAGCGGCCTCATGGCGCCCGAGCGCACCCCGCGCCGCGCATCCTCCTGCTGCGGGCGCCAGCCCGAGCCGAGCGAATTGGGCGCCGGCCCATAGGCATAGGGGCGCGGCTGGGCGTAGGCGCGTGGAGCGTAGGCGGGCGGCGGCGCATAGGCCTGACGCGGAGGAGCCGCCTGCTGGTAACGCGGGCCGGGCGCGGGCGCCGGATAGGCATAGCCGCGCGGCGCGGGCGCATAGGGCTGGCCGCGATAGCCGCCGCGCTCACCCCGTTCGCCTTGATTCCCCTGGTCGCCCCGACCCCGCTCGTCTCGACCCCGCTCTTCCCGACCCCGATCTTCCCGACCCCGATCTTCCCGGCCGCGCGCCTCGCCGCGTTGCTCGCGGCGGCCTTCGTCGCGCACCTGAACAAACTGGGCCAGACGCTGACCGTAGGCGCGCCCGAACGGCTGCGCGCCCGCCTCGCCGCCCGCGAGACAGACGGCCCCGGCAAGCGCCAGGGCGGTCAGCAATGAGATCCGTGCCTTCATTACCCGCGGAGTTTGGTCGTATCTGGCTGAATACCGGCTGAATGGATGCCGCAGGTCAACCCGCGCCTTGGACCGCAGGCCGATGGCGCAGAGA
>DASYBX010000184.1:0-5508 GCA_036500495.1 Caulobacteraceae bacterium
CTGGCCGTGCGCATGCACGCCGAAGGCCCCAAGCGCATGACGCTGCGGGCCACCGGCCCTGGCCCGGTCACCGCCGGCCAGATCGAAACCCCGGCCGACATCGAGATCCTCAACAAGGATCACGTGCTGTGCACCCTGGACGACGGCGCCCAGGTGCGCATGGAGTTCACCGTGCAGAACGGCAAGGGCTATGTCCCGGCCGAGCGCAACCGCCCGGAAGACGCGCCGATCGGCCTGATCGCCGTCGACGCCCTCTACAGCCCGGTCAAGCGCGTCGCCTACCGCGTCGAGCCCACCCGCCAGGGCCAGTCGCTCGACTACGACAAGCTGGTCATGGAAGTGGAGACCAATGGCGCCGTGACGCCGATCGATGCGGTGGCCTACGCCGCCCGCATCCTTCAGGACCAGCTGCAGATCTTCATCACCTTCGAGGAGCCGAAGAAGAAGGTCGAGGGCGAGGCCAAGCCGGAGCTGCCGTTCAACCCGGCGCTGCTGAAGAAGGTCGACGAGCTCGAGCTGTCGGTCCGTTCGGCCAACTGCCTGAAGAACGACAACATCGTCTACATCGGCGACCTGATCCAGAAGACGGAGGCGGAGATGCTCCGCACCCCGAACTTCGGCCGCAAGTCCTTGAACGAGATCAAGGAAGTGCTGGCCGGCATGGGTCTGCACCTGGGCATGGACGTGCCCAACTGGCCGCCGGAAAACATCGAAGACCTGGCCAAGAAGTTCGAAGACCAGATCTGATTTTTTGCATGGGCCCGTCGAGAGACGGCCCCGCTGAGGAGACACCGCCATGCGCCACGGTTACGCGCACCGCAAACTGGGCCGCACGACGAGCCACCGCCACGCCCTCTTCGCCAACATGGCGGCGAGCCTGATCAAGCACGAGCAGATCGTGACCACCCTGCCCAAGGCGAAGGAACTGCGACCCTTCGTCGAAAAGCTGGTGACCCTGGCCAAGAAGGGCGACCTGCACGCCCGCCGCATCGCCATCAGCCGCGTGCGCGACGTGGATCAGGTGGGCAAGCTGTTCGCCACCCTCGGCCCGCGCTACAAGGCCCGCAGCGGCGGCTACATCCGCGTGCTCAAGGCCGGCTTCCGCTACGGCGACAACGCCCCGATGGCGGTGATCGAGTTCGTCGACCGCGATCCGGCCGAAAAGGGCAAGGACTCCGGCCCGGTGATGGTCGCCGCCGAGGACTGATCCTCAGCGTCACGGAATGCATGAAAGGCCCCGGAGCGATCCGGGGCCTTTTTCCTTGGCCGCAAACCGTCACGATCGCGCGCTGGAACGGCGCATGCGTGCGTTCCTGGCTTTCCTCTTCGTCCTGACGGTCTGTCTAGGCGCGACGGCGCCGGTCCTGGCCGCCCCCAAGCCCGACACCCTGATCCTGATCTCCATCGACGGCCTGCGGGCCGACTACTTGGCCCGCGGCAAGACCCCGGTGATCCAGGCGCTGGCCGACGCGGGCGTGCGTGCCGCGATGCGCCCGGCCTATCCCTCGGAGACCTTTCCCAACCACTACACCCTGGTGACGGGCCTGTGGCCCGACCATCACGGCGTCGTCGCCAACACCATGGACGATCGGGTGCTCGGCCATTTCACCATGGCCCATTCCGACGATCCCCGGTGGTGGAGCCAAGGGCAGCCCATCTGGGTGACCGCCGACGAGCAGGGGCTGAGGACCGCGACGATGTTCTGGCCGGGCTCGGACAAGGTGATCCGTGGTCACCGGCCCGATCTGTGGAAGACCCACGACAAGGCCTTCCTGGCCGACGACCGGGTCGGCCAGGTCCTGACGTGGCTGGACCTGCCGCCAGGCCAGCGCCCGTCGGTCGTGACCCTCTACTTCGATCTCGTCGACACTGAGGGCCACCGCCATGGCCCCAACTCCAAGGTGCTCGACGCCGCCCTGGCCTCGACTGACTCGACCATCGGCAAGCTGGTGGACGGGCTGAAGGCGAGGGGGCTCTACGGCAAGGTCAACCTGATCGTGACCGGCGATCACGGCATGGCCGACACGTCCAAGGACCGGCTGATCTATATCGACGACATCGCCGGCGGGGCGGACCGCATCCACACCGTCACCCTGGGCGCCCGCGGACACCCGCGCCCGGCTGCTGGCGCATCACGACCATGCGCGATGCTGGGCCAAGGCCAAGGTCCCCAAGGCCTTCCACTACGGCGCCAACCCCCGCACGCCGCCGATCGTCTGCACCGCCGAGGTCGGCTGGTACCTCACCACCCATCAGCAGATCGCCTCGACCAAGGACATCAACCTGGGCAGCCACGGCTACGATCCGGCCAGCCCCTATATGGCGATCGGCTTCGTCGCCGAAGGGCCGGCGTTCAAGGCGGGCAGCGTGCTGCCGACCTTCGACAACGTCGACGTCGAGCCGCTGATGGTCGCACTGCTGCACCTGAAGGGCCCCAGGAGCGACGGATCGGCGCAGGTGTTTGCGCCGACGCTCGGGAAACATTGAGCGAACACAGGATTCGCGCCTAAAGAGGAAGACTCATAAGGAGAGCCCGACAGTGGCCGAAGGGGAGATGATCGACACGACGGGCGCCACCGCCGCCGCCGCTGGCAGGAAGCCCCGCGCCGCCGCCCTGGGCTTCATCTTCGCCACCGCCCTGATGGACGTGATCGCGCTGGGCATCATCATCCCGGTGCTGCCGAACCTGATCAAGGAGATGGCCGGCGGCTCCACGGCCCAGGCCCTGCACTACGTCCTGATCTTCTCCACCACCTGGGCGGTGATGCAGTTCTTCGCCTCGCCGATCGTCGGCAGCCTGTCGGACCACTTCGGGCGGCGGCCGGTGCTGCTGATCTCGATCTTCGGCCTCGGCTGCGACTATGTGATCATGGCCACCGCGCCGAACCTGTCGGTGCTCTACATCGGCCGCCTGATCTCGGGGATCACCGCGGCCAGCTTCTCCACCGCCGGGGCCTATATCGCCGACATCACCCCGCCCGAAAAGCGGGCGCAGAACTTCGGCCTGATCGGGGCGGCCTTCGGCGTCGGGTTCGTGATCGGCCCGGCGCTGGCGGGCCTGCTCGGTCAGTTCAGTCCGCGCCTGCCGTTCTGGTTCGCCGCCGGTCTGGCCATGGTCAACTGGCTGTTCGGCCTGTTCGTCCTGCCGGAATCCCTGCCCAAGGAGCGGCGCGCGGCGTTCAGCTGGAGGAAGGCCAATCCGGTGGGCTCGCTGCAGCTGCTGGCCGCCCATCCGGGCATGCTGGGCATGGCGGCGATGTTCTTCCTCTACATGCTGGCCCACCAGTCGCTGCAGCAGATCTTCGTGCTGTTCACCGGCTACCGCTTCGGCTGGGGCATCCGCGACGTGGGCCTGTTCCTGGGCGCCACGGGCGTCGCCTCGATCATCGTGCAGATGATGCTGGTGCGGCCGATCGTGAAGGCGATGGGCGAGCGGCGGGCCATGCTGGTGGGCCTGCTGTGCGGCGTATTCGGCTTCGCCATCTACGCCCTGGCCCCGACCAGCCTGCTGTTCTGGTGCGGCCTGCCGGTGTTCGCCATGATCGGCCTGGTGCAGCCCACCAGCCAATCGCTGATGTCGCGCCGCGTGCCTGGCAACGAGCAGGGGCGGCTGCAGGGCGCCATGTCGGGTATCCAGAGCATCACCGGTCTGATCGGGCCCAGCCTCTACACCACCGTGTTCGCCTGGGCGATCACCAGCGGCAAGCCGCTGGGCGTGCCCGGCCTCGGCATCCTGGTGGCGGCGGGCCTCGCCTTCTTCGCCCTGCTGCTGGCCGTCCGATACGCGCGCGCGCCCTCGACATCGGCGGCCTGAAGGGGCATCTGACGGGGGTCATGTTTGCGCCCCGATCGTCGGTCGATGATCCGGGCAGGAAGCCTTGCCGGAACGACCCATGCGCTCGAAAGTCCTGAGCATCGCCCTCGTGGCCCTGCTTGCCGCCTGTTCCCAACCGTCCCGCTCATCGGCCCAGCAGACCCCGCGCGGGGCCTTGCCCGGCCCGCCGCTGCCGTCGGCCGCCCGCCGCGCGCCCACCGATGCAGGGCAGGTGAAGCTGTCCTACGCCCCCGTGGTGAAGAAGACCCAGCAGGCGGTGGTCAACATCTCGTCCAAGCGGGTGGTGCGCCAGGTCGACCCGTTCTTCGAGATGTTCGGCATGGGCGTGCCGCGCGCGCGGGTGGAAGGCTCGCTGGGCTCGGGCGTGATCGTGCGGTCCGACGGCATCATCGTCACCAACAACCACGTCATCGAGGGGGGGCAAGAGATCACCGTCTCCCTGTCCGACCGCCGCGAATATCCGGCCAAGATCCTGCTGGCCGACCCCAAGGCCGACCTGGCGGTGCTCAAGATCGAGGCCAACGACCTGCCGACCCTGGCGATCAGCTCCGGCGAGGACCTGCAGGTGGGCGACCTGGTGCTGGCCATCGGCGACCCGTTCGGCGTGGGCCAGACCGTGACCAACGGCATCATCTCGGCGCTCAACCGCACCGACGTGGGCGCCAGTTCGGTGGCCAGCTTCATCCAGACCGACGCGGCCATCAACCCGGGCAACTCCGGCGGGGCGCTGGTCGACATGGACGGCAACCTGATCGGGGTGAACAGCATGATCCTGTCGCGCTCCGGCGGCTCCCAGGGGATCGGCTTCGCCATCCCCGGGCCCGTGGTGCGCCAGGTGGTCGACACCGCGCTCGGCGGCGGCAAGGTGGTGTCGCGGCCGTGGCTGGGCGTGGCCGGCCAGCCGGTGACCAGCGACATCGCCAAGTCCCTGGGGCTCGACCGGCCGCAGGGCGTGCTCCTGGCCAGCGTCTATCCCGGCTCGGCCGCGGCGCGGGCGGGGCTGCAGCAGGGCGACGCCGTGCTGTCGGTGGACGGCCAGCCGATCGACGACGAGACCTCGCTCAACTACCGCATCGGCACGCGCAAGCCCGGGGAAACCGTGACCCTCGGCTATCAGCGCGGCGGCTCGGCCCACAGCACCCGGGTGACCGTCGAGGCGCCGCCCAGCAAGCCGCGCGACGAACAGCTGGTGCAGGGCGAGAATCCGTTCGACGGCGCGGTGGTGCTCAACCTGTCGCCGGCCACGGCGCTCGACCTCAACGTCGATCCGTTCCGCTCGGGGGTGGTGATCTCGGAGATCCGCGGCGGCCTGTCGGTCAACGCCGGCGTCCGGCCGGGCGACCTGATCAAGCAGGTCAACGGCAAGAAGATCGCGACGGTGGCCGACTTGCGCGCCGCCCTGCAGGACCGCACCCGCACCTGGAGCATCGTCATCGACCGCAACGGCCAGCAGATCGCCGCGACCTTCCAGTCCTAGGGCGCACCGCCGGGTCGTCAGCGATCCTTCTCCAACGTTGGGAACGACCTCCCCCGCTTGCGGGGGAGGGGAACCGCTCGCCGAGCCCGGCGTGAGCCGGGCGGAGAGCGAGTGGTGGAGAGGGCGCGCGGACGCGCGGACGCCAAAACCTGCGAACCTGACCCGGCCCTGCGCCGGCGCGCCCTCTCCACCATCG
>DASYBX010000185.1:0-4363 GCA_036500495.1 Caulobacteraceae bacterium
CGCTCGACGTCGACTGGACGCCGGATCGGGACACCCTGGCCTACGCCAAATATAGCCGCGGCTATAAGTCCGGCGGCTTCCTCCTGGGCACCCTGGCTCCCGAGCCGGAAGCCAAGCAGGAATCGGTCAACGCCTACGAGATCGGCCTGAAGAAGACCATCGCCCGCACCCTGCAGATCGATGGGTCGGTGTTCTACAACGACTACAACAACCTGCAGATCAACCTGCAGCAGCTCAACGCGGCGGGTACGGCGTCGGCCAACAACTTCGTCAACGTCGGCGCCCGGGCCTACGGCCTGGAGCTGGAGGCGATCTGGCAACCGATCGAGCACCTGCAGTTCACCGGCAGCTACGGCTACCTGAACACCAAGATCACCAGCGGCTGCTGCTTCTATGACCCGGCCGACCCGTCGGCCCAGTTGGCCGGCGCGCGGCCCTCGGGCGGCACGGCGGTGACCAACGACGTCCTGCTGCGCTTCCAGAGCCTGAAGGGTTCGCCGCTCTACCAGTCGCCGAAGAACAAGTTCGCCATCAACGGCAACTACACCTTCGACTTCGAGCCCGGCTCGCTGATCCTGTCGGCCACCTACACCTGGACGGACAAGACCATCTACCAGCCGTTCAACGACTCGGCGTTCCAGGTTCCGTCCTACGGCACCGCCGATTTCCGGGCGATCTGGAAGGAAGCCAAGAACAAGTACTCGGTCATCGCCTTCGTGAAGAACGCCTTCAACAAGGACGGCTTCACCTCGACGGGCTCCAACAACCCGAGCGCGGTGTTCGGCCAGCCTAACCCGGGCCTGACCTTCAACGGCCAGACCTACCTGAGCGCCACCGGCGTCCAGATCACCCGGGGCCTGATCCAGCCGCGCACCTACGGCCTGGAGCTGCAGTACCGCTTCTAAGTCTCGGCTTCGGCCAACGCCTGATCAGGGGCGGCGAGCTTGCTCGCCGCCCTTCTTTTTGTCCGCGGACGGCCTTTCGTCCCCGCGGCGCCGGTCTTTTCGCCAATCTGGACGGTTACACGCGTCACTTAACCTCTCCGCAAGCGCTTGGCCTCATGGTCGGCCGCTCATAGCCTTGTGCAACTGCGGCGCTTCATGTCCCTGCCCGAGTTCTTCTTCGACCGCGTCACCGCCGACATCCGTGAACGTATGGATGGCGTGCTGGCGCTCTCCGAGCAGTTGGCGCGCCAACGGCTGACGCCCGACGGACAGGTCTGCGTCAGCGGCATCGTCGAGGCGGCCAGCGGCGTGCGCCGGCTACTCGACGCCGCGCTCGATCTTCGGGGCGTCACCCATAGCGGCCTGGCCGTGAACCCCACGCCCCTGCGCCTGCGTGAACTGGTGGACGAGGTGCACGCCCGCTGGCAGCCCGCCGCCGCCATGAGCGGGGTCACGCTGCTGGTCTCCTACGACGGCGACCCCGATGCCTGCGCCATGGGCGATTCCCTGCGCCTGCTGCAGGTGTTCGACGGCTTCGTCGGCGAGGCCGTGGCCAGCATGCGCCGTGGCGCGGTGGAAGCCAGCGTTCGCGCGATCGCCGGACCGGACGGCGTCAAGCTGGAAGGCCGCGTGCGCGGCGCCCGCGACCCCGCCTGGGAGATCCATGACCTGGAAGCCCGGGTGCGCGAGGTGGATTCCCGGTTCGGCCTCGAGGTGGCGCTGGGGGTCATCATGGCTCGACAGATCATCGAGGGCCTGGGCGGCGTGCTGCGCAGCGAGCACACCGGCGGCGCGTCCGAGACCGTGGTCTTCGAATTCCTGCTGCCTGCCGCCCTGGAGGCGCCGGCCCCGACGCCGCATGAGGCGGAGCGTTCGGCCCATGTGCTGGTGGTGGACGACAACGCCACCAACCGCATGGTCGCCCAGGCGCTGTGCGAGATGTTCGACTGCACCTGCGAGTCAGCCAACGACGGCGCCGAGGCGCTGGAGGCGGCCCGTGGCGGGCGGTTCGACCTGATCCTGATGGACATCAAGATGCCGGTGATGGACGGCGTCGCCGCCACCCGGGCGATCCGCGCCCTGCCGGGCCCGCCCGGCGCGGTGCCGATCATCGCGCTCACCGCCAACGCCGAGCCCGAGGAATCCGAAGCCTACCTGGCCGCCGGCATGAACGGCGTGGTCGAGAAGCCGATGAAGCCCGAACACCTGCTCGCGGCCCTGCAGCACGCCCTGGGCGAGACCACGGACGCCGCCGCCGCGGCCTGATCGCCGACCGAAACGCCGCTGGACCCGATCCGCGGCAAGCCTTGGTTTCCATTGCAACTTTTTTGCGGTGACGGGGACTATTGCGCCCTTGCCCGGGATGAACTAGGTCGCGAGGCTTCGTTTCGGGGAAGAAAATGGCCGAGGCCAAGTCCACGCCCGCACCGGTCTCCTTGGATGAGGTCCGCCAGCGCATCGACGCCATCGACGCCGAGCTGCTGCGGCTGGTGGATGAGCGCGCCGCGATCGGCCGCGCCGTGGCCGCCGCCAAGGCCGCGTCCGGCGACCCCGGCCGCTTCGGCCTGCGCCCCGGCCGCGAGGCGCAGGTGATGCGCCGGCTGCTGGCCATGCCGCGCGACGGCGCCCGCGACGGGCTGGTGGTCCGGGTCTGGCGCGAGATGATGGGCGAGAGCCTGGCGATCCAGGGGCCGTTCCACCTGTCGGTCTGGGGCGGCCGTGACGCCGCCCGCGCGGTGGAGCTGGCGAGGTTGCGCTTCGGCTCCTCGCCGCCGCTGAATCAGGTGGCCAAGCCCGAGGACGCCCTCGCCGCCGCGCGCACCCCTGGTGGCGTGGCGGTCTGCGCGCTGACCCCCGACAGCGCCTGGTGGGGCCGGCTGCTGGCCGAGCCGAAGCTGAAGCTGTTCGCCGCCCTGCCCTGCCTGGCCGCCTGGGGCCCGCTCGCCGCCGTGGCCGTGGCCGAGGTCGAGGTGGAGCCCACCGGCGACGACCGCACGTTCTGGGTCACCGACGCCCCCCAGCCCGCCGCCACGGTGGAAGACGCCCTGAGCCGCGACGGGGTGGCCGCCACCCCGCTGGTGGAGACCGGCGGGTTGAAGCTGTTCATGCTGGCCGGCTACTATCAGGCCGACGATCCCCGGCTCGCCCGCGCGCCAGGCGGTCTTTCCGGCGTGATCGGGGCTGCGCCGGCGCCACTGGACGTGTAAGACGCGGGCCTCCGCCGCCAGGCTATAGCTTACCGTCCGCTGGAATGTCCGACACAACCGCACCCCCGACCGACCGCAACGCCGCCTCTCGGCCGCTCCCCAAGCCCGGTATCCTGGACATCCACGCCTATGTCCCCGGCAAGGCCAAGGCCGAGGGGATCGACGACCCCATCAAGCTCTCGGCCAACGAGAACGTGCTGGGCTCCAGCCCGGCGGCGCGGGAGGCCTACGCCGCCGCCGCCCAGAGCCTGCACATGTATCCCGATCCGCGCGCGACGATCGTGCGGACCGCCATCGCCGAGCGCTATGGGCTCGAGCCGGAGCGGCTGGTGTTCGGCTGCGGCTCCGACGAGGTGTTCTCCCTGCTCTGCCAGGTGTTCCTGGAGCCCGGCGACAACATCGTGCAGGGCGAATACGGCTTCGCCGCCTTCGCCATCGGCGCGCGGGCCTGCCAGGCCGAGGTGCGGATGGCGCGCGAGCCCGACTACCGCATCGACGTGGACGAGCTGCTGAAGTGCGTCGACGAGCGCACGCGGATCATCTTCCTGGCCAATCCCGGCAATCCCACCGGCACCTGGATCCCGTTCTCCGAGGTGCTGCGCCTGCACGACGCCCTGCCGCCCAGCGTGGTCCTGGTGCTGGACGGCGCCTATGGCGAGTTCGTCACCGACGCCAGCTTCGACGACGGCCTGGAACTGGCGCGCCGGGCCAGCAACGTCGTCGTCACCCACACCTTTTCCAAGCTGCATGGCCTCGCCGCCCTGCGGATCGGCTGGGGCTATGGCCCGCTGGAGATCGTTGAGGCCTACGACCGCATCCGGCCGCCGTTCAACACCTCCATCCCGGCCCAGCTGGCCGCCGTGGCGGGCCTCGCCGACGAGGAATTCCAGCGCGCCTCCATCGACCTGATGGAGCAGTGGCGCCCGTGGCTGACCCAGCAACTGGGCGGGCTCGGCCTCGACGTGGTCGGCCCCTCGGCCGCCAACTTCGTGCTGGTGGGCTTCCCGACCGCGCCCGGCCGCACGGCGGTGGAGGCCGAGGCCTTCATGGCCGCCCGCGGCCTGCTGACCCGCGGCGTCGGCAACTACGGCCTGCCGCACCACATCCGCATCACCATCGGCCGCGAGGAGCACAACCGCGCCGTGGTCGACGCCCTGGCCGACTTCCTGAAGCCCTGACCATGGGGACCGTCGTCTATCCCAGGATGGCGGT
>DASYBX010000186.1:0-9976 GCA_036500495.1 Caulobacteraceae bacterium
CCCTTCACCGATAGGCCGATCAGCACGTCGGCGCCGACCATGGCGTCGGCCAGGGTGCGCTTGTCGGTGTCGACCGCCAGGGCGCTCTTCCACTGGTTCATGTCGTTGGGCCGGCCGCGCCAGATGACGCCCTTGTTGTCCACCGAGATGGTGTTCTCGTGGCGCACGCCCATGGCCTTGACCAGCTCGATGGTGGCCATGCCGGCCGCCCCGGCGCCGCACAGCACCACCTTGACGTCCGCCAGCTTGCGGCCGGTGATCTTGCAGGCGTTGATCAGGCCGGCCGAGGCGATGATCGCGGTGCCGTGCTGGTCGTCGTGCATCACCGGGATGTCGAGCAGCTCCTGCAGCTCGGTCTCGATGCGGAAGCACTCGGGGCTCTTGATGTCTTCGAGATTGATGCCGCCGAAGGAGACGCCGATGTTCTTGACCACGGTGATGACTTCGTCCGGGTCGGTGGCCATGACCTCGATGTCGATCGAGTCGACGTCGGCGAAGCGCTTGAAGAGGACGCTCTTGCCCTCCATCACCGGCTTGGACGCCAGGGCGCCCAGGTTGCCGAGGCCGAGGATCGCGGTGCCGTTGGAGATCACGGCCACCAGGTTGCCCTTGGAGGTGTAGTCGTAGGCGGTCTCGGGGTCCTGAGCGATGGCGCGCACCGGCACTGCGACGCCGGGAGAGTAGGCCAGCGACAGATCGCGCTGCGTGGCCATCGGTTTGGTGGGCACGACGGCGATCTTGCCCGGTTGCGGATGCTTGTGGAAAGCGAGCGCTTCCTCATCGGTGAAGGTGCGCTTTTCTGAATCTTCCATGCTGCTCTTCGCGTCCGAACTGTCGCCTTGGCCGTAGGGGTCGGGGGCAAACTAGCCGCCGAGGCGAGCCGCCACAACCGCTTGCGGCGGGCGGACCCGACAAAAGCCGGCGCGCCCTCCCAGTTGACCCGCGCCGGCGAAGGGGGCTAGCCGTTCGGGCAGGCTGTCAGGAGACCTCCGCCATGGCGCAAGACATCAGGATCGGCGTCGCCGGCGCGCAGGGGCGCATGGGCCGGGCGGTGGCTGCGGCGGTGCAGGCGCGGCAGGGCCTCGAACTGGCCGTCCTGTTCGACCGCGCCGGGGCCGAGGGCGCCTTGGTCGATGGCCGCGCCCTGGTCTCGCGCGACCAGGCGCTCGGCGCCTGCGACATCGTCATCGATTTCACCGTCGGCTCGGCCTCGGCCGAGCTCGCCGGCCTGATCGCCGAGCGCGGCGGGCCGGCCCTGGTGATCGGCTCCACCGGTTTCTCCGAGGCGGACGAGGCCAAGGTAAAGGCCGCGGCCGCGCACACGGCGATCGTCAAGTCCGGCAACTTCTCGCTGGGCGTCAATGTGCTGGTCGGGCTGGTGGCCCAGGCCGCGGCCATGTTGCCGGCCCGGGACTACGACATCGAGGTGTTCGAGGCCCACCACAAGCGCAAGATCGACGCCCCGTCCGGCACCGCCCTGATGCTGGGCGACGCTGCCGCCCGCGGCCGGCGCGGGGCGCTCAAGGACCTGGCCGTGCGTGTGCGCGACGGCCTGACCGGCCCCCGGCAGGAGGGCACGATCGGCTTCTCGGTCTCGCGCGGCGGCGGCATCGTCGGCGAGCACAGCGTGATCTTCGCCGCCGAGGACGAGCTGCTCACCCTGGCTCATTCGGCCCGCGACCGCAGCCTGTTCGCCCGCGGGGCGGTGGAGGCCGCCGCCTGGCTGGGCGGACGGCCTCCGGGCCTCTACGACATGCAGGACGTGCTGGGCTTCACCCCGGCGCCCGCGTAGCCGTCAGGCGATAGCGCGAACAAACGCCCGCTAGGCGGCATCCCGCACCGGTTCGGCCGCCGGGCTGACGGCGCCAGGCTTCCGTTCGCCTCTCGGGGCAGGCGGAATCTGGAAACCACGCGGCTCGGCGAAGTAGTGGTAGCCGAAGTCGTGCTTCAGGTTGCGGTCCAGGATGTCGCCCAGAACCTCCAGATCGCGTGGCGAGAAGCGCGCGCCCTCCACGCCGTCGGGCCGGATCGGCCGTTCGGTGATCTCCGGGTCCTGGTGAGCCATCATGTATTCCTTGGAGCCCACCGAAACCCCGGCCAGGAGGTCGGTGTCGGACAGGTCCAAGGTGAAATGACGGGCCAGGCGGGCGAGGTTCTCCAGCGGATCCTTGCGGAAGTCCTCGTAGCGCAGCACCAGGGTCTGGTCCGGATGGCGCCGCGCGATCTCGCCCCAGCGGTTGAGGAAGCGCATGTACCACCACACGTCGCAGACATAGGTCTTGCCGCGCGGATCGCCGGTCACGTAGCGGCTGAAGGGCGTTCCGTAGTCCGCCCGCCACTTCTCGTAGTTGGAGATCAGCACGTCGCGGATGTCGCGCACCACCACCGCATAGGGCGGCGGCCGGTGCAGCGCCCGCAGCCAGGCCCAATCCAGCGCGTAGGCCGGGATCGAGTGGCTGGAGGCGATTCGCGGCAGGTGCGGATGCATCCGCTCGTGCTTGGGATGGCCGATCAGGTCGTTGGAGGAGTCGTTGTTGAAGTACCGCGGGGGAGCCACCCCGTAGCGGTGGGCCAGCGCATGGCTGAGCATCCACTTGATCCAGTGGGTGCCCGAGTTCTGACCGGTGACCAGGAACCCCTGTAAGTCGTAGTATTTCAGGAGCGACATGTTAGTGCTGTGACGATTCAACCCATGGACCCGAAACAAGAAGTCATCCATGGTACATTTTATCGGACTTGAAACATTCAAGCCCAAGGTAGCGGCCGCGCCAGGGGCCGAGTTTGGTAATGTCATCAAGCTGTTCCTTGACGTCGGGGGGATACCGGCGCGGCACAGCTTGTGGTTACTAAAATACCGCCCGGAACGGCGGAGGTTACTGCTCTGTAAGGATCGCGTAATCCTCCGAAATCGACATGGGTTGTTCAGCGAGCGCGGATAATCGCGGTTCCCCGGCCAGGCGTCCGGCCTCGGCCACCTGGGCGCTCATGAACTGGGCGAACAATTTCAGCGGCGCGGGCACGTGCCGCCGGCTCGGGTAGTAGAGGAAGAAGCCGGGAAAGGTGGGGGCGTAGCGTTCCAGCAGGGGCATGAGGTCGCCGCAGGCGAGGCTGGCGGCGGCGTGGGATTCCACCACATAGGCCACCCCCACGCCCTCGATCGCCGCGCGCAGCATGAAATGCCCGTCGTCGGTGACCAGGCTGCCCGAGGCCTTGGCCTCCAGCCGCCGCCCGTCCTCCACGAAGGTCCAGGGATAGAGGCCCGCCTTGTTGCGGAACAGGATGCAGTTGTGCCCGGCGAGATCGGCCGGCCGCTGCGGCGCGCCGTGGGCGGCCAGATAAGCGGGGGAGGCCACCGCCAGGAACCGGCTCGGCTCGGACACCCGCACGGCGACCATGTCCTGGGGGATCACGGCCTTGTTGCGCACGCCCGCGTCCATGCCGGCGTCGAGGTCGGCCTGATCGGTGATCGCCAGTTCGACCTTGATCGCCGGGTGGGCGGCCAGGAAACGCGCGACCAGGGGGGCGACCACCAGCGACAGGGACAGGGTCGAGACCGACAGCTTCAGGGCGCCGGCCGGCTCGGCGCGGAAGGCGTTGAGGTCCTCGAAGGCGGCGTCGAGTTCGGTGAGCGCCGGCGTGGCCCGCGCCAGGAGCCTGGCGCCCGCCTCGGTCAGGGCGACGCTGCGGGTGGTTCGATTGAGCAGGCGCAGGCCGAGACGGTCTTCCAAAGCGCGCACAGCCTGGCTCACGCTGGAGGTGGACACCCCCAGCGCTCCCGCTGCCTTCACGAAGCTTCCCCTCTCCGCGACGGCGGCAAATACCTTGAGCCGTTCAAAATCTGACGTTCGCACTTAACCGACCTCAGCCGAAGGTCGGGGCGGAGCCTAAGGCGGTTTACATGAACAGTGATTACAGGATCGACACGGAAGGACACAGTTCGGCGCAATCGCTTGCGCAAACAGCCATTGAGCCGCTTTTTTGTGCGCGCCGACGGGTGGCGGCGACTCGGGCGGCGACTCGAGCGGGGTCAGTCCTTCAGGCTGTCGCCGAGCTTGTCCATCAGCCAGTTGGTTCCGTGCTCGCGGCCCTGGGCGTCCTTCTCGTCGAAGCCATCGAAGTAGACGCCGTACTCAGTGAGGGTCATGTGCGTCCCGTCGCCCTCGGGGCGAAGCTCGATGCTGGCGAGGGATGATGACATGGGCCTGCCGTCGAACGTCATGCGGTAGGCGTAGACGATCCGCTGGTCCGGCACGATGTCGTGATAGGTGCAGTAGAACACCGTGACGATGCCGGAGGGATGACGGCCGCCCAGGACCTCCACGCCGTCGACGCGGAAATCCCATGCGCGCACATGTTCCTCCCAGCCTTCGGGTCCGCCGAACCACTTGGCCTTGGATTGCTCGTCGGCGAAGGCCTTGAACACCCGGGCCGGCGTGGCCGGATAGGTGCGCTCGATGGTGAAGGTGGCCTTCACCGTGTTCCGTTCCGTCATCGTCAGTCGCCTTTTTGATTGCGCC
Organism: Caulobacteraceae bacterium; assembly: GCA_036500495.1. Classification (GTDB taxonomy): domain Bacteria; phylum Pseudomonadota; class Alphaproteobacteria; order Caulobacterales; family Caulobacteraceae; genus BOG-938. Next base: position 4,518 of record DASYBX010000186.1, read on the forward strand.
ATCGGCCTTCGGCCTACTCGAGCGCGTCTTCGTCCTTGGTCTGTTCGAGGAAGTCGCCGAGCCGGTCGAGGCGTCGCTCCCATTGGGTGCGACGGTAGTTGATCCAGCGTTCGGCCTGGGACATGGCCGAGGTGTCGAGCGTGCAACTCCTCACCCGGCCAATCTTTTCCGTCTTCACCAGCCCCGCGGCCTCCAGCATCTGCAGGTGCTGCACCACCGCGGGCAGCGACATCGCCAGCGGTTCCGCCAGCTGGCTGACCGACGCCGGGCCGCGGCTCAGGCGGTCGACCATGGTGCGCCGGCTGGGGTCGGCCAGGGCCTGGAACATGAGATCCAGATTGGCAGCGGGGGTCATTGCGGCACCATGTGGAAATAGGGCTCGGCCTCCTTCAGCGCGCGGGCATAGGAGGGCCGGTCCTTGAGCCGGCCGAGGTAGGCGGCCAGGTGCGGCCGGTCGCCGAACGGCACGCGGCCCTCGGCGTAGAACAGGGCCGGGGCGGCGGCGCAGTCGGCCATGGAGAAAGCGTCGCCGGCGGCCCACTCGCGGTCGACCATGCGCTGTTCGATCATGTCGTAGGCGGTGAGCAGCATGTCGCGCGCCAGTCCCACGCCGTAGGGGTCGCGCTGGCCTTCCGGCCGCAGCAGGTCCCAGGTGAACACCCCCATGGGCGTGTGGACGTAGAGGTCGAAGAATCGGTCCTGCAGCCGCACTTCCAAAGCCGCCTGCGGATCCTTGGGGATCAGGCCGCCGTCGAAGCGGGTGTTCAGGTAGTCGATGATGACGCTGGTTTCCGGCAGGGCCACCCCGGCCGTTCGGTCTTCCAGCACCGGCATCTTGCCGATGGGCCAGAGCTTCAGGAACGCCGCTCGCGCATCGGCGTCGCCGAGGTTCAGGAAGGCCGCCTCGAAGGGGACGTCGAGCTCGTAGAGCGCGATCAGCACCTTGTGGCAGTAGGACGAGAGCGGATGCATGTGCAGGGTGAGGGCCATCGGTGCGTTTCCATCACTTAAGTAATTGCTTAAGTATCTGGGCGGCGCCGGTTTGGCAAGGGGAGTCTCGCGGCCGCCGAATTCGCGCCGGGCGCGCATTTTTTCCACACGGTAAACGCGTGGTTAAGCTTGCCCGGGGCAAACCGGACCTCTACGGGTCTTGGCCCCGGCCGGCGCATGACGATCGAACGCACCCTCCACCATTTCACCCTCGACCCGGCCTCGCGCCAGGTGCGCCTGGTCATGGCCGAGAAGAAGCTGGCGCATCGCGAGCAGCTGGAACGCTACTGGGAGCGGCCCGAGTCGCTGGCGGCGCTCAATCCCTCGGGCCTCACGCCGGTGCTGGTGGAATCCGAGGGGCCCGAGCAGCTGGTGATCTGCGAGAGCCACGCCATCCTCGAACACCTCGAGGAGCGCTATCCGGACGTTGCGCTCCTGGCCAAGGACCCCGCCGAGCGGGCCGAGGCGCGCCGCCTCAGCCAATGGTTCGAGCGGGTGTTCGACCCGGAGGTGAACGGCTACCTGCTGCGCGAGAAGATGGAGAAGCGCCTGCACGGCGGCGGCTCGCCCGATCACTCGGCCATGCGCGCCGGGCGGGAAGCGCTGCGGCGCCACCTGCGCATCCTGGAGGCGCTGCTGGGCGTGCGTGACTTCCTGGCCGGCAAGGACCTGTCGATCGGCGACTTCGCGGCCGCGGCGCACCTGTCGGTGATCGACTATTTCGGCGACGTGCCGTGGCGCGACTATCCGATCACCAAGACCTGGTACATGCGGCTGAAATCCCGCCCGTCGTTTCGCCCCCTGCTGGCCGACCGCTGGCCCGGCATGGTTCCCGCGGCGGACTACGACAACCTGGACTTCTGAAAGCGCTATCGCTTCGCTGCTTGAGCACTTTTTCTATGCGCTATCGCTTCGCTGCTTGAGCGCCGGTCAACCCCCCGTTCACCAAACCGCCTCACCGTGACCGGGATGACCGATTCCCTGCCTTACGGCCTGCACCTGATCGAGGACGACGACGTCGCCGCGGTGACCGCCGCCCTGACCTCGGGCCTGCTGGCCCAGGGGCCGAGGGCGCAGGCGTTCGAGGCGGCCCTGGCCGAGCGGCTCGGGGCGGCCCACGCGGTGACCGCCTCCAGCGGCACGGCGGCCTTGCATCTGGCCCTGGCGGGGCTGGACGTCGGCCCTGGCGACCTCGTGGTGGTCCCGGCCATCACCTTCCTGTCCACCGCCACCGCCGTGCGCATGTGCGGGGCCGAGGTGGTGTTCGCCGACGTCGATCCCGAGACCGGGCTGATGACGCCCGAGACCTTCCTGGAGGCCCTGGCCGGTGCCCCTGGGCCGGTGAAGGTCGGCGTGCCGGTGCATCTCGGCGGGCGTCTGGTCGACATGGCCGGCGTCGGCGCCGTGGCCGCGCAGGCGGGCGTGGTGCTGGTGGAGGACTGCGCCCATGCCATCGGCTCGCGCCGCGGCGAGGAGCGGGCCGGCGCCTGCGCCCGCTCGGCCGCCTCGTGCTTCTCCTTCCACCCGGTCAAGACCATCGCCGCGGGCGAGGGCGGGGCGGTGACCACCAACGACGCCGAACTCGCCGCGCGCATCGGCCGCCTGCGCAACCACGGGGTAACCCGCGAGGAGGCCCTGCTCACCGATCCGGAGCTGTCGCTGGACCCGGAGGGCCGCCGCCATCCCTGGAGCTACGAGCAGCTGGAACTGGGCTTCAACTACCGCATGACCGACCTGGAGGCCGCGCTCGGCCTCTCGCAACTGAACAAGCTCGACCGCTTCGTCGCCCGCCGGGCCGCCCTGGCCGCGGCCTATGACCGCATGCTGGAGCCGCTGGCGCCCTGGGTGCGGCCGGTGAGGGCGGGCGCGGACGAGGCGCCGTCGCTGCACCTCTATCAGGTGCTGATCGACTTCGGCGCCGTCGGCAAGAGCCGCGACCAGGTGGCGCGCGCCCTGATCGGCCAGGGCATCGGCTGCCAGGTGCACTACATCCCGCTCTACCGTCAGCCCTACTTCAAGGCGCGCTACGGCCCCATCCGCCTGCCGGGGTCGGAGGCCTTCTACGCCGGGGTCCTCGCCCTGCCCCTGTTCCCGGCCATGGCCGACGCCGATGTCGAACGGGTGCTGCGGGCGCTCGCCGCGACGTTGACCGCGGATTAACCATGACGGGCCGAGCATCCTCGTGGACCCGTCCGTCCAGATTCGCGAGAGCCTGATGCAGCCTGCCCTGAAACTGGAAGACCTGGCCGCCTTCGGCATCCGCGACTTCCGTTCGCCGCGCGCCGACCTCGACGGCAAGACCATCCTGGTCACCGGCGGCACCGGCTCGTTCGGCAAGGCCTTCGTCAAGATGGTCTGCGAGGAATTCGCCCCCAAGAAGCTGATCATCTACAGCCGCGACGAGCTCAAGCAGTACGAGATGGCGCAGAGCTTTCCGACCGAACGCTATCCCTTCATCCGCTACTTCATCGGCGACGTGCGCGACGCGCCCCGCCTGGAGACGGCCATGCGTGGGGTCGACTATGTGATCCACGCCGCGGCGCTGAAGCACGTGACCGTGGCCGAGTACAACCCCTTCGAGTGCATCAAGACCAACGTCCTGGGCGCCGAGAACGTGGTCAACGCCGCCATCGCCCAGCGCGTGAAACGCGTCGTGGCCCTCTCGACCGACAAGGCGGCCAATCCGATCAACCTCTACGGCGCCTCCAAGCTGGCGTCCGACAAGATCTTCTGCGCCGCAGAAGCCATGGCGGGCGACGCCGGCACGCGCTTCTCGGTGGTGCGCTACGGCAATGTGGTCGGCTCGCGCGGCTCGGTGGCGCCCTTCTTCCAGAAGCTGGCGGCCGAGGGCGCGGCGGAACTGCCGATCACCGACGAGCGCATGACCCGCTTCTGGATCACCCTGGAGCAGGGCGTGAACTTCGTGATGTCCAGCCTGGAGCTGATGCAGGGCTGCGAGATCTTCGTGCCCAAGATCCCCTCGATGAAGACCACCGAGCTGGCCCGCGCCATCGCCCCGCACCTGCCGCACAAGGTGGTGGGCATCCGCCCCGGCGAGAAGCTGCACGAGGTGATGGTGCCCGAGGACGACGCCCGCTCGACCCTCGAACTCGAAGACCGCTACGTGATCCTGCCCGACGCCCAGCGGGCCCGGCGCGAGCTCTACCTGGAGCAAGGCGGCCGCCCGATGCCGGAAGGTTTCGCCTACGCCTCGGACAAGAACCCCGAAGGCGGCCTCGACGCCCGCGGCCTGCAGGCCATGCTGGCCCAGGCGTTCGCCGGCTAACCGGCCGCCGCCTCCAGGGCGACCTCCGCCTTCAGGTTCTCCAGATCGCGGCCCACGGTGGCGACCGCCACCGTCTTGCCGCCGCGCCGATAGGTGACCTTGCAGTCGTGCGCGGCCGGGTCGCCGTCGATCTCCAGAGCGTCCCAGTGTTCGGCGTGGCCCACGTAGTGGATCACCGTGTGGTAGTGCTGGCTCCAGAAGAACGGCGCCTCGGCGAACCGCTCCTGGCGCCCGAGCATGTTGTGCGCCGCCGTCACGCCCTGGCGTTCGGCCACCACCCAGTGCTCCACGCGGATCTTGTCGCCGGTGATCGGGTCCGGCCAGCGGGCGATGTCGCCGGCGGCGAACACGCCCGGGGCGCTGGTTTCGAGGAAGGCGTCTACGCTCACCCCGCGGTCGATCGCCAGGCCGGCGTCCAGGGCCAGGGCCAGGTCCGGGCGCACGCCGATGCCCGTCGCCACCAGATCGGCCTCGATCTCCTCGCCGGTCGACAGCCGCACGCGGTCCGCCGCGATCTCGACGACCGTGGCGCCAAGGTGGAAGACGACGCCGTGCTTCTCGTGCAGCGCCTTGACCATGTCGCCGAGCTCGGGGCCGAGCACCTTCTCCATCGGCCGCGCCTCGGGCGCCGCGACATGCACCTCCAGCCCGCGCGTGCGCAGGGAGGCGGCGACCTCCAGGCCGATGAAGCTGGCGCCCACCACCACGCAGCGGCGGGCCGTCTCGGCGCGGGAGATCAGGGCGTCGCTGTCGGCCAGGGTGCGCAGCACGCGCACGTGAGGCAGGTTCGCGCCCGGAACGGTCAGCCGGATGGGCGTGGCGCCGGTGGCCAGCAGCAGGGCTCCGTAATTCACGCGGCTGCCGTCGGCGAGGGTGACAGCCTTCTGCACCGGATGAATCTGGGTGACCCGGGTGTCCAGGCGCAGGTCGATGCGGTGTTCGGCGTAGAAGTCGGCCGAGCGCAGGGGAATCCAGTCCGGCTGGGCGTTTCCGGCGAGATAGTCCTTCGACAGGTTCGGCCGATCGCAGGGCGGGGCCTGGTCCGCGCTGAACAGGGTGACGGGCCCTTGGTAGCCCTCGCGCCGCAAGGTTTCGGCCGCGGCGTTGCCGGCCGCGCCGCCGCCGACGATCACCACCGATTCCGGATGTCCGCCCGGCGCCAGGGGCGTCGGCCGAACGCCGG
>DASYBX010000187.1:0-10431 GCA_036500495.1 Caulobacteraceae bacterium
ATGGGAAGGTCGCCAGCGGAAGCCGGACGGAATGTATAGGCCATCTCTTTGCGCTATCGCTTCGCTACTTGAGCGCGAGGGTCGCTCCCCTTGTCGGGACCGGCTATGCATGAGCGTCTTGGAGGAAAAGCGGAAGAGGACGCGATGGCGGGCCAGATCTACATCGGCATCGGCGGCTGGACCTTCGAGCCGTGGCGCGGGGTGTTCTATCCCGAGGGCCTGCCGCAGTCCAAGGAGCTGGAGTACGCCAGCCGGCGCCTGACCTCGATCGAGATCAACGGCACCTACTACGGCAGCCAGTCGCCCGAGACCTTCAGGAAATGGAAGGATGCGACGCCCGAGGGCTTCGTATTTTCGGTGAAAGGCTCGCGCTTCTGCACCAACCGCAAGGTGCTGGCCGAGGGCAAGGAGTCGGTGGAACGGTTCGTCCAGTCCGTGCTGCCGCTGGAGGATCGGCTGGGTCCGATCCTCTGGCAGTTCGCGCCCACCAAGAAGTTCGACCCGGACGACTTCGTCGCCTACCTCGACAATCTTCCCGCAAAGGCCGGCGGCCTGAGCCTGCGCCACGTAGTGGAGGTGCGCCACGACAGCTTTCGCTCGCCCGAGTTCCTCACCTTGCTGCGCGAGCGGAGCGTGGGCCTGGTCTACGCCGAGCACTTCACCTATCCGGAGATGGCCGACGTGACCGCCGACTTCGTCTACGCCCGGCTGCAGAAGGGCTCGGACGACATCGAGACCGCCTATCCGCAGGACCAGCTCGACGCCTGGGCCGGGCGGATGAAGACCTGGGCGGCGGGCGGGGAGCCGGACGACCTGCCCCGGGTGGATACCGGCCATGCGCTGAAGGCGCAGCCGCGCGACGTGTTCGCCTATGTGATCCACGAGGGCAAGGTGCGCGCCCCGGCGGCGGCCATGGCCCTGAGGAACAAGGTCGGCAACGGATGAGGCGCCCCGCGCTCACCCTCGGTCTGTTGCTGCTGCTCGGCTCGGCCTGCGCCGCCCGGGCCCAGGGGCCGTTCCTGCTGGAGCCGACGCCGGAGGAGAAGCTGATCGGGGCGGTGGACGTGTGCGTGCGCTGGGGCGCCGATCCGGCCCACCTGGCGGACGTGATCATGACCAATTCCTCCGGCGACACCGGCCTGGACGCCCAGATCCCCGACATGATCCGGTCGATCCCCTATCCGCGGCCGGCGGACGACACGGGCGAATGGTTCGGGCTCAACCTGTCGTTCGGCGCGGCCGAGCCGCACCACGCCCTGCCCGACTGCGATGCGGCCGTGAGCGCAGCGCCACCGCTCGATCCTCCGGCCACGCCCGACGCGGTCTGAGCCGGGAACCCGACAGAGTCGCCGTCCGTTACGCGTGTCAGGCGGGGAAGCGCGTATGGACCACCAAGCCGGGATCAGCAGCCAGGCGGATGACGACACCCGCTACCGCCTGCTGATCGACGCCATCCACGACTACGCCATCTACATGCTCGACCTGACCGGGCATGTGTCGAGCTGGAACCCGGGCGCCCAGCGCTTCAAAGGCTACGAGGCCCAGGACATCCTCGGCCGCCACTTCTCCCTCTTCTACACGCCCGAGGAGCGCGACGCCGGCCTGCCGGAGCGCAACCTGGACAGGGCGGCGGTCGAGGGGCGCTACGAGGGCGAGGGCTGGCGCGTGCGGCGCGACGGCCGGCAGTTCTGGGCCCACGTGGTGATCGACGCCATCCGCGACGAGGACGGCCGGCTGCTGGGTTTCGCCAAGATCACCCGCGACGTCACCGAGCGGCGACAGACCCAGCAGGCTCTGGCCCAGGCGCAGCAGGCCCTGTTCCAGGCGCAGAAGATGGAGTCGATCGGCCAGCTGACCGGCGGGGTGGCCCATGACTTCAACAACTTGCTGATGGCGATCCTCGGCAGCCTGGAGCTGGTGCAGAAGCGCCTGGGTGACCAGATCGACCCCAAGACCCAGGGCCTGCTCGACAACGCCATCCAGGGCGCGCAGCGGGGCGCCTCGCTGACCCGGCGGATGCTGGCCTTCGCCCGCCGCCAGGAGCTGAAGACCGAGCCCCTGGCCCTGCCGGCCCTGGTGCGCGGCATGACCGGCCTTCTGGAGCGGACGATCGGCCCGGGCGTGCGCATCGCCAGCCGCTTCTCGCCCGGCCTGCCCCTGGTGCTGACCGACGCCAACCAGCTGGAGGCGGCGCTGATGAACCTGGTGGTCAACGCCCGCGACGCCATGCCCCAGGGCGGCCAGATCCTCATCGCCGCCCGCGAGGAGACCCTGCAGCCCGACAACGCCCTGGGCCTGCCGCCCGGCGCCTACGCCTGTCTGTCGGTGACCGACACGGGCGCGGGCATGGACGAGGCGACCCTGAACCACGCCGTAGAGCCGTTCTTCACGACCAAGGGCGTGGGCAAGGGCACCGGCCTGGGGCTGCCGATGGTGCACGGCCTGGCCGAGCAGTCCGGCGGCCGCCTGCGCCTGGACAGCCGCCCCGGCGAGGGCACCACGGCGGAGATGTGGCTGCCGGCGGCGATCGCCCTCACGGCCGCCCCCGAGCATGCGCCCGACGCCGCGATCAGGGCCGAGCCTCTTCCGCGCAGCCTGACGATCCTGGCGGTGGACGACGACGACCTGGTGCTGATGAACACCAGCGCCATGCTGGAGGACCTGGGCCACGTGGTGCTGGAGGCCCATTCGGGCGCCCAGGCGCTGCAGATCCTGAAGCGCGAGCCCGGCATCGACCTGCTGGTCACCGACCAGGTCATGCCCAACATGACCGGCCTGCAGCTCGCCGAGACGGCGCACGGGCTGAGGCCGGACCTGGCGGTGATCCTGGCCACCGGCTACGCCGAGCTGCCGCCGGGGGCCGACCCCTCGCTGGGCCGGCTGGCCAAGCCTTTCACCCAGGCCGAACTGGCCGAGGCGGTGGCGCAGGCCGTGGAGCGCGACGACGCTGCGCAAAACGCGCCGGGCCGCTGATCCTCAGGCTTCGCTGGTCTTCCGCGATTCCGTGCAGAGGGTGCGCAGCTGGCGCAGCAGCGACGGGCCTTCCAGTTGCAAGGTGGCGTAGCCCTCGGCTTTGAGTTGGGTCTTCAGTTCCGAAAGCCCCGGATATTCCCCGGTCCGGGCCAGGGCGAACGCGCGTTCGAGCGCAGTGGGTCGAATGGTCATGTCCCAGTCTTACGGGGAGTGGCGGGCCGCGTCATGCTTCACCGTTGAGATAATTGAGGTTGGCCCCCAAGGCCGTCGTCTGTTTGGCCTGGCCGGCGGCCGTCCGCCTGGCGCCAAGTCGATGGTCTCCGCCGCATACCGGCCGACATCATGAAATGCAAAGGCGAAACCGTTTCCGCCGGCCGGCGCTAACTCTTCAGGAGGCAGCGTCGAAATGCCCAGGTTCTACTTCACCGTTGAAGATGGTGAATGTTACGCGGACGACCAAGGATTGGAATTGCCCGATTTGATGACGGCGTCGTCGACCGCGATGGGCGTTCTTGTCGAACATCTGCAAACCCGCCCGGGAGAATTCTGGAGGCACGATTGCCTGCAGGTCCATTTGTCGGATGAAAGCGGGATGACGCTGCTGACCCTGACGGTGAGCGCGTTGTTCTCGTCGGCGGTTGCCAACCACGGCCATGGGGCCAGCCCGGCGGGCTGAACCCGGCGACGGTCAGCGGGCCTTCGGTTCGGCCGAGCGGTCGGCCAGGGCGGATTCGATCGCAGCCAGGACCTTGCTGCCATCGTCGTTCTTGAGGACGACCTTCGGCGCATTGTCCCTGGCGGCGGCGGCCACGTCGGCGAAGGCGGTCATGTAGACGATCTTGAGGGCCGGACGGCGCAGCGACGCCATCTGGCCGAGCGACACGCCGTTGGGGGTGCCCGAAGGCAGGCGCAGGTCGGTCACCAGCAGATCGATTTCGACGCCGGATTCCAGGCTGGTCAAGGCTCCCAGGCCATCGGCGAAGGATGAGACCTCGTGACCGGCGGCCACGATGCCCCTCTGCACCAGATAGCTGAACGCCTCGTCGTCCTCGACGAGCATCACGTGAGCCACTGAAGCTCCCCCCTTACAATCTAGCGAATACTAGCTATCGAACACTAGCTCACCGACCAGCGGAGGGATACGCCGATCCCACGCAGGCCCCTGCGCGGTTGACTCCCGAGCGCCCTTCGCTTATGCACCCCCGCTCACCGCAACCGACCCTCGGCTGCGGGGTCTATGCCTTTTCCAGCGGAGTTTCGTACCGTGAAGCGCACCTATCAGCCGAGCCGCCTCGTGCGTAAGCGCCGTCATGGCTTCCGCCTGCGCATGTCGACCAAGAACGGCCGCAAGATCCTGAACCGCCGCCGCGTCCAAGGCCGCAAGCGGCTGTCGGCCTAAGCCCTAGCCGGACCCGATCGGGGTCCGCCTTGACGGACCTCGCCCCCACATCCCCGCCCCCGCTCCAGCGCCTGAAGACACGCGCGGAGTTCCTGGCCTGCGCCAAGGCGCCCTCGTGCGCGCGCGGCGCCGTGGTGATCCAGGCCATGGCCCAGCCGGGCCGCCAGCCCCCCCACCCCCTGAGCATCGGCGTGGGCTTCACCGCCACCAAGAGGATCGGCGGGGCCGTGGTGCGCAACCGCGCCAAGCGCCGCCTGCGCGAGGCCGCGCGCCTGCTGCTGCCCGCCCACGGACGGCCGGGCCACGACTATGTGTTGATCGCACGCCAAGGCGCCGCGGAGCGCCCGTGGCCGCGTTTGCTTGACGACGTGAAAAGCGCGCTGATAAGGCTCGCCACCGAAGACGGCGTCCGGACTCCGGGTGAAAGGCGCGCCGGCAGCCCGAAGCCCGCCGCCTTGCCTGCCTCCATCCCGCACCCCAAGTCCTCGCCCGAGCCTGACCCGCCTGAGCGTCCCCCCGGTTAAAGCGCCTTCAAAGCCCATTCGATGAAACAAGACCCCTCGACCCGCAACACGATCATCTTCTTCGTGTGCGCCATGGCCCTGCTGTTCGCCTACGAGACCTTTGTCATGGGTCCGGCGGAGAAGCGTCAGGCCGAGCAGCGCAAGGCGCAGCAGGCGCTGCAGGAGAAGATGCATCCGGGCGTGCCCCTGATTCCGGGCGCCGCGCCCCAGGTGCAGTACCTGACGCGGGACAAGGCCCTGGCGGCCTCGCCGCGGGTGCAGATCGACACCGCGGCGCTGCAGGGCTCCATCGACCTCAAGGGCGGGCGCATCGACGACCTGTTCCTGAAGGGCTACCGCGAGAACCTGGCCAAGAACGCGCCCAACGTCGAACTGCTGCGGCCGGACGGGACCGCCGGCGCCTATTTCGTCCAGACCGGCTGGGAACAGCAGACCGGAGCCGCCATCCCAGACGCCAACGCCATCTGGACCGCGCCCGACGGGGCCAGACTCACCACCAGCACGCCGGTGACCCTGACCTATGCGGCGCCGACCGGCCTGGTGTTCGCCCGTACCATCGCGGTGGACGACAAGTTCGTGTTCACCGTGACCGACAAGGTGACCAACAACAGCGGCGCCCCGGTGTCGCTGGCGGCCTACAGCTCGGTGCAGCGCCAGTGCGCAGCGCTGGACGCCACGCACAAGGACCCCTGCCTGCCCGACGGCGCCACCCGCATCAACGCCCACGAGGGCTCGATCGGCTGGCTGAACGGCGCCCTGCATGAGCGCAAATACGGCGACTGGCTGAAGAAGGGCGCGGCGCCCGAGAGCTTCACCGGGGCCGGCTGGCTCGGCATCACCGACCGCTACTGGATGACCGCCCTGGCCCCGCCGGCGAACCAGCCGGCGACCGGCTCGTTCCGCGTGACGCCGTCGATCGGCTACAACGTGTTCGAGGCCGACGTGGTGGGCCCGACCCAGGCCCTCGCCCCCGGCGCGAGCGCCGCCAACACCACCCACGCCTTCGCCGGCGCCAAGGTGGTGCCGGTGCTGCAGGGCTATGAGAAGACCCTCGGCATTCCGCAGTTCGACCGCGCGATCGACTGGGGCCTGTTCTCGTTCCTGACCCATCCGCTGTTCGTCGTGCTCGAGTTCTTCTACCAGCACGTGGGCAACTTCGGCATCGCCATCCTGCTGCTGACCGTGTGCGTGCGCGCCCTGTTCTTCCCGCTGGCCAACAAGAGCTTCGAGTCCGCCACTCGGATGAAGAAGGTCCAGCCCCAGGTCGAGTCGCTGAAGAAGAAGTTCGACAAGGACCCGCAGAAGCAGCAGCAGGAGATGATGGCCCTCTACCAGCGGGAGAAGATCAATCCGCTGGGCGGCTGCCTGCCCATGCTGTTCCAGGTGCCGGTGTTCTTCGCGCTGTACAAGGTGCTGTCGATCAACATCGAGATGCGCCAGGCGCCGTTCTTCGGCTGGATCCACGACCTGTCGCAGCGTGATCCGACCACCATCATGAACCTGTTCGGCGCGCTCCCCTTCGATCCGAGCCTGGTTCCGGTGCTGGGCGGGGTGTTCGGCACCTACCTGCACATCGGCGTGTGGCCGCTTGTCTATATGGTGACCATGTTCCTCTCGATGTCGATGACGCCCACCACCGGCATGGACCCGGCGCAGCAGCAGGTGATGAGGCTGATGCCGATCCTGTTCAGCTTCTTCATCACCAACGTGGCCGTGGGCCTGGTGATCTACTGGTGCTGGTCCAACTGCCTGTCGATCCTGCAGCAGTACCTGATCATGCACCGGCTGAAGGTCGACAACCCGATCGACGCCATCATCCGCAAGGTGGGCGGCAAGGCGCCGGCCACATGACGCCGACGGACCCGGCTGGCCCGGACGCGCCCTTCTCCGAGGACCAGATCGAGGCGGCCCGGGTCCTGTTCGCCCATCCGGTGGCGTTCCTGATGGGGGCCGCGGCGATCGCCGGCCTGCCCGAGCCCGATCTGCCGGAGGTGGCCTTCGCCGGCCGCTCCAACGTGGGCAAGTCGTCGCTGATCAACGCCCTGGTCGGCCGCAAGGATCTGGCGCGCGCCTCCTCCGAGCCCGGACGCACCCGCGAGGTCAACTTCTTCGTGCTCGACGAGCGGATGCGGCTGGTCGACCTGCCCGGCTACGGCTTCGCCAAGACCTCGCGCAAGACCGCCGACCAGTTCCAGAACCTCGGCCGCGCCTACCTGCGCGGACGGCCCAACCTGAAGCGGGTCTATCTGCTGATCGACGCCCGCCACGGGCTGAAGACGGTGGACGGCGAGGCGCTGGACGCGCTCGACCTAGCGGCGGTGTCCTACCAGATCGTGCTGACCAAGGCCGACAAGCTCAAGGCCGCCGAGGTGACCAAGGTGGTCGATCAGACCCTGAAGGCCATCGCCAAGCGCCCGGCCGCCTTTCCCCGGGTGATCGCCACCTCCGCCGAGAAGGGCGGGGGCATGCCCGAACTGCGGGCCGAGATCACCCAGGCCGCTTTCCAGTAGGGGCGCGTCCAGCAAGGCCGCCTTCCAATAGGCTCCGCCCTGGGGCTTACTGTCGCCCCAGCCGTCCGACAGAGGCGGCCCCAGGATCGGGGGGACAGTTGACGCCAACGGCATCCAGGGCGGCGAGGCTGACGGCCGCCGCGTTCGTCCTCGCTTCGGCGGGCGCCGCGGGCGCCCAGGAGTCCCCCGTTCCGGCCGTGTTCGCCGGCCAGGGCTACGACGAGGCCTCCGCCGCGCGCGGCCAGGCCGCCTACGCCCAGACCTGCTCGCGCTGCCACGGCCAGACGCTGGCCGGCGGCGAGTTCGGCCCGACCCTGACCGGGGCCCCGTTCGCCGGCCATTGGCAGGGCAAGGCCTCCGCCGACCTGCTCGCCTATATCCAGACCCGCATGCCCCCCGGCGGTCCGGGAACACTGCCGAGCGAGACCTACGCCGACCTCGCCGCCTACATCCTGAAGGCCAATGGCGCGGCCCCCGGCGCGCCCGGCGGCCCGGCCCCGGCGCCCGTCGCCGCGGCCTCCACGCCGAGCGCCCGCACCGGCTCGGAGCCGCGCGGCGTGGTGCGCGATGCGACGGCTCGCAGGGTGATGGCCGCGCGCAAGGCCAAGCTCGACGCCCTGACTCCGGTCACCGACGCCATGCTGGCCGCTCCGCCGCAGGGCGACTGGCTGATGTGGCGCAGGACCTACGGCGTCGGCGGTTTCAGCCCCCTGAAGCAGATCGACAAGGCCAATGTCTCGAGGCTGCAGCCGGCCTGGAGCTGGACCTTGCCCGTCAGCCAGAACGAGACCGCGCCCCTGGTGCACGACGGGGTGATGTTCGTCGCCAGCGCCTATGCCGTGCAGGCGCTCGACGCCGCCACCGGCGACCTCCTGTGGCAGTATATCCGCCCCCTGCCCGCCAACCTCCGCGGCGGCGCCACCTCGCGGTCCAAGGCCCTGGCGCTCTACGGCGACCTGCTGATCGCGCCCACCGCCGACAAGCACCTGGTGGCCCTGAACATCCACACCGGCGCCCTGGTGTGGGACCAGCTGTTGACCAGCACCGACCAGCCGGGCGAGGCGGACAACCTCCGGCCGCAGCTGAACGGCGGACCCCTGGCGGCCCACGGCAAGGTGGTGATGGGCGCCAGCCTCGGCATCGACAGCCCCGGCGGCGACTTCATCGTCGGCCTGGACGCCAAGACCGGCAAGGAGCTGTGGCGGTTCAACACCATCGCCCGCTCCGGCCAGCCCGGCGGCGACAGCTGGAACGGCGCGCCGGTGAACGAGCGCTATGGCGGCGGGGTGTGGACCTCCGGCAGCTACGACCCCAAGCTGAACCTGGTGTTCTTCGGCACCGGCAACACCTACGACGCCGGCACCCTGCTGCAGCCGCATGCGAAGAAGGGCGAGTCCAACGACGCCCTCTACACCGACACCACCCTGGCGCTCGATCCCGACACCGGCAGGCTGGCCTGGCACTACCAGCACATGCAGCGCGACGTGTGGGACCAGGACTGGGTGTTCGAACAGACCCTGGCCACCCTGCCCGTGGACGGCAAGCCGCGCGAGGTGGTGATGACCTCGGGCAAGCTGGGCATCTTCGACGTGATGGACCGGGCCACCGGCCAATATCTGTTCTCCAAGGACCTCGGCCTGCAGAACCTGGTGGTCGCGATCGACCCCCGGACGGGGAAGAAGACCACCAATCCGGCGCTGGAGCCGGAGTCCGGCAAGGCCAAGCTGCTCTGCCCCGGCTCCAACGGCGCGCGCAGCTGGCCGACCACCGCCTTGGATCCGGACAGCCACGTGGTCTATGTGCCGATGATCGAGACCTGCTCGGACTGGACCTGGACCGCGCGCAGCCCCGAGGAAGTGGCCAAGGGCGGCCTCGACATGCGCTATCCGCTGCGCCCGCCGCCGAACAGCGACGGCGATTTCGGGCGGATCGAGGCGGTGGACATGGCCACCCGCCAGGTGCTGTGGACGGTGCGCCAGCGCGCGCCGGTGGCCAGCTCGGTCCTGGCCACGGCGGGCGGCCTGGTGTTCGACGGCTCCATCGACCGCGTCTTCCACGCCTACGACGCCGGGACCGGCAAGCTCCTGTGGCAGACCCGGCTGAACGCCTCGCCGAGCTCCTCGCCGATCACCTACGAGGTCAACGGCGAGCAGTATGTGGCCGTGATCTCAGGCGGCGGCGGCGCCTTCGACGCGGGCGCGCGCCCGTTCACCCCGGAGATCGACGCGCCGGCGGGCGGCAATACGGTGGTGGTGTTCAAGCTGCCGAAGGCGGCCAGTCCCGGCTGAGCCCAGGCGAGAAGGCGCATCCCTTCGCCGGCCTCCACACCTTCATCGCCAACGTCTACTGAGACTGACCTCGACACATCCTGTGCGCGAAATATTCGCCTGAATAATCAAATACGGTCAAAAGAACTTGTCCGCATCGAGAATCGGTTTGACCTGATCTTCTCGTCATCCAATGCTGAGTCGTCCAAATTTCATCCCCCCTTTGGGCCGGTAGCGTGATCCGCAGGCGTAGCCATGCCTGCCGATATTGTGCGTGATCGCGCGCGAGCACGGGAACCGCTCGGGCCGATCACGTGAAATCCTGAGCCTTCCCCGCCCGTCGCTACGACCGGCGGCGAGGACGCTCGAGCCCGTGGGGAGGCGCAGATGTCGAATTTGTCCGTAGCGAATGGCCAGACCGTCACCACCAGCACGTCGGTGAGCGGAGCGGACGACGTGAACGTCGCGGCTGGCGGAACCATCGACGTCGGCGCCGGCGCCCTCCCCGCGATCCTCTGGAGCGCGGCGGCCACGGGCGGCGGGGTGACCATCGAGAACGCCGGCACGATCACGGACACCGGCACAGGGGCCAATGCGCGGCCGGCCATCGGCATCAACGCCGGCCTGACCGGGACCCTGACGGCCGTCAACACCGGAACGATCTCATCGACCGCCGCGCCCGGCATGTTCTTCGGCAACGTGCCCGTGGGCGGTACGGAAAACATCACCAACTCCGGGACCATCACGGGCGGCAACGG
>DASYBX010000188.1:0-1646 GCA_036500495.1 Caulobacteraceae bacterium
CCTGGGCGCGGGGAAAGGCGGCGGCGACGGAGGGCGGGACGGCGGTCACGTCAGGGGCGGCGGGCGTGGGCGTCGAGCAGCAGGGCCACCGCCGCGGTCAGTTTCTTGGCGAAGGGCACGTTCAGGAATTCGTCCGGACCGTGGGCGTTGGACGCGGGGCCGAGCACGCCGGTGATCACGAACTGGGCCTGCGGGAACGCGTGCCCGAGCATGCCCATGAACGGGATCGAGCCGCCTTCGCCGATCATCGCCGCCGGAGCCCCATAGGCCGCGCCCGAGGCCTCGCCGAGCGCCGTCTCCAGCCAGGAGGCCAGCGGCGGGGACTCCCAGCCGGAGCCCGGCGTGTCCGGCTCGAAGCGGACGCGGGCGCCGTAGGGCGGATCGGCCTCCAGCAGGGCCTTGAGCCGCGCGGTGGCGGTTTCGGCGTCGACCGTGGGCGGTAGACGCAGGGACAGCTTCAGGCTGGTGCGGGGGCGAAGCACGTTGCCCGCCGAGCCCGGCGCCGGCAGGCCCGCGGCGCCCACCACCGCCAGCTGCGGCCGCCAGGAGCGGTTGAGCAGCAGCTCCACGCGGTCGTCCGCCGTCGCACGCATGCCCTTCACGAACGGGAACTCGCTGAACACCGTGTCGCCGAGGATCTCGGCGGCCTTGCCCGCCTGGGCCACGCGGGTCTGCGGGATCGCGGTGTTGAAGGCCGGATCGGCGACCAGGCCGGTGTCTTCGTCCTCGATGCGCGAGACCAGGGCGCGGGCGATGCGGAAGCTGTCGGGCACGATGCCCGACGCGAGGCCCGAGTGCACCCCATTGCCCAGCACCTCGACCGTCAGCAGGCCTGCGATCAGGCCGCGCAGGGAGGTGGTCAGCCATAGCTGGTCGTAGTTCCCGCAGCCGGAGTCCAGGCACACGATCAGCGACGGGCTGCCGATGCGCGCCTTCAGCGCCTCCACATAGGCGGGCAGGTCGAAGCTGCCGGATTCCTCGCAGGCCTCGATCAGCACGGCGCAGCGGGCGCGCGGGCCGCCCTGCTCGGCCAGGGCCAGGATGGCGGTGAGCGAGGCGAACATGGCGTAGCCGTCGTCGGCGCCGCCGCGGCCATAGAGCTTGCCGTCCTTCATCACCGGGATCCACGGGCCGAGTCCGGCGGACCAGCCCTCCATCTCGGGCTGCTTGTCGAGGTGGCCGTAGAGCAGGACCGTGTCGTCCGCGGCCGGACCCGAACCCGGGATCTCGATGAAGATCACCGGCGTGCGACCGTCCAGGCGCACCACCTCGATCGTCGCGCCCGGCGTCGAGGCCAGCTTGCGCCGGGCCCAGGCCTCCAGCAGTTCCACCGCCTGGTCCATGAAGCCGTGGGCGGCCCAGTCGGCGTCGAAGGCGGGGGACTTGTTGGGGATGCGGATATAGGCGTCCAGCGTCGGCAGGATCTCCTCGTCCCAGGTGCGGTCGACGGTGGCGGTGAGGGGGGCGATCTCGGCCATGGCGGACTCCTGCGACGGGTGGGAGCACCATAGCGCAGGCGCGCGGCGCGGAAACTGGGGATAGGCCGGGGTCTGCCTTCGGCCTTGGGCGCCGGTCGACTAAAATGGGACCGAATCAGCGGGCAATGCCGGTGATTCCCGAGTTGCCGGAGCCTTGTGAGATGTCCG
>DASYBX010000189.1:0-12761 GCA_036500495.1 Caulobacteraceae bacterium
CTGTGGGCGGCGATCGCCGTCAATCTCGGGGCCCTGGCGCTATTCAAGTACGCCGACTTTCTGACCCGTGACCTGGACACGGTGCTGCGGATGGTCGGCGGGCCTCACCTCGGCATGAAGCGCGGCCAGATCGCCCTGCCGCTGGGCATCTCGTTCTTCACCTTCCACGCCCTGAGCTACCTGATCGACGTCTACCGCCGGCGCTTCGAGGCCAACCGCAGCCTTAACCAGATCGCGCTCTACATCGCCTTCTTCCCCCAGTTGATCGCGGGGCCGATCGTGCGTTATCGCACCATCGCGCGGCGGCTGGCGTTCCGCCGCCACAGCTGGGGCCGGGCCTCGGCAGGCCTGAGGCTGGCGGTGACCGGCCTCGCCATGAAGACCCTGATCGCCGACCCCCTGGCCCCGGTGGCCGACGCGGTGTTCGACCACGCCGCTCAGCCCGGCCTCCTGGCCGCCTGGGCCGGGACGGCGGCCTACACCCTGCAGATCTACTTCGACTTCGCCGGCTATTCCCTGATGGCCATCGGCATGGGGGTGGTGTTCGGCTTCTCCCTGCCGCGCAACTTCGACCGGCCCTACCGCTCCGGTTCGATCACCGAGTTCTGGCGGCGCTGGCACATGACCCTGTCGGCCTGGTTCCGCGACTACCTCTACATCCCGCTCGGCGGCAACCGGGGCGGAGCGGTTCGGACCTACCGCAACCTGGTGGTGGTGTTCCTGCTGTGCGGCCTGTGGCACGGGGCGAGCTGGACCTTCGTACTGTGGGGTTTGTGGCACGGCCTGTTCCTGGTGCTGGAGCGGGCGGGGCTGGGACCTGTGCTGAAGCGCCTGCCGGCTGTCGTCGGCTGGGCCTACGCCCTGTTCGCGGTGATGCTTGGCTGGGTCCTGTTCCGCGCCCCGTCGCTGATCGCGGCGGTGCAGGTGTGGCGCGGCCTGGCCGGGCTCAACGGTAACGCGCTGGCGCTCGGCCCCGATCTCGCCCGCGTCTGGGCCCGTGGCCTGCCGGCGCTGATGGCGATCGGCTTCCTGCTCGCGGTGCTCAGGCTGAGGCCGATGCGATGGCTGCCGCAGGTGGTCGGCGCGCGGCTGGCCGGCCTGATCGACGGCGCGGCGGTCTGCGCCCTCCTGGCCCTGTGCATCCTGGCGGCGGCGGGCGGCGGTTATAGCCCCTTCCTCTACTACCGGTTCTGACCATGGCTGCTCGCACCCTGATGAGCCGTGGCCGCCGTTATCTCGCCGCCCTGGTCCTGGCCATGCTGTCGGTCCCGGCGCTCGGCATGTTCGCGGCGCCCTACGAGACCCAGTCGGTGATGGAGCGGCGCACGCTGGCTCCGCCGCCGTCGGTTCCGGCGGACGCCAAGGCCTGGGCCTTGCTGCCCCGGCGACTCGACGCCTGGCTGGCCGACCATTTCGCGTGGCGCGGCCCGCTGGTCAGGGCGGCCTTTACCGTCCAGGCGCGCGCGGGCCTGCGGCCGTCCGCCGGACTGCAGGTGGTGCGGGGCAAGGGCGACTGGCTGCTGCTTCAGGAAGGCCTCTTGGGGGCGGCGGGCGCCCAGACCGATCCCGCGTTGGCCCGCCGCTACGCTGCCTTCGTCTGCGGCGTGCAACAGGAGGCGCGCGCACGCGGCGCCCGGTTCCTGTTCGCTCCGGCGCCCGGCGCCGTCGAGATCTATCCGGAAGCCGCCCCTGACTGGCTTCAGTTCGGCCGGCCGACCCAGCCTGGACGGGTGCTCGAGGCGGCCCGGGCCTGTGGCGCCCAGACGCTCGATGTCCGGCTGGCGATGCTGGCCGCCAAGCGCGACGAGAAACTCTACCAGCACCACGACAGCCACTGGACCAACGCCGGCGCCCTGGTCGCCTTCAACGCCGTGGCCGGCGCGCTCGGCCAGGAGGGTTGGGCGATCGATCCGAAAGCGCTGGGGTGGCGGCCGGGCAAGCCCTTCGACTCCGATCTCGTTCGCCTGGCGGGCGCCTTCGACCTGCCGCAAGAGTTGGCTCCGGAGCCGCCCGAGGGGCCGAGCGTGGCGCCGGAGACCGGGCGCATGCCCGACATCGCCCGGCGGCCCTATCCCGCGCCGTTCGTCCAGCCTGCCGCGGGACCCGGTCCCGTGGTGCTGGTGATCGGCGATTCCTACACAGCGGATTTCTGGCCGCCCTACTTCCGCAGGGCCGGCGTGACCCTCGCCTGGGCCAACCAGGCGGAGTGCCGGTTCGACCGGCGCATCTACGATCGGGTGAAGCCCGCCATCATTGTGCTGGCTCCGGTCAGCCGTCTGGAATCCTGCCGTTGATCCGAACAGCCGGACTTGACGCCCGGCCCAGGAAAGGTTTGCTCCCGTTCAGGTACGCGCCGGCAATGTGCTATGGCGCGTGGCCGACCCGCCGCGGCAGGCGGCGACCCGGTAGGTTCCGACAATAGACGAGGCATCATGAAGACCCTTCTCCTCGCCGGCCTCTTCGCCGGCGCCCTTATGGCCCCGGGCGCCTCCGCCCTGGCCGCCGATGCGGGCCACGGCCAGCAGCTGTTCCGCGAGCAATGCGGCGTCTGCCACGAGGGCGGCGACGGCGACGGCGCCGGCGGCGCGGGCCCCAGCCTGAAGGGCGTGGTCGGCCGCAAGGTCGGCGGCGACACCAACTTCAGCTACACCCAGGTGCTCGGCGACTCCAAGGAGACCTGGACGACCGACAGCCTCTCGACCTTCCTCACCGACCCCAACGCCGCCAAGCCCGGCACCTCCATGCCGATCAGCGTGAAGAACGACGCCGACCGGACCGATCTCGTGACCTACTTGGCGAGCCTCAAGGCGCAATAAGGCCCGCGCCGCCCAGGTCTGCGTTTTCCGCATATCAGCCATGAGATATGCGTGTTTGTAAGACCTGGGCGGATCGCTAAGATCGCTTGCCGTCAGCAAAACCAAGCTTGAGCGGCCTCGCGCGCAGTCGTGAGGCCCATGGAGGCGGTCATCGCTACGGCTAAGGCGGCCCAGACAGTACAGGGCCCTTCGACCCTGTTCGACAAGATCTGGCGGACGCACCTCGTCCTCGAGCGCGAGGACGGCCAGGCCCTGCTCTATGTCGACAGTCATTTCTTGCAGGACGGCTCGGCCCCAGCCTTCGAAATGCTGCGCCAGCGCGGGCTGACGCCGCGCTTGCCCGAACGCGCCTTCGCCACCCCCGACCACTATGTGCCGACCTCCGGCCGCGACCTCGCCTTGATCGCCGATCCCGAAAAGCGGGCGATGGCCGAGGCGCTGGAGTCCGACGCGGCGGCGGCGGGCATCACCTTCTTCGGCCTCGACGATCCGCGCCAGGGCATCATCCACGTGGTGGCGCCCGAGCAGGGCATGAGCCGCCCGGGCATGCTGATCGTGTGCGGCGACAGCCACACCTCGACCCACGGGGCGCTCGGCGCCCTGGCCTTCGGCATCGGCGCCAGCGAGGTGGCCCATGTGCTGGCCACTCAGACCCTGTGGCAGCGCCGGCCCAGCACCTTGCGGGTCACCGTCGATGGCCGGTTCGGGCCGGGCGTTTCGGCCAAGGACCTGATCCTCGCCCTGATCGCCCAGATCAGCGCGGCGGGGGCCACCGGCTGCGCCGTGGAATACGCGGGCGAAGCGGTGGAGGCCCTGTCGATCGAGGGCCGCATGACCCTCTGCAACATGACCATCGAGGCCGGCGGCCGCGCCGGCATGGTGGCGCCGGACGAGACCACCTTCGCCTATCTGCGGGGCCGCCCGTTTGCGCCCGACGGCGCCGCCTGGGACCGCGCGGTGGCCGCTTGGCAGGCCCTGAAGAGTGATCCGGGGGCGGTGTTCGACCGCGAGGTTCGCCTCGACGCTCCGGCGATCGAACCCATGGTCACCTGGGGCAACAGCCCCGAGGACGCCCTGCCGATCACGGGCGTCACACCCGACCCGGCCGCCGCGGCCACGCCCGAGCGCCGCGAGGCCATGGAGCGCGCCCTGGCCTACATGGGGCTGCAGGCCGGCCAGGCGCTGACCGACGTGACGGTCGACCGAGTGTTCATCGGCTCCTGCACCAACGGCCGCATCGAGGACCTGGCCAGCGCCGCCGCCGTGGTGCGCGGGCGCAAGGTGGCGCCGGGGGTCGAGGCCTGGGTCACGCCGGGGTCCGGGGTGGTCAAGGCGGCCGCCGAGGCCCTGGGCCTGGATCAGGCGTTCAAGGCGGCGGGCTTCCAGTGGCGCGAACCCGGCTGCTCCATGTGCCTGGGCACCAACGGCGACCAGGTGGCGCCCGGCCAGCGCTGCGCCTCGACCACCAACCGCAACTTCGTCGGCCGCCAGGGACCCGGCTCGCGCACCCATCTGATGAGCCCGGCCATGGCCGCCGCCGCCGCGGTGACCGGCCGCCTGACCGATGTGCGCGACCTGCTCGGGCGCGACCTGCCGTGGAAGGGCTGACCATGGAGCCGATCACCCGCCTGGAAGCCCGCGCCGTCCCCATCGACCGGCCCAACGTCGACACCGACCAGATCGTCCCGGCCCGCTACCTGCAGAAGCCGCGCTCGGCGCCCTTCGGCGACTTCCTGTTCCGCGACCTCCGCTTCGACGCGGATGGTTCGGAGAAGTCCGGCTTCGTGCTCAACCAGCCGGGCTATCGCGGGGCGAAGATCGTGGTGGCCGAAGAGAATTTCGGCTGCGGCTCCTCACGCGAGCATGCGGTGTGGGCGCTCTACGACTACGGCGTGCGCGCGGTGATCGCGCCGAGCTTCGGAGACATCTTCGCCTCCAATTCCGCCAAGAACGGGCTGCTGACCGTGGCCCTGCCTGCCGGACAGGTGAAGGCCATGATCGAGGCGCTGGCGGCCGAACCGGGCCTGGAGGTCGCCGTGGACCTCGACGCCCAGACCGTGTCGCTGCCCGACGGCCCGGCCCATCGTTTCGAGATCGATCCCTACCGCAAGCACCTGCTGCTGAACGGCCTGGACGAGCTCGGCTTCACCCTCAGCCAACTGGCCCAGATCGAGGCCTTCGAGAAGACCTACGCGGGCTAGTCCCGCTTCGACCAAGGAAGTGTGTTTATGAAGATCGCAGTCCTCGCCGGAGACGGCATCGGCCCTGAAGTCACCGCCGAAGCGGTGAAGGTGCTGAAGGCCGCCCTCGGCCCGTCCGTCGGGCTCGAGCTGATCGCAGCGCCGATCGGCCAGGCGGGCGTGGAAGTGGCCGGCGATCCCCTGCCGGACGAGACCCTGGAGATCTCGCGCGGGGCCGACGCCATCCTGTTCGGCGCCGCCGGCATCCCCGGCGACGAGGCCATCCCGTTCATGATGCGACCCGGCGCGTCCCTGCTGCGCCTGCGCAAGGACCTGCAGCTGTTCGCCAACTTCCGCCCGGCCTTCCTGTTCGACGAGCTGGTCGAGGCCTCGACCCTCAAGCGCGAGGTCGTCGAGGGACTCGACATGCTGATCCTGCGCGAACTGACCGGCGACCTCTACTTCGGCGAGCCGCGCGGAGTGTCGGTCAACGCCCAGGGCGAGCGCGAGGCGATCAACACCATGCGCTACACCGAGGGCGAGATCGAACGCATCGCCCACGTCGCCTTCCAGGCCGCCCGCAAGCGCCGTGGCAAGGTGTGTTCGGTGGACAAGGCCAATGTGCTGGAGGTGATGCAGCTGTGGCGTGAGGTGGTCACCCGCGTCGGCCAGCAATATCCGGACGTCGAGCTCAGCCACATGTTCGTCGACGCCGCCGTGATGGCCCTGATGAAGGCGCCCAAGGCGTTCGACGTGATCGTCACCGGAAACGTGTTCGGCGACATCCTGTCGGACGGCGCGGCCATGCTCACGGGTTCGATCGGCATGCTGCCCACCGCCTCGCTCGGCGTTGGCACGAAGGGCCTCTACGAGCCGGTGCACGGCTCGGCCCCCGACATCGCCGGCAAGGGCGTCGCCAATCCGCTCGCCGCCATCCTCTCGGCCGAAATGATGCTGCGCTACTCGTTCGACAACGCGGCCGCCGCCGACCGCATCAACCGCGCTGTCCGCAAGACGCTGGGCGACGGCCTGCGCACGCCGGACATCTGGAGCGCCGGCTGCCGCCGGGTCTCCACCACCGAAATGGGCGACGCCGTCGCCGCAGCCATGGACTAGAAGGAGTCAGGTCGTGGGCAAGCACGCGTTCCTCACAGTCTATGACTACGGGTCGGGCGGGTTGTGGGCCATCGTCCGCTCGCCGGACAAGAAGAGCATCGAGCGCAAGTTCCCGATCCTCGACGTGCTCGACGAACGACCCACCTGGATGAGCGACGATCTCTACGCCAAGATCGCCGAACGCCACTTCTATGACATCGACGACGAGGCGGCCGGCGTGCTGCAGTTCATGCTGGAGGACATCCAGCACCAAGCCGACAGGCTCTACCAAGACACCGTTTTCCGGGGGAATTCGTGAACAGTATCGATTTGAACGGCCGCGTCGCGGTGGTCACCGGCGGGGCGCGGGGCATCGGCTATGCCGCCTGCGAGCGGTTCCTGGCTTCCGGCGCCAAGGTCGCCATCTGGGACATCAACGGCGATCGGGCCCGGGCCAGCGCCGACCAGCTGTCGAGCCAGGGGACGGTCACCGTTCACCAGGTGGAGCTGACCGACGAGGCGGATGTCCGCAAGGCCGCCGACGAGACCCTGGCCGCCCATGGCAAGATCGACATCGTGGTCAACAACGCCGGCATCACCGGCGGCAACGGCACAACCTGGGAGCTCGACCCGAAGGTCTGGCGCGAAGTGATCGAGGTGAACCTCATCGCCCCCTACCTGGTGTGCCGGGTGGTGGTCCCGCACATGATCGCCGCCGGCTATGGCCGGATCGTCAACATCGCCTCGATCGCCGGCAAGGAAGGCAATCCCAACGCCTCCCACTATTCCACGTCCAAGGCCGGGCTGATCGGCCTGACCAAGTCGCTGGGCAAGGAGCTGGCCACCAAGAACATCCTGGTCAACTGCGTGACTCCGGCCGCGTCCGAGACCGAGCAATTCGCCCAGATGACGCAGCAGCACATCGACTACATGCGCTCGAAGATCCCGATGGACCGCTTCGTCATGCCGTCGGAGATCGCCGCGATGATCGCGTGGCTGTCGTCTGAGGACTGCTCCTTCACCACCGGCGGCGTGTTCGACATCTCCGGCGGACGGGCGGTCTACTAGGAATCCACCTTCTCCTTCGGCGCCTGCAGCAGGTTGCCGAGAAGCATGGGGGCCGCGCCACGGCCGGCCTTCTGGTTGGACACCAGCCGGTGGACCTCGGCCCAGGCGCCTTCTTTCACGTCGGGCGGCAGTTGACGGCCCTGGCTACGGAGGAACTCGACGATCTGGCTGGCCATCTGCAGGCGGCTGGCGGTGTCCAGCTTCTCCATGCGCAGGCGATCCTGCCGCGTCTGGCCCTTGAAGTCCTTGCTGGCGAGCCTGGCCACCGCCCCGCCGGCGACGCCCATCAGGGGGCCGACGACGTTGAAGTCGACGTCATGCAAGCGCAGGTGCAGGGCGTAGGCGGCGAGCACGCCGAGGCACGCGCCGAGCATCACGTTCATGGCCGCCGCGCCCAGGCGATGCAGCCGCGTCGCGCGCTCCTCCATGTGTTCCATCAGGTGCTCGCCGTGGATCATCAGGCCTCGAAGCTGTTCGCTGGACAGGCGCGTACGGAGGCTCATGGCTGGGCCTCGAGCTCTTCGCCGAGATGGGCCTTTTCTGCGTTCTGCAGGCCGATGCGCAGCTCCTGGGTGAAGGCGCCGAGGGGGCCGAGGTCGAAGCGCAGCTGGCTCATGCCATAGAACAGAAGGCTCCCGGCGAGGGCGAGCAGTACGGCCCCGGCGATCACTACCCCCCGGTTCTCCGGCGCGGCGAAGGGGGTCAGAGCCCCGGCGCCGCCGGCGGCGCACAGGAAGAACACCCCGCCCAGTAGGCATCGCGTCGCCGACCTCTGGGTCGAGAGGGTCAGGGCCTCGGTTCGGGCGAGCAGGGCGCGGGCGGGGCCGACGAGCTGGGAAAGCTGGTCGTCGTCCTCGATCTGAGGCGGGGCGAAAGCTTCCAACCGAGGCTCCTTTCAGGTCGGGTCCGGACTGGCGGACCACACGAAGGGGGAGTCGTTGAGAGACGGCGTCGACGAGCCTAGGCCGTCGCGGTGAACAAATTCCTCTGGCCAAGCTGGCGATCGCGCCCGATCGGCCCCATGTGGGCGACGGGGCAGCTGAGGAGTCATGATGACCTTCCGTTCCACGCGCACTCCCGAACAATTGGCCAGCATCCGTGACAGCGTGGCCTTTGTGGGGCGCATGTCCGACAGCCTGGTGCGCGTCGGCCCGTTCCGCCTGGGCGTCGACGGGGTGCTGAGCTGGCTTCCGGGCCTGGGCGAAGCCTATTCCGCCATCGCGGGCGCCTTCATCATCGTCCAGGGCCTGCGCGCAGGCGTGCCCCTGCACATCCTGCTGCTGTGCGCCGCCCTGATGGCCAGCCGCACCACGATCAGCGCCATTCCGCTCGCTGGCCCCGTGGCGGCAGACCTGTTCACCGCTCACCGCTGGTCGGCCAAGATGGTGGTCCGGGCGATCGACGCCAAACTGCCGACCCACGCCCCGCCGGGTGGGACGCCGGTGTTCGCGGCGGCCTGACGGCCGCTAAGACGCCAGGGCGGCCAGCCGTTCCGGCGCCCTGATCAACACGCCCTGACGCTCGATGGCCACTATGCCCTCGTCCGCCCAGGCGTGCAGACGTCGGTTCACCTTTTCCCGCGAGAAGCTGATCCGGCGGGCCATCTCGGTCTGGGTCAGGGCCACGGCCCCCACACGGTTGCGCTCGGACAGCAGGAGGAAGGCCAACTGGGCCTCGAGGTCGCGCCGGGAGGCCCGCTCCAGGGCGGCGTTGGCGGCCCTGAGGCGCCCGGACAACTCGCCCAGCAGCGCCAGGGCCGCGTCGGGATGGCTGCGCAAGGTGTCCAGCAGGGCAGGGCGGGGCACGCGCCACAGTCGGCAACGACGCGCGGCCACCACGTCGGCCGAACGCCGCGCCCCATCCAACGCCGCCATCTCGCCGATCAGCCCGCCTTCCGGATGGGCAGCGATGCGCAGTTCCCGGCCGTCCTTGCCGACCGTGCGCACCTCCAGCTCGCCCTCCAGCACCACATAGGCGGCGTCGCCCTCCTCGCCCTCCAGGAACAGGACCGCGCCGCGCTCCAGGGCCACCAGATGCCCGGCCTGGGCCAGTTGGGCGACGGCCGTGGAGGGCAGCAGCCCGAAGATGCGGCTGGCGCGGAGGACGGCCAGGGCCCGCAGGCGCAATCCATCCTCGATCCCCGCCGACGACATGAGCCCGCCCCGCCACTTCCCGCGCAGGTTAGCACAGCCCGATCATCGCCCGAGAGCCGTGGCCCGTCAGTTGCGCCTTCATGCTAGCGTATCGGCCATGGACAGCGCCGAATCCGTCACCGGACCCGTCGAGCACAAGCGGCTCGCCGTGATCCTGTCGGTGGATGCGGCCGGCTATTCCGCACGCAGCGAACAGGACGAAGCCGCGGCGGTGCGGGTGGTCCAGGCCCTGGCGCGGCAGGTCGAGGATGCGGCACTGGCCCATGGCGGACGGGTGTTCAACTCCGCCGGCGACGGCTTCATGCTGGAGTTTCCCACCGTCTCGGGCGCCCTGGCGGCGGCGAGGGCCATCGTCCAGGGCTCGCCGACGCCCGTGCGCGTGGGCGCCCACCTCGGCGAAGCCACCGTCACCCCCACCGGCGACCTGCTCGGCCACGGGGTCAATGTGGCCGCGCGCCTGCAGGCCCTGGCCCGGCCGGGGTCGGTGCTGGTGTCCGACGCCGTGCGCCGGGCGGTCACCCGAGCCGACGGTGAACGCTTCCGCCCGCAAGGGCGGGTGCGCTTGGACAAGATGAGCCGCAGCGTCGAGGTATTCACCCTCGACATTGAAGGGGCGAAGAGCGGCATCAGACGGCGGCGGCCGTGGCTCGCGCCGGCCCTGGCGGCGCTCGGCGCCCTGGCGGTCGCAGGCGCTGGCCTCGCCGCCTGGCGCATGGGCCAGCCCAGGGAACTACGCGTCGCCGTCGAGCCGATCGTGCCTCAGGGAAAGGACGCCGCTGCAGCCGCCCTGGTCGATGGCCTGGCGGAGAAGATCAGCGCCGGCCTCGCTGACCACGGAACCGCGGTGGTTCCCGCGCAAGCGGCCGCGTCGTCGGACCGCGCCGGCGCGCGGCTGATCGTCGGCGGCGAGGCGAGGCGCGCGGGCGACACCCTGACGGTCGACATCCGGCTGGAGGACCGCCGCGGGAAACTGCTGTTGTGGTCCTCCCACTTCGAACAGCCGATGGCGGAGGCGGCCGCGCTGGACGACCGGGTCACGGCCAAGGTGGTCGACGTGGTCAGCTTCGCCGCGGACGCCATGAGGTACCCCAGCGTCCGGTCGGACTCCCGGACCCTGAGCGTCTTGCTGAAGCTTGCCGACCTGCGGCGTGACTCGCGCCTCCACATGGACCAACTGCTCGAACTCGACCGTCAGATGGCGCAACTGGCGCCGGGCGTGAGCGAGGTCCACGCGGCGCTCGCCGTCGACCTGGCGTCCTTGATGGGCGGGCGGCCGCCGGCGATCGCCAAGGCGATGACGCTGGAGCTGCAGCGGGAATCCGCCGAGGCCCGGAGGCTCGATCCGCACAACTCCGACGCCTACGCCTCCCTCTACGTCCTGTTCCCGCCGCACGATTACGCCCAGCGCGCGGCCCTGTTGGCCAAGGGCATGGCCGCCGATCCCCAGGGCTCGGGCGTGAACGCCGGCATGGCCGACTTCCTGCGCGAATTGGGGCGCAACCGGGAGGCGGAGCCGTTCTACCGCCGCGCCCAGGCGCTGGACCCGCTGTCGCCGCCCAAGGCCGCGACCCTCGTCTTCGCCCTGGCCGGAACCGGGCGCGCCGAGGAGTCTTGGGGCATCGCCCAGCGCGCACTGGCCCAGTTCCCCACGGTCAGTTCGGTGCGCAAAGGTTATGCCTACACCGCCGCCCTCTATCAGCCTCCGGACGTGGCCCTGCAGGCGATCGACAGGATCGACCGCCTGGGCGGGACCTTGGGCAATGGCGGCGCCCAGGCCTGGCGTGACTACGTCAACGGCGCCCGGCGCGGCCATGTCGATCCGGCCGCTATCGGTCGGTTCCGCGAGGCGGCGTTGAAGGGCGTGGCCGATCCCTCGAACGCAGCCCCTGGCCTGGCCATGGCCGGCGACGTCGACGGAGCCTTCGCCGTGTACAACAAGGCGCTCGACGAGGACCGAGCGACCTATCCCTCCGAGCTGTTCGAGGACGCCGCGGCGCCCATGCGAAGCGACCCGCGCTTCGAGGCGCTGGTGAAACGCCTGGGCATCCTCGACTACTGGAAGAGTTCGCGGGTCCCGCCCGACTTCTGCCGCGAGCCGAACCCGGCGCCGATCTGCAAGACCCTGCCGGCCAAGTCCTAGCGTCAGGAAGCGGCGGCCTCGGCCATCAGCCAGGCCTCGAACGCGGCCACGCGCGGAGCCTTGGGCCGGTGGGGATGGAAGGCGAGATAGTAGGCGCCCTGGGTCGGCACCCTCTGCGCCAGGGGCGCGATCACCCGGCCCGAATCGAGCTCATCCTGGATCAGGGCCTTCTGCGCGATGACCACGCCGAGCGCGTCGATCGCCGCCTGATAGGCCAGGGCGGCATTGTCGAAGGTCATGGCGTGCCTGGGTTCGAGCCCCGGAACGCCGGCCCCGGCCAGCCACAGCGGCCAGTCGCGTGGGCGGTTGATCGAGGACATCAGCACATGGCCCGACAGGTCGGCTGGCTCCCTCAGCGGTGGTCCGTGCTCCAGGAGCCTGGGGCTGCACACCGGCATCAGCACCTCGCCCAGCAGCCGGCGGTAGCCTTCCGCGGACGGCGGTCCGGCTTCGGTATGGACGAACACGTCCACGTCCTCGCGCTCGAAGTCTCCGGGATTGTGCGAGGTAGTGATCTGCACCTCGATCTCCGGATGCAGGGCGCGGAAGCGGTGCAGACGCGGGATCAGCCAGCGGATGGCGAAGGTGGGCGGCAGCTTGAGCCGCAGCAGGGTCTCATCGGCGTTGTCGCGCACCCGGCGGGTGGCGTGGTCCATCTGGTCGAGCGCCGAGGACAGGGTGCGGAAATAGGCCTCGCCACGGGCGGTCAATTCGATGCCGCGCTGGCGGCGGAAGAACAGCTTGACCCCCAGCCAGTCCTCCAGCGCCCCCACGTGCCGGCTGACCGCGCTCTGGGTGACCAGAAGCTCCTCGGCCGCTCCAGTGAAGCTGAGGTAGCGCCCGGCCGCCTCGAAGGCTCTCAGGGCATTGAGCGGCGGCAGTTTGCGCGGCATGTCGGCCCTTCGTGTTCGCCGCGCCACCGCCTTCGACTGTTCGAGCGCTTCGTTTCGCGCTGTCGCCCGTGGCTAGTTGAGCACGACTTGTGTCATGAGTTTTCGCGATATCCTCCATGACATATCCATGATTGCCAGCGTCGGGGGAATGGCTAGGTTGGCCGGGACGCCGTTTCGGGCGGCGCAACAAGACCTCGCCACGTCGTGCGGGGCGCTGGGCGGAACCGCATGAACGACAGCCTTTCGGGCCAGAGTGCTGGGCGCTATGCGGGCGAAGTCGCCGCCCGGCTCGACCGCCTGCCCTACACCAGGACCCTGTTCAAGTTCGTCACCCTGATCTCGCTGGGGGGAATTTTCGAACTCTACGACCTGTTCATGACCGCCTACATCACCCCGGGCCTGACCCGGCCGGGCGG
>DASYBX010000190.1:0-15186 GCA_036500495.1 Caulobacteraceae bacterium
GGCGTTCTGCGACCACAGCACCGCCGCGCCGCCGTCGCCCGCCACCGTGGCGTCGGCCTTCAGCAGGGCGCCCGGCCCCACCGTGACCTGATCGGCGTTGGCGATCGTCTGATCCTGGCCATGGAAGCCGCCGCCGACGAGAATGGCGCCGCCGCCGGCCGGGCCCGAGGCCTCGATGGTCCCCTGGACGTTGACCGCCTGCCCGGTCAGGGCCGCCCGGCCGCCCGTCTGGCCCGCGCCGGTGGACGCCACGTCGAGGCGCGCGCCGGAATCCAGGGTCACGGCCGCCGTGGCGCCGTCGCCCAGGGTGATCGCCCCGCCCTGCCCGCTCGCGTCCCGCGCCGTGACCGCGCCGGACGCCTCGATGCGCCCGCCGTCGGCGGTCATCGACACCGACCGGTCCGCCTGCAGCGCTCCGCCCACCAGCACCGAGGCCGGGGCGCCGGTCGCCGACAGGATGATGTCGCCGCCCTCGCCGGCCACCGCGCCCTTGGCCGTCACCAGACCGCCGAGCGAGATCACCGCGTTCATCACCGAGGGGCGGCTGACCGTGGCGAACATCACCCGGTCGCCCGCGGTGTCGCCGCCGATCGTCAGGGGCGTGGCCGACACCGAGCCGTCCTGGAGCGCCGAGGCCGGAACCTCGAAGTCCAGCAGATCGAGATTGCCGCCGGCCGACTCGCCGAAATGGATGCGGAAGTTCTGGGCCGAACCGTAGAGCAGGGTCCCGCCAGCCGTGACCTGGGCGCCGGCCTCGGTCGCCACCGACGGGGCGATCAGGGCCAGGGCGCCCTGGCTCGTCAGCCGTGCGCCGCTCCTGACCAGCACCGAGGCGTCCGTCGCGCCGCCCTGGAAGGTGAAGGCGTTGGAGCCGGACAGGAAGTCGGACACCGACGACAGCGGCGTGCTGGTGGCCATCAGGCTGCCGACATTGACCCTGGCGTTGGGGCCGAACACCACGCCCTGCCCGCCGTAGATCCAGACGTTGCCGCCGGCCTTGGCGCCTACCAAGCCGTTGAGGGTCCCGTCCACCACGGCCTGGCCGAGCACGCGGTTCAGCACGATGTCGGAGCCGGCGTTGAAGCGGAAATTGACCGCCTCGCCCTTGGCGATGTCGAAGCTCGACCAGTCGATCAGGGTCCGTGCCTGGTTCACCTTCACGTCGGTGACCGGGCCGGTCGTGGTGATGGTCGGCGGGGCCGTCACGCCGGCGGGGATGTTCGCTCCCGCGGGGGCGGCGCGGACCGGAAGCACCTCCAGAGCGGCCAGGACGAGACCCAGCGCCGTGCAGCGGAGCAGCCGGCTCCGGCCGATCGTCCGTGGGTTCGAACCGGAAGCTTGGGTCATGGCGCTGGCCTGCATGGTCTTGGCCCTATCGCCGGTAGGTCAGGGACATCATCACGCGCGGCGGCGGCTTGGAGGGCGCTGACGGCGTGGGACGGTCGAACGGCGTGGCGTAGAACAGGTCGAGGTCGATGCCCTTGGGCGCGCCGATGCGCAGGCCGCCGCCGGCGGACCGCACCGTGCTGGTCAGGGGATTGTCGACGTATTCGACATAGGCGATGTCGTAGAAGCCGTAGGCGCCGACGCTGAAGCCGGCGGGCAGCCGCAACGGCATGACGCGCGCTTCGAAGGCGCCGGCGACGCCGCGGTCGCCAGCCACCGACGAGGGGTCGTAGCCCCGGCCGATGGTCAGGTTGCCAATGGCGATCTGCTCGTAGGACAGCAGCGGCTTCTGAGTATATTGAGCTTGGTAGCCGACATAGGCCTGCAGCCAGGGTGTGAGCCCCAGGCTGACGTGGCCGTCGGCGCGGCCGATCAGCGCGTCCGGATCGCCGCTCGCGCGCGACAGGGCCAGGTCGCCGGCCTGGCTGGCGCCAAGGGCGTTGACCCCCTGGCGCATTTCCAGACCCAGCTCCGCCTCGAAAGGCAGGCGGCCAAACAGGGTGACCCGCTTGGTCCCATCCAGCCGCAGGAAGAGTACGCGAAGCTTGTCGTCGATCAGGGCCCCGCCGCTAGAAAAGTCAGTGTTCTGATTGATGACAGCCAGGCCGCCGATCAGGTTCAAGTTGCTTCGGCGGCGGCGGATGATCGGGTAGTTGGCCGAAAGTTCGGCGTCGAGCGCCTGGCCATCCAGTTTCAGCGGCGCCAGCGCCCCCTGCGGATGGGACCACGCGTAGGACAACGAACTGTGGACGATCAGGCCGGTGTCGGTCGGCCGGAAGTCCTCCATGAGCTCGACGATGCGCTGCTCGTAGAAGTCCAGGGTCGAGTAGAGAACCACCGACGTCTGCTCGCCGTAGGCGGTCAGGCCCTTGAGGTCCACGCGGCCGAGGCCCGCCCACGGCCCGATCGCCTGCGAGCCGTAGTTCTGCACATTGGCCGCCGCCGACACCACGCTACGGCTGACGGTGACATCGAGCTCCACCGCCCCGCGTCCCTCGGCCGAGGGACGGAGGGCCGCGGAGATCTGCACGCCCGGCACGTCGGCGGCCAGGAGCAGGTAGCGCTGCGCCGTGTTGAGGTTGAGTGGGGTGAGGCCGCGCAGGCGCTCCAGATAGGCCTCGACCTTGGCCTGTGCGCCGCCGGCGTCGCCATGGAAGCGGACCCCCGCGATGTGCGCCTCGATCACGTCGAGCTGGAGCTGCCCCTCGGCGATGCGTTGCGCGGGGATCTCGACCCGCGCCAGGATGCCGTGGGAGAACAATATGGCTGAGGCGCGGTCGCGGATTTCGCAGATGGTCGACACCGGGATGGTCTGACCGACCTGGCCCATGAACGCCCGGTCCAGGTTGCCCTTGGCCACGCCCACGGCGCCGGTGAAGGTGACGCCCTTCAGCTCGAAGGTGAGGGTGGAATCCCGCAGCGGGCACGGGCCGGGCTCGGGCGCCGCGAAGATGTCGCTGCGTTGCTGGCGTTCCGCGGGCAACTGCTGGGAGGGGTTAAGCTGTTGCGGGGTGGGCAGGGGCGGCGTTGGACGTGGCGCACGGTCAGCCTGAGCCCAGGCGTTGGACCATGCGACCGTACAAGCAAGCAATGCTCCGCCGATAAGCCGGAATCGCCCCATCGCGCCCCCCAAACACCGGCAAAACGTCGCCCTCCTCCGGGCGGCCGTTCAGCCGATCCATCCTCCAAGAGCCTTCACATCTAGACGAGGGCTCAAAACCAAAGCGCGTAGTGATGGCGGCGAAGGCGCACCCTTCCTTTGGCCGCCGTGCGCTATTCGACCCGGCGCGCCTCGACGTGACGGTTCTGCGCGGACGTCGGCGTTGTCAGGTTAACAAAGCAGCGCCCCGACCCTGCCGAATTCCGTCAAAACGCAGAACCCTTTGGTGGTCCAAATTCGCGTCAGAACCAATTTTGAAGCCTAAGTCGGTTGGATCCGAAGCAGGGCCAGGCGATTGTCGCGCTAACCTGCCAACGCCCCGACCGCTGCAGGACTCCTTTGTCGCGCATTTTTGACGCAAACGCAACGCATTGCGCGAACATGATGCGTGACAATACGTCCATATGCGTTTTCTCGGCCGCCATTCAGCCTTCCAGGGACGAAGCCTCCGCACGTGAAAAGGGCACATGTTCACATGGATGCCGCGTGCGTTGGTCGGAAAGGCAGGCTGAAGCGGCAAGCGGGTTTCCCGGAGGCACGCAGGCTGCCAAGGGCGGCCTGCGCCGGGCTTTCTTTGAACGGCAAGCGATGGAGTTGCTCTCGGGCCACCCCGAACTGGCCGCCATGGTGCCCCCCATGCTGATCGCCCGAACGGCGCTTCGCGAGCAATGCGCTATCCTCCACAAGATGAGGCTGAAGGCTGTTCGGAGCGACCACACCTGTCGCCAACTTATCCACAATCTGTTCAACCTCCCCCCAGCCCCCTCCGGGCCCGGCTGATACCTCAGTGCCTCACCCGGCGGCCAGGCGCTGCGCTATGCATGGCTCCGCGCCTGGCCGCCACGCAGTGCTATGAAGAGGCGGTCCTTTTCGGCGCCCATTGGGGGTCCCGATTGCGCGCCGTTTGACATCGGTGACCTTCTGCCCATTGCTTCGACGGCCGCGCTGATAAGGCGCAGCAGTGGCAAAAAAGGGGTCCCACTTCCGCGCGCCTCAAGCCGGCCATTTGCCGGCCTATCAGGCCCGGCAGCCGCCGAATTCCTCTTTGATTTGAAAGCGTAGCCGTAAGTGGGCCCTCGCCCACCGAACTGGGCCCCCTTAGGTCCCACTTCCGCATGCGCCTGGTCCCGGTTCCGGACCTCTGCCGCGCCCTGGAGTGGTCGCCAGGCCGCCCGAAAATACCTTCTGAGAAAGCATCTAGAGCATTCTCACGCGCCGCTCAGAAGCGCACCGCCGACCGCCCGACTCCAAAACGACCTGTCCGAGCGGTGTCTAAATCGGCCGCGACTCCAGACAGAGCTTTCGCCGCGCGGCCCGCCGCCTTTTTTGGCCAGCCCCTTGTTCCTCCAGGGTTTCATCCCACGACGGCCCCGCACTTCCGCCTCGTCCCGGCACTCCAAGACCTCTTGTCCCCTTACATCCATCAACGGCGCGATCGGCTCAAGCCACCTGTGTCCGCGAGAGTCGTCCGTCCGCACGCGCCGAGTCCTGTTCGGTCTTCCAGGCGTCGACATCGCCCCGAGCGTAGACGATCCGTCGGCCAACCCGGCGATAGGGCGGCCCAAGACCCATCCAGCGCCAAGTCTGAAGCGTTCCGACCGTCGATCCTACTATTTGAGCGGCCGCCAAGGTGTCGAGCCACTCCGTGGCGATGACCTCGCCCAGGACGCCCCTGGTTCCCGGTGGCGCAGCGACGACGTTGGCGCGGGCCCGGGCGTCTTTGCCCTCTGGCCGTCTCAACGCCATCAGGCGCGCCGCCTCGGCGGAAATGCGGTCCGCGGCGCTTTTCAACGGATGATCCGCCAGATGGGCGTAGCGATGTGTCGTCTGGGGGCTGCGGTGACCGAGAAGGGACCCGACCACGAACAGCGTGTCGCCGTTCCCGACACCAAGACTGGCGAAAGCGTGTCGAAGGTCATGCAAGCGCACATCTGGAAGACCCGCCGCATCGCGAATTCGCGTCCAAGCGGACTGGATGTCTCTCAGAGGACCGCGCTGTCCGCGGCCGGGTAACAGATAGGGGTTTCCCACGATCCCGGGCACGGCCTGGATGACCTCGAGCGCCGCCTCCCCCAGGTGGATCACCTTCGCGCCCGTCTTGCTATCGGGCAGGCGCAGACAACTGTTGTGAGCGTCGATCCACGCGCGTTCCAGGCCAAGCACCTCGTTGCGCCGGGCGCCTGTCAAGACCAGCAGCCGGATCGCGGCGATGGCGAAGGGGCTCTCGACCCCGAGGGATTCGGCGGCCGCCAACGCCTCGCCCAGCCGCGCCAGTTCGGCCGGGGACAGGAACCGCTCCAACTTCCGCTCGCGGAACTTGCGGACCCCACGGACGGGATTGTCCAGCCGGACCCGGCGGCGGATGGCGAAGCCGAACGCCGCGCCCAAGGTCGAGATGGCCGAATTGGCGGCGCCCTTGCCGCCGCGCACCATCGACACGCCGCGCTTCTTACTGGTCTTGGCGCGCCGCGCGGTCTTGCCGGCGGCGATCTCCAGTAGCAGCCGATCGATGTCCTCCGGTGTGACGTCCACGGCGCGCTTGGCGCCGATGCGCGGCTTGATGTGGTTGTCGAGGTCCGCGCGCGCGGTCGCCACCGAGGCCGCCTTTCGGGTCGCCAATCCTTCCGTGAGGTAGAGTTCGCACATCTGCGCGACCGTCATGGCGTTGCGGTCGAGCGTCTTGGACTCCTGCGGGTCCTGCCCGTCGGCCACCTTGCCCAGAAGGACCTTGGCGCGCTCCCGGGCCGTCTCGACGGTCCACGGCGAGCCGTGGCCGCCGATCGTGAAGCGGCGGGACCGTCCGGCGACCCGGTATTGCGCGATGTAGGTCTTGCGGCCTTTGACGTTCAGCTTCACGCCGAATCCGACCACTTCGCTGTCCCAGAGAAAGCGGTCTTTGGGTCCAGAGTCAGCGTCGTCGACGAGCCGTTTGGTGAGGCGTTTACGGGCGGTCACAGAGCGCTCCCGGCATTGAACTGGCGACCTCAGCCCGGGCCGCTCCAGTAAGCAAATAGTAAGCGCCAGGGCTCCAGTAAGCACGCATTTTGTCGCACTCGCGTCGTCACAAGTTATTGATTTATCGTGTGATTTCGTACTCTGGCGTAGGCTGAAACGCGCTTGGTAAGGCTGAGGTCGGCAGTTCAATCCTGCCCGGCGGCACCATTCCCCCGCCAAGCGAAGAGACCCGCGGCGAAAGCCGCGGGTTCGCTATTTCGCGGCCACCCCATTGATCTTCTCGACGGTCCTCATGCCGCCGAGGCCCAGCATGCCGAACAGCAAGGTCCCCAGCGTGCCCATGTCCAGGGCTTCCAGGGGCATGCCCATGAACTTGGCCGCCCAGGGGCTGGCGACGGGCTTGAACACGAACACGTAGAACAGGCCCATGACGCACACCCAGCCCACGGCCGGGCGCCAGCCCGAGACGAACGCATTGGCATTGGCGGCTTCGGCCTGGTTCACCCCCAGCTGTCCCTTGGCCAGGTCGGTGTCCGCGGTCAGCTGGGCCAGTTCGCCCGACTGCTGCAGCTTCAGCAGCTCCAGGGCCGCGGCCTGCTTCTGCGCCGGGTCCGGGATCAGCCGGTCGATCAGCTTTCCGCCGAGGTCCATGGCGGCCGTGATGGGATCAAACGACATGGGCGTCTCCGATGAGGTCAGGGCTGTCATTCGCGGCCCAGGCCAGCGCCAGGGCCTCGATGGTGTCGGTCCGGTTGAGCCAGCCCCGGCCAAAGGCGGCGAAGCCCGCCAGGGCCCGGTAGCGCCGGCGGCGCAGGCCGCAGAGCGTGCGGATGGTCTCGCCCGGCGTCCGGCGGGTTGCGGCCGCGAGCGTCAGGGCCCCGACGTCGCCGTCCGCCGCCACGCCGAGCGCGGCCTGCAGCAGCCGCGCCGCCGTCGCCGGCCCCATGTTCACCGCCGCGTCGAAGGCGGCGAGGTCCAGCCCCGCCGCCAGCCCGCCGCAGCCCGCCGGCCCCCAGTACCGGGCCCGGTAGATCTGCGCCGCCTCCGTGGTGGTCAGCGCCGCCACGTCTTCGGCCGAGCACGGCCGGCCGCGGGCCTGCGCCAGCACCGCGAGGGTGACGCCGAACCTGGTCGCCCCGCCCGGATCGCGCGGATCGTCGACGTAGCCGCCCTCCAGGCGCAGCACCTCGGCCAGGCAGCGGTCGAACCGCTCCTGTTCGGTCATGGAAGCCTCCGTGGATTGTCAGTCTTCGACGGGCGCCGCGCGGCGCGAGCGCGCCATCAGCAGGGTCTTCACCGTGTGCTCCACCGCCTCGAAGCGGCGCGAGAAGGTGACCTTGATGTCGTCCACGCTCTCCTTGAGCGCGTGCAGCGTCGCGGTCATGGCCGCGAGCGCCGCGGCGCCGTCATCCAGGTCCCGGGAGCGGGTTTCGAGGTTGGCGACGCGCGCGGATAGCTTGCCGAGGAAGAAGGCGACCAGGGCGGCGTTGATGAACAGGCCGAGGCCGGTCACGCCGACACCGGCCAGGGCAATGATCTCGGTGGACATGCGAAGCCTCACACGAAAGCGAAGGGCGTTCCGGAAACGAGGTTGGCGTCCATGCCTTCTTTGGTCGCGCTCCCCGTCGAGTTCGTCGTCCCCGTCTTCGGCACCAGCTGAACAGCCTGGTCGAGCACGTTCTGCATCGTCAGCGGATACTGCTGCGCCAGTTGCCACTGCTGATAGGCCGCATTCAGCTGCGCCTGCTGGTTCTGCTGCTGCGCGTCGCCGGCGGTCGACAGCGCCCCGGCCTGCTGCAGCGCCTGGCTCAGCTGCTGCCCGCCCATGCCCGACAGGGCGTTGGCCGCGTTCAGGGTCAGCCCCGCCCCCTGTAGCCCGGCGTTCTGGTTCGCCTGGCTGGCCGAGAGCTGGCGCGACAGGTCGCCCTGCGCCGCCGCCTGGGCCTGCGAGAAGTTCTGCTGGTTCAGGCTCGCCGCCGTCTGGGCCGCCTGCCGGGCGAAGTTGTCGTCGTCCAGGCCCTGCAGCACCGCCGAGCGCGAGCCGCCGAACGCGCCCGCCTGGGTCGCCGTCGAGGCGTCGTTGGTCGCCTGGATGTTCCGCTGCCGGTTCAGGTCCGACAGCGTCGAATCGATCACCTGCTGGCTGTACGGGTTCATGTAGCCGGAAAGGTCCACGCTGGTCAGAGGCGCGGCGGTCACCGCCTGCGGCTGGTACTGGCCGACTCCCGTGGCCAGGTTGATCCCCGCCTGCAGCGGCGCCGAGCCCACCCCGCCCTGCCCAATCCCGGCATAGGCGGCCTGCGCCTGCGTCTGGTCCGGGGTGAAGCCCGCCACCTGCTGCCCCGCATAGGGCTGGAACGGCGTATTGGCCAGGGCCGTGGCGCGGTCGAGGTTGCCGTAGACCGCATTCGAATACTGCGGGTCGAGCGTATCGGTCGAGCTGTTGCTCGTGTCCTGGTGACTGGCTGAAAAGCTCATGGCTAGAGGTCCTTGCGATAGATGATCCATTCGGGTCGCCAGCCCAGCGGCCGCAGCACGCGCTCCCAGCCGCGCCGCGGGCCGCCGCCCAGGATGCGCGTGCAGCCCTGGGCCCGCGCCCAGGCTTCGATCGCCGGGCGCATCGCCAGCAACTCCTTCAGCTCCCCGCCGAGCAGCCACAGGTTGCAGGCCTTCAGGCGGGGATAGGCGTAGAACTCGGTCACCACCGCGCACCGCCGCCCGGGCCAGAAGTGCGCCCGCCCCTCTGCGATCAGGCGCGCCACGTCCTCGACCTCGTGCGTGCCCCCGGCCCGCGCCAGCGCGGCGTGCACGTAGGGCCGGCAGCGGACCCACGCCGCCGCCGGATTTTCGTCGGGCATGGGAGGGCCTTGCACAGGGGCGGCAGGCCGATTCGGGCGCCGCTACCCAAATCGGAGGATGACCGGCGACGGATAAGAGATTAAATTTTGTTAATGTTGGAAGCCGCGATCGTCATAACCGTGCTGCTCATCGTCGGCTTGGTCGTGCTCGGCGCCGTGCGCCGCTTCGACGAGATCGAGGGCCACCCCCGCAAGCGACGACATTAGGCCAGGCTCGGGATCAGCCGTGCGGCACGATCCCCGCCGCCGTCAGCGTCAACAGCACCCAGGCGCTCGGGATCGCCGCCAGATACAGGGCGGCCAGCAGCGGCTCTTTGCGGTGATGTCGCACAAAGCCGGCTAGCAACAGTCCGGTGATGGGGCCGGCGGCCAGATAGCCTGCGATCCTGAAGCGTCTCCAAATCCGGGTCATACGCGTCCTCTAGGACGAGATATGGGCATTTAAATGATGGTTAACCATAGTCCCTTCGGCGGATCGTCTGCCCTTGGACGTCCGGTAGGCTTGACCTAAGCTCCTTGATCGCCGACCGCCGATAGGCGCGTGGAGGGGCGGGGGCCGTGGCGATCAAGCGAAAGCGAGTGTGGATCCTTGGCGCTGCTGCGGCGGCCGGTTGGACGATGGTGATGCTGTCGGCCCCGGCTCTGACTGGCCCGAACTCCCCGCCCTCGCACAAGGGCATGGTGATTTCCGCACCTTCTTCAGGGCATTGGGTCGGTGTTTGGGGCGCTCCGCCGATGCCCGATCCGCCCATCAACCCGAGTTTCAAGGATCAGACCCTGCGTCAGGTCGTGCGGGTCAGCGGTGGCGGCTCGCAGATTCGACTCCGGCTGAGCAACGAATATAGCTCCAAGCCTTTGGTGATCGGTGAGGTGCACGTTGCCATGCCCGCGGCGTTGGGGGGCGCGATTGTACCGGGCAGCGATCATGTCGTGACCTTTTCGGGGTCGAAGACCGCTGTGATCCCGGCCTTCTCCCCTATGGTTAGCGATCCGATCGCAATGGACGTGAAGCCTCTAAGTAGCCTTGCGGTCAGCATCTACGTGCCAACCGACACGGGGCCTTGCGAATGCCATGTGACGGGGCTCCAGACTGGATACATGACCGGTCACGGGAACTACACCGGTTCGACGTTCCTGCTCGGCGCAAAGACCTTTCTCCTGCGTGCCTTCCTGACCGGGGTGGAAGCTCAGACGCCGGCCAGGGCGGTCGTGGCCTTC
Organism: Caulobacteraceae bacterium; assembly: GCA_036500495.1. Taxonomy (GTDB): domain Bacteria; phylum Pseudomonadota; class Alphaproteobacteria; order Caulobacterales; family Caulobacteraceae; genus BOG-938. The sequence goes on from DASYBX010000190.1 coordinate 10,138, forward strand.
GGCGACTCCCTGACCGACGGCAATTTCTCGACACTCGATCGAAACCGTCGGTGGCCAGATCGGCTGGCCGAGCGCCTCAATGCCCAGGCGCCGGGCAGGTGGACCGTGGTCAACGAGGCCATTGGAGGCAACCGCCTTCTGACAGGCGGCCTCGGCGATGCAGGACCTGCCCGATTCGACCGGGACGCGCTGGGCGTGCCTGGCGTCAGCCATGTGATCGTATTGCTCGGCGTCAACGATCTTGCTCTCGGAAAAGGCACGCCGATGCCTTTGGGGAGCGAGGCCGCCACGCCACCACCCTACGAGGAATTTCTGGCCGGCTATCGACAGTTGATCGCCAAGGCGCACGCGCACGGGGTGAAGATTTACGCCGGCACTATCGCGCCCTACGGCGGCTCCGCCCATTGGTCTGCCGAGACCGAGATCCTGCGGCAGCGTGTCAATCAATGGCTTCGAACATCGAAGGAGTGGGACGGCTTCATCGACTTCGACGCGGCGTGGCGTGATCCGGCCCAGCCGAGCCGGATCAAGAAAGGCATGGGCGCGGAAGATCACATCCATGGCTCCGACGCCGGCTACACCGCGTTAGGTGAGGCTATCCCCCTTGGCCTTTTCAACTAGCGCAGCGCGGGCGGCGGCGGCCCGGACAATTACAGGCTATTGGCTGTCGCTAGATCGGGCCTCGGACGCGCCGGCCTCCAGTTGCGCACCGGAAGATCAATGGCGTGCAGAACTACTGCCGACGTCGCCAGCACGGTGAGAGCGGCAGGAAAGGCTCCCTTGATCCCCAAAGCTAGGCAGATCGAGAACATCGGGATGTGCACGGCATAGACGGGGTACGACAGGTCGCCCAGCCAGATGAAGGCTGCTTTGAATTTGCCGGAAACCCTTACGTGCTCGCAAATGGCAAGGGCAACCGCCCCTATCCAGACGGCCAGTCCGATCCACGCGAACAGGAATGCGACCATCAACGGCCCGAACAGAAGGGCGTAGCCGTAGAGCGTCCCCCGCCTTCTACGATAGAGAAAGCCCGCGATCCAAAACCACGTCAGCAGCGCGAACATCAGTCCGTGTGTCGTGGGAGCCGGATGTTCCGGTGCCCCAAGTCGGCAGTAAAACCACAGGGACATGCAACAGAGAATGATCAGCCCAACATCCAGCACACGCCGATACACAGGAGCCAGGATGTAGTTCCACCACTCGACCGCGAGCGTCCAAAGCTGGCCATCCGCCGCCAGGGTGGGCGCCGCGAAGGATTGGACCATCAGCAGTAGTGCAACCCAACGGGCCGCCGGCTCAGTTGCAGCGGCACCGATGGCGACCGCGATCCCGGCAAGCGCCACCGACGCCAAATAGGTCGGGTAGATGCGTCGGACACGACGCCAGTAAAACCCACGCTCTTTGCGCTCCAAACTCGCCGCGATCGCGTAGCCCGAGATGAGGAGGAAGCCGTAGACCGCCGAGCCTTGGTTGAAAAACAGACCGATCGGCGTCCACCAAGTCGTCAGCCCGGGCCGCTCATTCAGGTGCCCAACCATCACGACCATCGCGAGGACGAACCTCGTTACGGCGAGCACTTCCCAGCTTGCATCGGACTTTTCGCGCACCTCAAAAGCGTAGCCTGACGCTTCCGTGGGCTGCAAGGTGACGAAATGGCTCGGCTTGGGGTTAGTAGCCTAAGAGCCAAAATTCCGTCTTGTCGGCGAAGGCAACGTTCACGCTACTCTGGTTGAAAGGCGTAACCGTGATGCTGTTAATCGCAGTCAGAGGCGACGGAGAATACGAAGCCTGGGAGAAAAGTTCGCGACCAACTGTGTCGAGCGCCCGAAGGTCGGACGCCCATTGGACAGGGATCAAAGTCTGAGCATAGGCGTAGATATCAATGATCAGAACACAGGACGAGATGTTGCTGCTGGCTGAACTTGCGAAGTTGCTAATGAACTGACCAAGGCCCGAAAATGGGGGGAGATTTCCTCGCGCGTCTCCTGCAAAATATGTCGCAGCGTAGTTGGCAGTTGTCGTATCGCCGTTGAACCACAGAGCAATATTACCGACAGCACTGTCCGTCGCCACTGATCGGCCGATGATGATAAATTTCAGATGGTTGTAAGTGCCCGGAATGCTTGAGAGCGTATAGTTCAGCGTAGACGTGCCCGAAACCAGGCCCGATGCAATCAAGCCTCCACCACCGCCCCCTCCCCCAACCGCCGAGATCACGCCGCCGCTGGCCGTGATGGTCGTGCCGTCCACCTGGACGGCGCCGAGCTGGGAGGACGAGCCGACGGGCAGGTCCGCGCTCGCCAGGGCGCGGAAGGCGGGCGCGGCCGCGGCGCCGGACGGCGGCCCGGCGAGCACCGTGCCCGCGCCCTGGGCGGCCCAGGCGGCGGCGAGGGTTCCCGAGGCGGTCACCGGGGAACCGGACACCGTGAACTGGCCCGGCATCGCCAGGCCCACGCTGACCACGGCCGGCGCCCAGGCCCCGTCGGCCCGCAGGAAGTTGGCCGCGCCGCCGCCGCTGGCGGGCGCCAGGCCCGCACCGCCGGCGCTGAAGGCCGGGATGGCCACGCTCGACGCCGCCGTCACCAGGCCCTTGGCGTTCACCGTGAACTGGCCCACGTGCGTCCCGTCGCCGAACGCGCCCACGTCGGCGTTGACCGCGGCCAGGGTCAGGGCGCCGGTCGAGGGGTTGAGCCGGGCGTCGCCGCCCAGGGTGAAGCCGCCGAAGCCGCCGCCGGCGTTGAATTGGACCTGGCCGGCCGCGCCTCCCGGCGTCCCGGTCAGGGAGCCGGCCGCGATATTGGACCGGGCGTTGGCCTGCCCCGCCGGGGAAAGCCCCTGCCCGGCCCGGTCCGACCGGACCAGGGCGCCGAGGACCGCCCCGGTGAAGTGCTGCTCGGCGCCGTGCGCGTCGTAGAACACCAGCCGCTGGTCCGGCGCCAGCACCAGGTCCTCCTGCCGCTTGCGGTTCTGCTGGTCGGCGCGCTCGACCGCGCCGCGCATCTGGGCCTCGTCGCCCTTGTCGTAGGCGCCGGGCGCCAGGGGAAGCTTGAGGCTCAAATCGGGTCCCCCTGGATCAGCTCCAGCCGCATCGCGCCCACCCGCCAGTCTGCGGGAACGGGGCCGCCGGTGAAGCGCACGCGGATCTCGCGCGCCTGGAACAGCAGGTCGGTCGGGCTGGCCAGGGCGAACGGGCCCGACGAAAACTCCGCCCCGTCCGGCCACAGGCGGCCGTAGAGCGTGGCGGTCAGGTTGCCGTCCTGCAGCTCGTCGGGGATGATCCGCTGCAGCTCGGCCATGAACTCGCCGTCGCCGATCTCCACCGGGCCGCTCTCCACGAAGGGCGCGGCGCCGTCATAGGCCAGGCCGGTCTCGTGCTCGTAGAGCCCGCCCGAGGGATCGACCATCAGCGGGGTGTCCATCACCCCCTCGGCCGCGCCGCAGGTGCGGGCCAGCGCGCCGATGGTCCAGATGTTGCGGCCCGCCCGCTGGCTTTCCCGATAAGCCCAGGCCACGTACCGGTCGCATTCGGTGGACTCGCCTGACGGATAGAACCACCAGATCTCGCCGAGCGTCGCCAGGTGCACTGCCGTCACCTTGGAGCGCCGGCTCGAGGTCATGTCCGACAGGTGGTCCAGCACGTCGCAGTCGAGCGGCCGCACGCCCTGGCCGTCGAAGAACCAGAAGTTCGGCCCCTGCCCCATCCAGGCGGCGGCGCTGTCGTGCGCGGCGACGGCGCCCCGGGAGATCGGGCCGCAGCCCGCGCCCGCCCGCTCGAAGCCATAGACCAGCGGGGCGCCGATGTAGGAGGCGCGCCACACGTCCACGTCGGTGAACACCAGGGCCCCGGCCGGCAGGGCCCGGCCGCACAGCAGCGTGCCGGCGGTCGGCAGGTCGTAGTCGCCGGCCTGGTTGGTGGCGTCGGCGGTCCACTGGGTGTTGTCCTGCTGGTCGCTCCAGGCGATGCGCCGGCCGTCGCCGCCGGCGCCCAGTGCGAACAGGAAGCCCTCCTGGGTCACCACCAGGCCCGCGCAGCCGCTCGGCGCGCCGCTCACCACCGCGGCGGAGGCCTCGGAGTCCAGGCTCCACTGATAGATCCTCCCGTCGGAATCGGCGCAGCCGACCAGGTCCTGGCCCCAGGCGGCCAGGGACCACACCGTCACCGGCAGATAGGCGCCCGTGCCCGCGCCCGGCTCGCCATAGGCGCCCTGGCCATAGAAGCCGCCGCCATAGCCGGTGTTGTGGGCGATGTCGTCGCGCCCGGCCGCATAACCGGCGGGCGTGATGTCGTGGTTGGCGCCGCTCTCGTCCTGCACATAGAGGCGCGAACTGGTGCCCACCGCGATCCAGCGGTTGTTGCTGTTGTCGCGCCAGGTCAGGGCGCAGCGGGCCACGCCGGCGAAGGGCTCGGCGTCCGGCGAGCGCAGCTGCCAGCCGCCGACCGGCTTCACCTCGTCCTGCTGGAAGCGCACCAGGTTGGCGTCATGCCAGCGGCCCTTGGCCTGGCCGATCGTGCCGTTGCGGTAGATCCCGGCCGGCAGGGCGAGTGTCAGATAGGGCATCGGCGCTCACGCCTTGATGATGTAGTTCACCGCCGCGAACGGCGGCACGGTGGGGACGGCGCCGGCCGAGGCGTCGTGGGCGTGGGCGGCCCCGCCGCCGGTGTTCTGGATGGTGACGCCGGTCGCCGCGCCATTGACCGCGACCCCGGTCGTCGCGCTGTCGACGGTGATGCCGGTGGCGGCCGGGTCCGAGGTGGTGGTGGCGATCTCGACCTGGCCCGACACGTTGCCCAGCCCGTGGTTGGCGGCCATGGGCCCGTTGTTGTCGAGGTTCTGGGTGATGGTGTGGGTGTGGCTCGGGTCGGTGAGGCCGTGGCTGTGCCCGCCGTCCGTCACGCCGTGGCTGTGGCCGGAGTCGGTCACGCCGTGGGTGTGCGCCGGCAGCTCGGAGGTCGTCAGCGCATGGCCGGCCACCCGGACGCCTATCTGTTCGGGGCCCTGGCCGCCGGCGCCGCCTACACGAAGAGCGACGACCGCGCCTCCGCCTGGC
>DASYBX010000191.1:0-7842 GCA_036500495.1 Caulobacteraceae bacterium
CAGAAGGCGCGGATCGTCGTACTCGCCCCGCTCCCAGCGCCGCCAGGCCGCCGCCTGGCCGAGGAGCTTGCCCCAGGGGCGGGTCTGGCGGTCGTGCACCGAGGGGAAGCGGCTCTTCAGGATCAGTTCGAAGTCCTGGGCCTTCGCCCTCATCTGCTGCTCGAACCAGGGCAGGCGGGGGTTCTCGTGGGTCATCCAGCCCACCCACTCGGGCTGGATCCACTCGTCGAGGTCGCTCGGTGTGTTTTCCAGGGCGTCGACGTCGCCGTAGGTCTCCTTCCGCTGGGGCGTCGGGGTGTAGAAGTAGCTGATCAGCTCCATCTGCGGATTGATCGCCTTCAGCCTGCGCACGAAGCCGAAGGTCGTCTGCAGCTGCTCTTCCGGCTCGTCGGGGTCGCCGAAGATGAACGAGAACTCCGGGATGATGCCGTGCTCGCGGGTCTTGGCGGCGGCGGTCAGGATCTGGTCGGTGGTGATGCCCTTGTTCATCTTGGCCAATACCTCGTCCGAACCGGACTCCGCGCCGCAGAACACCATGGTCAGGCCCGCCTCGCGCAGGGCGCGCCAGGTGGCGTCGGAGAAGCGGCAGAGGGCGTCGACCCGGGCCTCGCACCACCAGCGGATGCCGAGCGGCTTGAAGCGCTCGGCCACCTCGCGCGCCTGGCTTTCGTTCAGGAAGAAGTTGTTGTCGTAGAAGTGGACCGAATCCATCCCGTGATTCTGGACGAGGTAGGCCAGGTGCTCGGCGGTGCGGGCGACGGTCTGCACCTTCTCCTTGCGGCCGAACACGCTGATCACCCCGCAGAAATTGCAGCCGTAGGGGCAGCCTATCGAGGCCTGGTAGACGCCCGAGCGGCGGCCGAGCACGGTGGGCCGCAGATAGGTCGGCACGTCGATCTTGTGATAGGGCGGCGCGGGCAGTTCGCTCGGCCCCTTCCAGATGCGCTCGGGGCCCAGCCAGTGCGTGCCGTCGGCCTGGCGGAAGGCGAGGCCGGCGATGGTCTTGGGATCGCGGCGGCCGTCGATGGCCTCCAGCAGTTGCAGGAAGGTGTCCTCGCCCTGGCCGCGCACCAGCCAGTCGACGTAGGGCGCGTTCAGCACCGGCTCGGGATAGAGGCTGCCGAAATTGCCGCCCCAGATGATCGGGATGTCCGGGAACATCCGCTTCACCGCCTTGGCCAGCGGCACGGCGCTGACCAGCTGCGGGCCGGGCATCACGGTCATGGCGATGGCGCGCACGGGATCCGGCCCGCCGGACTGCCGCTCGACATGGGCGGCGATGGCGCCCACGACGTCGATGTCCGGCAGGTTGCCGTCGACGATCTCCCAGGTGACGTCGGGGGGCAGGGCGGCGCCGATGGCCATCACCGACAGGGGAAAGCGCCGGTTCGACGGGCGTGTGGCCCGCGGATTGACCAAGATGATCATGGGCGTGCGCCGATCATGGCGCCTCCGCCTCGGTGCGCACGAACCGGTAGAGGATGTGGTCGCCAAGGTCGGCCAGCGGTCCGCCGAGGCCGCGGTCCAGCGTCTCCAGGGCCCCCAGCAGGCGCGGATGGCCGGAGATCCAGGGCTCCGCCGCGCTCGGCGGCACGAACACCCCCACGCCCAGGCGGCCGGCGGGCCGGAACCAGGGCGCCATGACGCGCTCCAGGTCGCGGCGACGGTGGTAGCGGACGGTGAACTCGCGTCCGCCGAGCCGTGCGGGCTGGTCGCCGGCGGCGATGCGGCGGAACGCGTTCTTTGGACGACCCCGCAGGGGCTCCACCAGCCACTCGCCCGGGCACCAGCGGCCGAACACCACCAGCAGCGCCGACGCGCCCGGACGCAGCAGCCTGGCCAACCCCTGGGCGAACGGCCCAAGGTCGGTGACGCAATTCAGCCCCGCGAAATTCGAATAGGCGCCGTCAAACGGCGTCGCGATCCAGCTCGCCAGCTCGCCCAGGTTCTCGGCGGCGCAGACCTGGGTCTCCGCGCCGGGCAGATCGGCGAACTTGGCCGCGGAGATGCGCACCATGAGGGGCGAGGCGTCGGTCAGCATCACCTGGCGCCCGCGCTTCAGCAGCCACAGGGCGTCCTCACCGGTGCCGCCGCCGATCTCGATCAGACGCGCGCCTTCGGGGAACGCCGCCTCCAGGGCCCCGCGCACCGCCCGCCTCTGGGCGGCCACGCTGAGCCAGGGGGTGAACCGCTCGTCGAACCGCTCGGCGATGGCGTCGAAGGCCTCGGCGGCGGCGGAGGGGAAGTTGCTGGGCGGGGTCTGGGTGTTCGCCATGGTCAGGCCTCCAGCGAGAGGCGGAAGGGGTGCGGCGAGCGGTGGTGGAAGGCCTCAGTCTCCAGCCGGGTCCAGGCGTCGTCGTCCTCGCCGCTCTCGATGTCGGCGTGCAGGGCGTCGCGCACCTTGCGGTAGAGGGCGGTCGAATAGGTCCCCTGGAACAGCATCGCCAGGTCGCCGGTGTCCTTCCAGTTGCGCTGGCGGCCGAACTGGGCCTGGACGCGGCTGTGGAACTCGGTGCCCGGCAGGGGGTAGGCGACGGAGACGCCGATCTCGTCGGGCGCCGCCTCGCGGATCAGGTCGCGGGTGGAGAGGATGTCGTCCCAGGTCTCGGACGGATAGCCGAGCTGGATGAACCAGCAGGCGCGCACGCCGTGCGCCTTCAGGGTGCGGGTGGCGGCGCGGGCGGCCTGGACCGTCGAGCCCTTGTCCATGGCGTCGAGGATCTTCTGCGAGCCGGATTCGACGCCGAGCCATACTTCTCGCGCCCCGGCTCGGGCCAGGGCCTCGACCATGGGCTCGGTCATCAGGTTGACGCGGGACTGCATGGTGAAGTCCGTGCGGCAGCCGGCCGCCTCGACCTCGTGGGCGAAGGCCGTGGTCCAGTCGACGTCGAGGCCGAAGATGTCGTCGGCGAACCACACGTGGTCCGGCGCGACCTGCGCCTTCAGCAGGGCCAGCTCACGCACCACGTCGGCGGGCGAGCGCACCGTGTAACGGCGGCCGAAGGTGGGTTTGGCGCACCAGTTGCAGGTGTAGGGGCAGCCGCGCGAGGTGGCCATGTTCCACGAGAACTCGCCGTGGGCGCCGGTCCAGGCGCGGCGGTAGGCCTGCACGTCCAGCAGGTCCCAGGCGGGCGGGGGCAGGGCGTCGAGGTCGCGGATCGGGCCGCGGGGCCGGGTCGTGATCAGGCGACCGGGACCCGGCAGGATCAGGCCCGCCACCTCCTGTTCGCCGCCGCCGCCGCGCTCCCACAGATCCACCAGGTCGGCCAGGGCCATCTCGCCTTCGCCGAGCGCCACTGCGTCGGCGCCGGCCGCCAGATAGACCGCCGGGTTGTCGGCCACGTCCGGGCCGTTGACCGCGATCCGGCAGCCCCTGGCCCGCGCCGCCGCGATCATGGCCAGGGCGCTGTCACGCCGCACCGAGGTGCACATCTTGGTCAGGAAGTTGAAGTTGTCCTCCATCACCACCACCACGCTGGGCTGGCAGGCCTCCAGCGCGGCCTCGAAGTCGCCCGGGCCGGCGGCGAACGTGGCGTCGAACAACGCTACCTCGTGACCATTCTTCCGCAACAAAGATGCCAGAAGCAAAGTCGAAAGAGGAGAATAGGGTTTCATTCTCTCTTGTTGTTTGGCGTCGTTGTTCAGGAAATACGAATGAGATAACAGGATCACTCTTCAATCCCTTCGATATATTCAAGCATTGAATTCAATTGTTCTTTTGCGTATGTTCTGGCCATGAGGCCGGAAGACAAATCTATTGAGCTGACCATCATGGGCCGACTGGTCCTCGTGCGGTCCGCCGAGCCCGCGTTGCTGGCGGCGGCGGCCGAGGCGTACGCGGGCGGGCTGGCGGCCGGGCCGGCGGACGGCCCGCCGATCACGCTCGAGCTGCAGGCCGGCGACGGCACGGGACCGGTCGAGATCCAAGTCGCGGCCGACGGACTGCGCCTGACGCTGTCGGGCGCCGCCGTCGGGTGGGCCGACGTTCGCACTCTGGCCGCCACCTGCACGGTCACGCGCCAACTCGCGGACAAGCCCGCCCGCCTCGCCGGCGAGGTGCTCGACACCCTGCTGCTGTTCCTGCTGTGCCGCTGCGGGCGCACGCCGCTGCATGCGGCGGCGGTGATGTGCGGGGAGACGGCGGTGCTGCTGGCGGGACCGAGCGGGTCCGGCAAAAGCACTCTCAGCCTCGCCGCCACGGCGAGGGGGTTGCGGATCCTCTCGGACGACACCGTGTACATTCAGATGCTGCCCCGTCTTCGGATTTGGGGGTTGCCGCGCCCGCTCCATGTGTTCCCCGCCGATGCGCCCGGGTTCACCGACGGGACGCGCCCGCGGGAGACGCGTCTGCGGGCCGGCAAGCTGAAGGCCGTCGTGCCGGTCCCGTCGTGGCCGGGGCCGCCGGTGGCCGAGCGGGCCGCCGTGGTGCTGCTGGAGCGCGGCGAGCAGGTGCGGCTGGAGCCGGTCGCACCGTCGGTGGCGGTGGCGGCCCTGTCGCGGCTGGAGCCGGGCTTCGACCTCCTCGTCAAGGAATCCGCAGAGGCCATTGCGGCGGTGACCGCCGGCCTCACCTGGCGGTTGACCCTGTCGCGTGATCCCGCCGCGGCCATCGAGGCTCTGACCGACCAGTTCGGCGTTTCAGCCCCGGCGTTGTCCGTCCAGGCGGCCGATCCGTTCAGCGACGGGCCCGCGCCTCGATGAGCTCGCCATAGAGGCGCCGCGTGCGCCTGGCGGTGTCGCACGCGTCCTCGGCGACCGCCCGCTCCTGGGCCGACCGGGCGAGTTGCAAGCGCACCGCCTCGTCCTTGTCCAGGGTTTCGATCGCCGCGGCGAGCGCGGCGCTGTCGCCGATCGGAACCGCAGCCGCGGCCCGGGGCGACCAGTCCGCGACGTGCCCCACCGCCGTGCCCACGGTCGGCACGCCCGCCACCGCTGCCTCCAGCATGACGACCGGTCCGGCTTCGTGGCGCGAACTCACCACCAGCAGGTCGGCGGCCTCGACCCAGGGGCGGATGTCCGGATGGGGCAGGAAGCCCCGGCACGCAACCGTGCCGTGCAGCCCCAACGCCGAGGCGCGCCGCTGCACCGCCCCGTCCAGGGTGTCGAGCCCGATGATGTCGAGATGGAAGTCGACCCCGCGCTCGAGCAGGATGCGCGCGGCGCGGAGCAGCGTCTCCTGATCCTTGACCAGGTTGAGGTTGGCGACCTGTATCAGCCGCAGCGGGCGCCCCGGCCGCCGGGGACGCGGCGGCGAGACCGGCCAACGGTCGATCGCGACCCCCAATGGGATCTGCGCCGCCGAGACGCCGAACGCCGCGGCCTTGGCGGCCATCCAATCGCTCTGGACGACCACGCGCCGGGCGCCGGCGAGCGCGATCCGGGTCATGATCCGCCCCCGCAGGCTGAGCTGCGCGCCATAGCCGATGTCCCTGAGCGCGACCAGGTCGCCGCCCGGCAGCGTCAACACCGATGGGACGCCGGCGAGGCGGCTGAAGGCGGCCGCCGCGACTCCCGGGCCGGCCGCCCAGTAGCTGTGGACGATGTCGAAGCGCCCCCGCCGATGCTCGGCGACGAGCGCCAGGAGCGCGTGCAACTGCCGGGGTCGCGGGCCGATGTTGTGGACTTCGGCCCCCAGCAGCGGCCAGCGGCCGCTGTCCGGCTCCTGGCCGAGCGCGAACACATGCACCTCGTCGCCGCCCCCGGCCAGCCGCTCGATCTGCCAGAGCAGGCACGGGATGACCTTGTGGCCGGAGCGGTCGACACCGCCGGGAACCACGAGCGCGATCTTCACCTCGCCCTCGCGATCACGTCCCGGTAGGCCTGGACCAGCTGTGCGCCCACCGCGTCGAACGAGAGGTCGCGCTCGAAATGTTCGATCGTGCGGCGCCTCGCTTCCGCCCGCGGCGCCTGGGCCAGGCGGACCAGAGCGCGGGCGAACGCCTCGATGTTTTCCACGGGCGCCAGGGCGCCCACGCGTCCATCGCCGGTGAGGCGGCGGAACGAGGGGATGTCGCTGACGAGCGGCGTCGCGCCGCACGCGAGCGCCTCCATCAGGGCATAGCCCGACCCTTCGGCGTGGCTGGCGAGCATGAACAGGTCAGCCGCCCGGCAGAGCGTCTCGACCTCGCGGTGCGTAACCCGGCCGAGCAGCCGGACTCGTTCGGCGAGGATCGGCGAAGCGGCGATGCGGGCGCGCACCTGGGGAAGCAGGTCGTCCTCCTGGTGGCAGCACCAGAATCTGAGCCCGGGCAGATCCTGGGCCGCGAGCTCGATGGCCCCGAGGACCGTCAACGGGTCCTTGTTGGAGGTGAGCCGGCCGACCCATAGCACGGCAGGATCTCCGTCGAGGCCGCACGCCTGGCGGGCCGCAGCCTGGTCGCCGGGCGCGAACCGCGTCGAGGATTCGGGCACGGAAAACACCGGCAGGCCCCGCCGCAGGTGCGCCTTCGCGAGGAACGGCTCGGCCTGGCGCGCGTCCGTGAACGCCACCGCCGAGATATTGCGCAGCCCCCAGCGCCGGCGCAGACCGCCGCCCTCGGCGCGGCTCGCGTGGTCTTGCACCAGCACCGGGGCGCCCAGGCCACACAGCACCCGGGTGTGCCAGCCGAACTCGAGGCCGTTCACGTGGATGATGTCGGGCCGGAAAGCCTTGACGGCCGCCGCCACGGCCCAGGGCGACACGCCCGTCGGCCGGCCCGGCAGCGCCGGCTCCGGCGCGAACCGGTAGTGGACGCCATCGAGCTTGAGCTCGGCGACCTGATGGAAGGACTGGACCACCGAAACCTCCGCCCCGGCGCAGCGCACGGCGGCGGCGATGTCGTGCAGCGTCGGCCAGGCCGCCAGCAAGGCCTCGGGCTCGGGCCGGCCGCGCGGGCGCACCAGGCTCACGTGGACGACCCGCATGGCTGTCAGATCCCGGAAGACGAGGGGGTGCGGCCGCGCATGATGACCGTGAGTGGGTCCAGCCTTGGCCGAAAGTTCAACGCGCGGAACAGGGGCAATGAACGGGTGGCTGCGGCCCCGGCACTAACCACACAGGTCGAGGAGGTCCAAAGCCGGATGGACGGGACGCAAACGCCGATCGCCACTTCGCCGGCCGAGGCCGAAGCGACGCTTCAACGCAAGGTCATCGTCGACCAGGGGTCGACCGAACGGCTGGAGCCGCGCCGGTTCGCGGGCGCCACCGTGATGATCACCGGGGGCACGGGCTCCTTCGGCTCGACCATCCTGAAGCACTTCCTGACCCTGCCGGTGGCCGAGGTTCGGGTGGTCAGTCGGGACGAGAAGAAGCAGGAAGAGCAGCGCCAGACCTTCTGCGACGGCCGCATCCGGCACCATGTGGCCGACGTGCGCGACTTCCGCGCCATGGAGACCGTCGCCCGCGGAGTCGACTTCATCTACCACGCCGCCGCCCTGAAGCAGGTGCCGTCCTGCGAGTTCCATCCCATGGAGGCGGTGAACACCAATGTGTTGGGCACCAACAACGTGCTCGACGCGGCGATCCGCAACGGGGTGCAGCGGGTGGTGTGCCTGTCCACCGACAAGGCCGTCTATCCGATCAACGCCATGGGCATGTCCAAGGCGCTGATGGAGAAGGTGATGATCGCCAAGTCGCGCGTCGCCGAGGGTTCGCGCACGGTGATCGCGGGCACGCGCTACGGCAATGTGCTGGCCTCGCGCGGGTCGGTGGTGCCGCTGTTCATGAACCAGGTGCGGCGCGGCCAGCCGATCACCATCACCGACCCGGCCATGACCCGGTTCATCATGACGCTCGACGAGGCGGTGAAGCTCTGCCTCAACGCCTTCCAGTTCGGCGAGAACGGCGACCTGTTCGTGCGCAAG
>DASYBX010000192.1:0-16750 GCA_036500495.1 Caulobacteraceae bacterium
AACGCTGTAAATCGACGGGTGAGCAACGGTAGGATGCGAGCCGATGACGACGAACAGAACCACCACGGGTCCCCGCCGCCGCCGCAAGGAAGCCCGGCCCAGCGAGATCGTCGCGGCCGCCATGGACGTGTTCGCCGAGCGGGGCTACGGCGCGGCCAAGCTTGAGGAAGTCGCCCGTCGGGCTGGCGTCGCCAAGGGAACGGTCTTCGTCTATTTCCCGACCAAGGAAGACCTATTCCGGGCGGTCGCCCAGGCCATCCTCGCCGCCCATCTCGAACGGCTGGATAACGCGGCTAGCGATCCCGAACTGCCGCTGACCACGCTCATTCCGCTCCTGCTCGACCAGGCCGCGCTGACAGGGCAAAGCCGGGCGGCGGTCGTGATCCGCCTGCTCATCGCCGAAGCCCGCGTTTTTCCGGATCTTGCCCAGGTCTGGCACGACGAGGTGCTGGGCAAGGTGCTTGGAGTGGTCACTGCGGCCATCGAGCGGGCGCAGGCGCGGGGCGAAATCCGGAGCGGCGACGCCAAGCTCTACGCTTTTTCGATCATGGGACCGATCTTGGCCGGCGTCGTGTTCCGCGAGGTGTTTAGTCAGACCGACGTGGCGCTACCGGATTTGTCAGTCCTGGCGAAGCAGCACGCCCAAGCGATCTTGCATGGGCTTGTGATCGTCTAGCGCCGTCGAACGTCCTGTTTCTGGAGCGAAGCCAAGTTCTGGTTATGGCGGCGCTCGCCTGCCGTTCGATCGGAAGCCGCCGCGGCCGCTCGAACAGACCGCCTGAACAATCGCGGCGCCGGCCCGCCGGAGCGCGGCCCGCGCCAAGCCGGTGGGGGCCGGGCCAACCCACGTCGCCGCCCCCACCAGGGATCCCTCGCGCCCGAGGCGTCATGCGCGGATGAAGGCCAGGAGGTCGGCGTTGATGATGTCGGCGTGGGTGGCCGGCATGCCGTGCGGCAGGCCCTGGTAGGTCTTCAGGGTTCCGTTCTGGAGCAGCTTGGCGGCGAGGGGGCCGGCGTCGGCGTAGGGGACGATCTGGTCGTCCTCGCTGTGCATCACCAGCACCGGCACCGTGATCTTCTTCAGGTCTTCGGTGTGGTCGGTCTCGGAGAACACCTTGATGCAGTCGTAGTGGGCCTTGGTCCCGCCCATCATGCCCTGGCGCCACCAGTTGTCGATGATGCCCTGGGACACCTTCGCGCCCGGCCGGTTGAAGCCGTAGAACGGGCCTTCCGCGACGTCGCGGTAGAACTGGGCGCGATTGGCCATGGCTTTGCGGAAGCCGTCGAACACCTCCATCGGCGTGCCGCCGGGGTTGCTGTCCTTCTTGATCATGACCGGGGGGATCGCGCTGATGATCGCCGCCTTGGCCACCCGGCCGTCGCCGCCATAGACGGCGACGTAGCGGATGACCTCGCCGCCGCCGGTGGAGTGGCCCACGTGGATGGCGTTGTTCAGGTCCAGATGCCGGACCAGGGCGTCGCTGTCGGCGGCGTAGGTGTCCATGTCGTTGCCGAGGTCGGTCTGGGTCGACCGCCCGTGCCCCCGGCGGTCGTGCGCGATCACCCGGTAGCCTTCGGCCTCGAAGAACAGCATCTGGCTGTCCCAGTCGTCGGCGCTGAGCGGCCAGCCGTGGTGGAACACGATCGGCTGGGCCGACTTGGGTCCCCAGTCCTTGTAGAAGATTTCCGTGCCGTCCTTGGTCGTGAAGGTACCCATGGTCTTGTCTCCCTGGTTCCGGTCGGGGTGAGAATGATCAGACTGGACGCTCTGGGCTTTCGGCGCCGGCCGCTACGCGCGCGGTCAGAGCCGCCGAGGCGGCGAAGGGTGACCGCCCGGGGGCCCGGTTGCCGGCTGCTCAGCTCGGACGGGCTTCAGGGAAGGCCCAGGCGCGGCCATTTGCAACCGCGGCCGCGTCACAATGCGCGGCGGTGCGCGTGGCGCAGGCGTCCGCGCTCCCGGCCTTGCGCCGGGGGCTCCGGCTCATGGGGCGGGACTGAAGCCTACCGGCTGACCTCGACGCTGGTTCCGCCGGCGCCGGGGCCGGCGAGGCGGGCGCCTTCGCCGTTGGAGACGACCTTCACCCAGAGCGCATCCTTGCCCTTGTAGTAGGCGGTGGCGCTGGCCTTGCGCAGGGCGTCCAGGCTGTCCTGCGAGGCGCCGGAGGCTGCGGTGGTGAAGCCCGGCAGCTCGAAGATCACCCACGAGCCGCGGTCCAGTTCGCTGAGGCGCAGGGCCACGGCGGGCCTTTGGGTGGTCACCTTGATCTCGGCGCCGGCGCGGATGTTGGTTTCCCCGGCCAGGGTGAAGTCCTTGCCGTTGCGGCTGAGCACGACGGGCGGCTGAGGGGGTCCGGCGGCGGCGCCGACCCGCCCCACCGGCGTGCCGGGCGGGCGGGGAACGACCGGGCCGGGGGCGCCGACCGCCAGGCGCCCGACATCGCCCTTGCACACCGCGGCGTTCCAGGCGGGCTTGATCTCGCAGGCCTGGTCGATGGCGATCTCGTCGTTCTCGTCGTTGTTGAGGATGAAGGAGTCCGGCACGCCGTCGACCGAGCCGTCCAGGTCGTGGAACACCGCGGTCTTGTAGCTGCCGCTGCCGGCGTCGTCGTTGCCCCACTTGCGCTCCAGCGGGGGGAAGTAGACCGGCTTGGCGTTGACGAATTTCGCGTGCTGGACGGTGTTGTTCGAGCTCATGCCGTAGCTGGTGTAGAGCAGGTAGGAGATCGCGCCCGTCTTGCGGGTGGCGTTGTCCTGGAAGTTCACGAAGGTGACGTTGTCCAGGTCGTGGCGGTAGTCGTAGAACTCGTAGCCGCGGATCGGGAAATCGGGCAGGTCGGGCTTGGGCAGGCTGCGGCCGTAGGCCATTTCCGCCGGCGTCCTGGGGTTGCCGATGTTCTCGGTCTCGCCCACGAACAGCGAGTCGAACATCCGCGAGGTATAGGCGGAACGGCCGAAGTTGCCGGACGCATGGGTATAGCCGATGGCGTTGTCGGCCAGCTTCAGGTTCCTGAAGGTGTCCATCTCGCCGCGGGTCCACATGCCGCCGTTGCGGTTCTTGTAGGCGGTGAAGTCCTCGATCACCGTCTCCACCGGAGGGCTGTTCGCGTCGGCCGGATCGGCGAGGGCGATGTGGCCGCCGGTCCTGAAATGGCCGTCGGGCTGGGGCCCGCGGTCGGACATGAAGCCGTCGAAGTTGGAATGGGCGGTGTTGCCCTTGAACTCGCGCACCCGGTCCCGGCGCGGCCAGATCTTGTCGCTGCCGTCCTTGCCCAGGAACGCGCCGGTCGGATGCTCGGGCAAGGCGAACCAGAAGCCCGTCGACTCGGACCCGGCGGCCACGTTGTCGCGGTAGATGTTGTCCGGATTGGTGATCCAGAACGTCGACGCCGTGTTGTCGGACGGGATCAGGACATCCTTGGCGTTCTGGCCGGCCGTGTCGAAGTTCTGGCCGCCGCCCGCTCCGAACGGGGCGAGGTTGGTCGGAACACAGGGTTTGCCGTCGGGATGACACTTGGTCATCATGCCCAGGTTGTGGATGAACTGGTTGCCGGTCTCCACGGCGTCTTCCATGAAATAGCAGTGGCCGACCGTGTTGTAGGTGACGTTGTTCTGGATCCGCACGTTGTTGGTGCCGTGGATCGTCACGCAGCGGCTGTAGGTGTCGTGGATCGAGGAGTTCTCGATGTACTGGCCCTGTCCGTCGCCCAGGATGTGCCAGTGGATCGGATACCGGGCCAGGTGCATGTTCTGGCCCATCCGGTTCAGTTCGACGCCGGAGACGTACATCTTCGACCCCGCCATCGCCATGATGTGGCCGCCGAAGTAGGTCTTCTCCGCATCGGCCGACGCCTGGATACGGATGTTGCGCGTCAGCAGGCCGACCTCGCCGCGCTCGTCGACGCCGTCGGTGATCTTGCCGAAGTGCATGTACTTCAGCGGCTGGTCGAGCTTGATCGTGTTGCCGGAGATGGCGGCGATGGTCCGCTTCTCGGCCTGGGTGGACTCGAAGTCGGTCGACGCCAGGGCGATCACATCGCCTTTGCGCCAGCCGCCGGCGTTCAGGACCTCGATCCTGTCGCTGCCGGCCTTGGCCGTCGCGGCCAGCTTGGTCCAGGCGTTCTTGCGGTCGCCGTGCAGGCTCAGGGTGCCGGCCAGGAGCATGATCCCGCGGTCCCCCATGGTGTTGATGTTCTCGTTGGGGACGTTGTCGGTGAGGGTGATGGTCGCCTTGCGGGTGTGGGGAGCGGCGTCGCTGCCGATGTCCAGCTCGCCGCCCGGCAGATAGATCCAGTCGGTCTTCAGCTCGATGTCGAGATCGTTCGAGAAGCTGAGCTTGCCGTTGATCGTCAGGCTGCGCAGCGCGGGCGGATCGACATCGAGGACGATGTTCTTGTCCCGGCCGATGGTCACCGCGTCGCCTTGGCGCGGGACCTTGCCGCCCGGCCAGGACCTGGGATCGGACCAGCGCGATGGCTTGGCCGCCGACGGCGGCGCCTGTGCGGGCGCGGGCATGACCATGCCCGCGTGCGTGTCCTGGGCGGCCGCTTCAGCCCCCAGGCCGAGCATGAGGGCCGCGGGCGCGAGCCAGGAAAGACGAAGCAGGCGCGATGGCATCCGCATGGCGTTGGCCCTCTCCCATTCGGGACTTCAAGCCCCGCATTTCTTATGGGCGACAGCTAACAGCAAAAACCGCCGATTGGCCAAGCCGCGTGATGATCGGCCGCTTCCGGGTCCCGGCCGGCGTAGCTACCGCTCCTCGTCCTCGGCCTCGGGCGGAGAGGCGTCCCAGGCGCTGGGGCCCTCGTCCGGCAGGGCCGCGTCCGAGGATGGTGGTCCGGGCTCCGGCGCGCCGAATTCGGAGGCCTCGCTGGCCTCCTGCGGCGGCGGGCGATGATCCATCGGCCGCAGGAAGCTGGCCTTCCGTCCGCCATGGCCGTCGTCGACCACGCGGCTTTCGCGGGCCACGCGCTGGCCGTGCGCGACTTCGGGCGGACTGGTATCGTCGACCCCGATCTCCTGGCCGAACTGGGTGTTCTTGCGCGGTCCGGACTCCAGGTGATCGTCCGGTCCAGGGGGGTGCTCAGCCATGGCGGCCTCCAGTCTTGTTCGCACTCTCGCCTGACGGCTGATCGAGCGCAGAGGGGCAACCGCCAGCATGGCCGCCAGTTCCTCGGCTGCATCGAGCCTTGCAGTTCGGTTCCGCGCAATTACAGACTGAGCGGATGTTCGACTGGGACGACATCCGCTGTTTCAAGGCCGTCGCACGCGACGGCTCGACCCTGGCCGCCTCACGCGCGCTCGGCCTGGACCAGGCCATCGTCGCCAGGCGAATCGAGGCGCTGGAGCAGGCGCTCGACCTCGAGCTGTTCGAGCGCGGCAGGGCGGGCAGGCGCCTGACCGAGGCCGGCCACGTCCTGCTCAGCTCCGCCGAAGCGTTGGAGAATTGGGCGCAGACGCCAGACCCCGCGGCGGCCCCGGCCCCGGGTCCGGCCGGGACCACCGAGGCCGGCGGCCGTCCTATTTCCCGCGGTTCCTGACCAGGTCGTCGACCACCGCCGGATCGGCCAGGGTGGAGGTGTCGCCGAGGGCGCCCATCTCGTTCTCGGCGATCTTGCGCAGGATGCGCCGCATGATCTTGCCCGAGCGGGTCTTGGGCAGGCTGGGGGCCCACTGCAGCACGTCGGGCGCGGCGAACGGGCCGATCTCGTGGCGCACCCACTGGATCAGCGCTTTCTTCAGCTCGTCCGTCGGCTGGACGTCGGCCTTCAGCGTCACGTAGCACCAGATGCCCTGGCCCTTGATGTCGTGCGGATAGCCGACCACGGCGGCCTCGGCCACGGCGGGGTTGGCGACGAGGGCCGACTCGATCTCGGCGGTGCCGATGCGGTGGCCCGACACGTTGATCACGTCGTCCACCCGGCCGGTGATCCAGTAATAGTCGTCATCGTCGCGGCGGCAGCCGTCGCCGGTGAAGTAGCGGCCGGGATAGGTCGAGAAATAGGTCTGGATGAACCGCTCGTGGTCGCCGTAGACCGTGCGCATCTGGCCGGGCCAGCTGTCGGTGATGCACAGGTTGCCTTCGGCCGCGCCGTCCAGCGGCGTTCCGTTGGCGTCGACGATCTGCAGGTAGACGCCGGGCAGCGGCTTGGTCGCCGAGCCGGGCTTCAGGGCGGTGGCGCCGGGCAGGGGCGTGATCAGGTGGCCGCCGGTCTCGGTCTGCCACCAGGTGTCGACGATCGGGCAGCGGCTGTCGCCCACCACCCGCCAGTACCACAGCCACGCCTCCGGATTGATCGGTTCGCCCACCGTGCCGAGCAGGCGCAGGGACGAGCGGCTGGTGCGCTTCACCGGCGCCTCGCCGTCGCGCATCAGGGCGCGGATGGCGGTGGGGGCGGTGTAGAAGATCTCGACCTTGTGCTTGTCGATCACCTCCCAGAAGCGCGAGACGGTGGGATAGGTCGGCACGCCCTCGAAGATCAGGCTGGTGGCCCCGTTGGCCAGGGGGCCGTAGACGATGTAGCTGTGCCCCGTCACCCAGCCGACGTCGGCCGTGCACCAGAACACCTCGCCCTCCCGGTAGTCGAAGGTGGCCTCGTGGGTGTAGGCGACCCACACGAGGTAGCCGCCGGTGGTGTGCAGCACGCCCTTGGGTTTGCCGGTCGACCCCGAGGTATAGAGGATGAACAGCGGGTCCTCCGCCTTCATCGGCTCGGGCGGGCAGTCGGCGGACACCTTGGCCTTCTCGGCGCCGTAGTCGTGGTCGCGGCCGGCCATCAGGTTGGCGTTGTGGCCGGTGCGCCCCACCACCAGCACGGTCCCGACCTCGGGGCACTGCTTCAGCGCCTCGTCGACATTGGCCTTCAGCGGCACGATGCGCCCGCCGCGCAGGCCCTCGTCGGCGGTGATCACGATGGTCGAGCCGCAGTCCTTGATGCGCCCGGCGATAGAATCCGGGGCGAAGCCGCCGAACACCACCGAGTGCACCGCGCCGATCCGGGCGCAGGCCAGCATGGCGTAGGCCGCCTCGGGGATCATCGGCAGGTAGATCGTCACCCGGTCGCCCTTCCTGACCCCGTGCGCCTTCAGCACATTGGCCATGCGGCAGGTCTCGGCGTGGGCCTGCGCATAGGTGATGCTGCGGCTCTCGTTCGGGTCGTCGCCCTCCCAGATGAAGGCGATGTCGTTCGCCTTCCTCGGCAGGTGCCGGTCCAGGCATTCCACCGAGGCGTTCAGCACCCCGTCCTCGTACCAGCGGATGCGGAAGTCCTCGCGGTCGAACGACACGTCCTTGATGCGGGAGGGCTTGCTGATCCAATCCAGGCGGTCGCCGATCCGGCGCCAATAGGCCTCCGGATCGCGCCTCACCTCGTCCCAGGCGGCCTCATAGGCGGCGGCGTCGATGTGGGCGCGCTCGGCCCAGTCGGCGGCCACGGGAATGACTTCGGTCTCGCTCACGTCTGTCCTCCAGGGCCCGGCCGCCGATTTCGCGGGGCGTCCCCGCGACTAAATCCGGGCCAGGACGCCGGCTCAAGGGGCGTCGACGCAGGTTGAGCGGAATCAAGCTGCGGCCGAGGTTTCCCGCAGGCGCCGGCCGGCCTAAGGGAAGGGGTGCAACAGGAGGCGCGCCATGCTGCTGGAACTCTCGACCTGGCAGGAGATCGAGGACTATCTGAAGCGCTCCAGGACGGTAGTGATCCCGATCGGCTCCAACGAGCAGCACGGGCCCACGGGCCTGCTGGGCACCGACTTCCTGTGCCCCCAGATCATCGCCCGCGAGGCCTCCCGGCAGGAGGGCGAGCGCCTGCTGATCGGACCCACCTTCGCCATCGGCATGGCCCAGCATCACCTGGGCTTCCCCGGCTCGATCTCGCTTCGCCCCACGACCTTCATCGCGGCCCTGCAGGACTGGACGCGCTCGCTGGTCGGCCACGGCTTCGAGCGGATATATTTCCTCAACGGCCACGGCGGCAACGTGTCCACCATCGACGCGGCGTTCTCCGAGATCTACGCCGCCGCCTCGTTCGATCGTCGCCGGGCGGGCTTCACGCTCAAGCTGCGCAACTGGTGGGACCTCAAGGGAGTGATGCCCCTGGCCAATCGCCTGTTCCCCACCGGCCACGGCAGCCACGCCACCCCGTCCGAGATCGCGGTGACCCAGTGGGCCTATCCGGACGCGATCAAGGCCGCCAACTACGCGCCCCAGGTCGCGCCCACCGGCCCGATCCGCGAGGCCGCCGACTTCCGCGCCCGCTATCCGGACGGCCGCATGGGCTCGGACCCGGGCCAGGCGACCCCGGAGAAGGGCGGGGAGCTGGTGGCCCTGTGCGTCAAGGAGCTGATCGCCGAGGTCGAGGCCTTCGGGCTGGAGGTTGCGCCGGCCTAGTGTGGCGATTCAGAAATCCGCCACCTGATGATGGCGACCGCAAAGCGAATTTCTGAATCAGAAGCCACACTAGGATTTCTCGCTTCCTAGTGTCCTGATCGAACCAGAAGTTCGCCCCGCGCTCGATCCCATTGGCGGCGAACTTCTGGTTCGGGACACTAGGGAACCGATGTTATCGTCGCGCGGGCAACGGGGGTTGGCATGCTGCGCAGGATTCTGGCGTTCCTTGCCTTGGCGGGTCTGTTCCTGATCGGGCCCAGCCCGTCCTACGCCGCCTGCAAATGGGTGTGGGACTGCAGCGGCGAGGGCCCCTGCCAGCACAAGCCGGTCTGCCAGTCGTCGATCGACATCGTGCCGCCGGAGCCGCCCGACGTCCCGCCGGTCACGCCGATGCGCCCGATCAAGCCCATCGTGCCACCGCGCATACCGCCGCCGGGCGCGCAGACCTGCGAACAGCGCTATATCTGCAGCGGCGGGGGCCAGTGCGCCTGGCGGCGGGTCTGCGAATAGGTCCGGCGGGCGGCGCGGTTGTCGCCGGCCCCGCCAGGCCTGGCGAAAGCCATGGCGTCGCAGCGGTGGCGGCGCAGCTTGTGGAGTAACCTAATTTGCACGAGTCTGACTGACCTTGAGGGCGCTGGGGCTCCTATGGCGGGGATCGACCCTTCTGCGTCCAGCCGGCCCAGGCGCCGTTCTGTTGAGGACATGAAGCGCGCCATGGGGGCTGACGACGGGTTCCTGGCTTCGACGGCGGCCGGGAAGGTTCCCCTGGTGGTGGACCTCGACGGCGCCCTGCTGGCCACCGACGTGCTGGTCGAGAGCCTCACCGCCTTCGTCTTCCGCAATCCGGCCAACCTCTTCACCGCCTGCGGCTGGCTGCTGCACGGGCGCGCCACGCTGAAGCGCAAGGTCGCCGAGGCCTGTCCGCTGGATGTCACCTCGCTGCCGTTCCGCGACGACGTCCTCGCCTACGCCCGCGCCGAGGCGGCCGATGGCCGCGAGGTCTATGTGGCGACCGCCGCCGACCAGCGTCTGGCCGAGGCCGTGGTCGAGCCGCTCGACTTCATCAAGGGCGTGCAGGGCTCGGACGGCGTCGTCAACTTCAAGGGCCGGCGCAAGGCCGAGGCCCTGGCCGAACGCTTCCCCGGCGGCTTCGCCTATGTGGGCGACGCGGCGCCCGACCTTGAAGTGTGGAAGGTCGCGACCGACTGCGTCTTCGCCGGGAGCAGCCCGGGCGTCGCCAGGCAGCTCGATCGGATGGGGGCTCAGGTCACCCTCCTGCCGCCCCGGCGGGCGGGCCTCGGCGACTGGATCAAGCTGCTGCGGCTGCACCAATGGGCCAAGAACGGGTTGATCTTCCTGCCCCTGATGCTCGGCGGCGCGCTGTTCTCGGGAGCGGCCTGGGTCAACTGCGTGCTGGGCTTCCTGGCCCTCGGCCTGATCGCCTCGGGCACCTATGTGTTCAACGACCTCGTCGACCTGCAGAGCGACCGCCGCCACTGGTCGAAGAAGAAGCGCGCCTTCGCTTCCGGCCTCGTACCGATCCCGGTGGGCCTGGCGCTGGCGCCGGCCTGCGTGATCGCAGGCCTTGGCCTCGGCGCGCTGACCGGCCAATGGGCGCTGCTGGCGCTGCTCGGCGGCTATCTGGTGACGACGGTCTCCTATTCGCTGGCGATCAAGCAGACCCCGATCCTCGACGCCATGACCCTGGCCGGCCTGTTCACGCTGCGCCTGGCGATCGGGGTGGTGTGCGCGGCGGTCCTGTGGTCGCCGTGGCTGCTGGTGTTCTCGATGTTCATCTTCTCCTCGCTGTCCCTGGCCAAGCGGTCGACCGAACTCGGGCGCATGGCGGCGGCGGGCCTGGAGCGGATGCCGGGCCGCGGCTACGTCAAGGCCGATGCGCCGCTGGTGTTCGCCCTCGGGGTGTCGCTGTCGACCGCGGCCACCTTCGTGCTGGTCATGTACCTGATCCAGGACGCGTTCCGGGCCGAGTTCTACCGTTTCCCCGGCGCGCTGTGGGCCATGCCGGTGGTGATCGCCCTGTGGACCGGCCGCATCTGGCTGCTGTGCGGCCGCCAGGAGTTGAACGACGACCCGGTCCTGTTCGCCGTCAAGGACAAGGTCAGCCTGCTGCTGGGCGCCATCGGCGCGCTCGGCGTGGTCTCGGCGGTTTTTCTCTAGAGCTGGGTCTTGTGCATCACCGGCGAGGGCACGGTGCGGATGATCAGCAGGATCAGGCGCCAGAAGCCCGGCGCATAGACGATCGGCCCGCCCTTGTCGGCCGCCCGGCGCACGATCGCGGCGATCGCTTCCGGCCTGGCCCACAGGGGGCCGCCCTTGGCGATATGGGCCGTCATCGGGGTGTCGATGAAGCCCGGCTTGACCACCACGGCCCGCGCGCCCGATCGCGACAGGCGATGGGCCAGGCCCTGCATCAGGACGGCCAGGCCGGCCTTGGCCGCGCCGTAGACGTAGTTGGACTGCCGCCCACGGTCGCCGGCCACCGAGCCGATCGCCACCAGGGCGCCGCCCTTCTGGCGTTCGAGCTGGTTGGCGGCGGCCAGGGCCCAGATCGCGGCCGAGGTGAAGTCGACGTCGAGCAGGGCGCGGGCCGCGCCGAGGTCCGCCTCGACCTCCGCCCCGCCGAGCACGCCATAGGCCAGGATCACGTGGTCCACGCCGCCGAGCGCCTGGATCAAGCCCTGGAACCGCGCCTCGCCGGCCTCGGCCGCCAGGTCCATCGTCTCGACCTCCGCCCGGACGGCGCCGCGCACCTTCAGGTCGGCGGCCACGGCGTCCAGGCGCGCGCGGTCGCGCCCGACCAGCATCAGCTCGGCGCCTTCGGCGGCATAGAGCCGGGCGGTCTGTTCGGCCACGGCCGACAGGGCCCCCAGGACGATCACCTTGGTCACAGCATCATCCTCTTGGCGAAGTCGGATTGGCAGAGCGGGTCGCGGAAGCGGCGGAACTCGTCCAGCCGGGGATAGCCGGCCTCGAACATGACCCGGCTCATCCGCGCGTCCTTGGCGGGATAGAGACGCCCGCCGGCGACGGACACGATCTGGTCGAGGCGTTCGAGCAGGCGCAGGGTCTCCGCCCCGCGGTTGCGGAAATCCAGCGCCAGGGTGTAGCCGGCCATGGGGAAGCTGAGCAGGCCCGGCGACGGGCGCGCGCCGAACGCCTTCAGCACCGCCAGGAACGAGCCCTCGCCGCTCTGCGAGATCACCGCCAGCAGCTCGCGGACGGCCGTTTCGGACCCTTCCGGCGTCACGCACTGGTACTGGTAGAAGCCGGCCTTGCCGTAGAACCGGTTCCAGCCGTCCAGACCGTCCAGCGGATGGAACACCTGGGCGTAGTGCTCGGTCGATCGGCGCGGCTTGGCCCTTTGCAGGCCATCGTAGAGCGTGTTGAAAGCCTTCAGCGTCAGCGGGTTCAGGAGCCCGTCAGGGATCGGCAGCGGCAGTGACTTCGGCGCGCCCCGATGCGGCTCCAGCCGGCCGTCGGCGGCCCAGTCGGCGCGGTGGAACACGCCCTTGCCGAGGGCGGGGCCCCTGGCCGTGCAGTCGATCCACGCCACCGTGTGCTCGAACGCCTCGCTCGACCGAGACAGGTCGAAGAAGGCGCCCAGGTTGGCGAACGGCAGGGTCTCGTTGTGCAGGTAGGCCGAGGCGATCGGGACCAGCTGCAGCGTCACCGAACAGATGATCCCGGTCAGGCCGAGCCCGCCGATGGTGGCGGCGAACAGCTCCGGCTCGCTGTCGGCCGAGATCCACCGCCGGCCGGTGTCGGACCGCAGGAGCTCGATCGCCAGGACGTGGGTCCCGAAGGCGCCGGCCTTGCCGTGGTTCTTGCCGTGGACGTCGTTGGCCACGGCGCCGCCCAGGGTCACCTGCCGCGTGCCCGGCGTGGTCGCCGGGAACCAGCCCTTGGGGACCATCACCTGCATCAGGTCGCCGAGCAGCACCCCGGCGTCGGCGGTCAGCACGCCGGTCCGCCGGTCGAAGCCCTGGAAGCGGTTCAGCGCCGTGAGGTCGAGGATCGGTCCGCCGTCGTTGGCGCAGGTGTCACCGTAGGAGCGCCGGGCGCCCACGGCCAGGTAGGGGCGGTTGTCCCGCCCGATCCAGGTGTCGAGCTCGGCGGCGGATTGCGGGCGCGCGACCGCGGCGGTGCGCGGGGCCAGCCGCCCCCAGCCGCTCATCTCCCGCTCGACGAAGGACAGTTCCGCCATGGGCGGACATTGGACGAGATTCGTTACCCAATCGACGCCCGCGAGGGACCCTAGAGCGCGGCCTCGACCCGGGTCACTTCCGGCACATAGTGCTTGAGCATGTTCTCCACGCCCGAGCGCAGGGTGGCCGAGGACGACGGGCAGCCCGAGCAGGCGCCGCGCATGTGCAGATAGACCACGCCGGAGGCGGCGTCGAAGCGGTTGAACAGGATGTCGCCGCCGTCGCGCGCCACGGCCGGCCGGATGCGGGTGTCGAGCAGGTCCTTGATCTCGGCGACCACCTGGGCGGTCTCGCCCTCGTAGACCTCGTCCTCGTCGTGGGCCACGGCCTGGGCGCCCTCATTGAGCAGCGGCCGGCCTGAGGTGAAGTGCTCCATCACCGCCGCCAGGATCGGGGCCTTCAGCTCGCGCCAGTCCTGGTCGTCGGTGGCCTTGGTCACGGTCAGGAAGTCCGGGCCGAAGAACACGCGCTGCACCCCGTTCAGGTCGAACAGGGCCTCGGCCAGGGGCGAGGCGGACGCCTGGTCGATGGTCAACTCCCGCGTGCCTTCGCCCATCACCTCACGGCCGGGCAGGAACTTCAGCACATTGGGGTTCGGCGTGGCTTCAGTCTGGATGAACATGAGCACTAGATGGCGCCGGCGCGGGCCGCGCGCAACATCTCCCCTCGTCGTCGTCGTTCGGACGTCGATCCGCTATTTGATCACGTCCACCACGCGGAACGGCGCCTTGACCTTGCCGGCCTTCTGGAAGCGCAGGGTCATCACCTCGGTCTGGCCAGCCTTGAGCCCGCCTTTCAGCCCGACCAGCATCACGTGCAGGCCGTCGGGCCTGAACTCGACCTTGCCGCCGGCGGGGATGGCGACCTCGCCGACCATGCTCATCGAGCTGACGCCGTTCCTGGTCTCGCTCCGATGCATCATGGCCGAGGCCGCGCAGCCGCATTCGATGTCGACCAGCTTGTCGGCGCTCTTGCCACGGTTCTCGATGGTCAGATAGGCCGCGGAGGTCGGCACGCCGGCCGGCGTGGCGCGCAGCTGCAGGCCGCTGAGGGTCAGCGCACCGGCCTTGACCGCCTGGGCATGGGCAAGGCCCGCCGCGGCGAGCGAAAGAGCGAGGACGGTGGACGCGAACAGGGTGCGCATGGCCGAACCTACCGCTTCGGCGCCCAGAAGCCGACCAGCTTCTTGGTCTCCTCGACCACCGGGACGGCGATGTCGCGCGCCTTGTGGACGCCCTTCACCAGCACGCGGTCGATCTCGGCCGGGTCGGCGATCAGCCGGCGCATCTCGCCGCCGATCGAGCCCAGCTTGTGCACGGCGAGGTCGGCCAGCGCCGGCTTGAAGGCGCCGAAACCCTTGCCGCCGAACTCCGTCAGGACGTCGGCCTTGGAGACGCCGGCCAGGGCCGCATAGATGCCCACCAGGTTGTCGGCCTCGGGGCGTCCGGCCAGGCCCTCGAGGGACTCGGGCAGGGGCTCCGGATCGGTCTTGGCCTTGCGGATCTTCTGCGAGATGGCGTCGGCGTCGTCGAGCAGGTTGATGCGCGAGGCGTCCGATGGATCGGACTTGGACATCTTGGCCGTGCCGTCGCGCAGGGACATCACCCGCGCGCCCGGCCCCTCGATCACCGGCTCGGTGAGGGGGAAGAAGCCCTGGGCGCCGAAGTCGTTGTTGAACTTCTGGGCGATGTCGCGGGTCAGCTCCAGGTGCTGCTTCTGGTCCTCGCCCACCGGCACGTGGGTGGCCTTGTAGACCAGGATGTCGGCCGCCTGCAGCACCGGGTAGGTGTAGAGCCCCACCGACGAGCGCTCCTTGTGCTGGCCGGACTTCTCCTTGAACTGGGTCATGCGGTCGAGCCAGCCGAGGCGCGCCACGCAGTTGAAGATCCAGGCCAGCTCGGCGTGCTCGGGCACCGCCGACTGCGGGAAGATCGCCGCCCGCTCCGGGTCGACGCCCGAGGCGATGTAGGCGGCGGCCACCTCGCGCATCTGGTCGGCCAGCTTGGCGGGGTCCTGCCACACGGTAATGGCGTGCAGGTCGGCCAGGAAATACAGGCAC
Source organism: Caulobacteraceae bacterium (assembly GCA_036500495.1). Lineage (GTDB taxonomy): Bacteria > Pseudomonadota > Alphaproteobacteria > Caulobacterales > Caulobacteraceae > BOG-938. The sequence goes on from DASYBX010000192.1 coordinate 14,669, forward strand.
TGGGCCTGGTCCTGCAGCCGCACGAACTTCACCAGGGCGCCGAGATAGTTGCCGAGGTGCAGGGAGCCGGAGGTCTGCACCCCCGACAGGATGCGCATGGGGCCGGCGTACTTGGGGGCCGGGGCGTCGGTCATGGTCATACCTTTTTGCGCTGTCGGCCTTCGGCCTGCTCGAGCGCGTTCCCTTGGAGCAAGGCCCAGCGAGTTACCCGTGCGCCGGCGGATTGTCGAGCAACCCCTTCCGCTCACTCCGGCGAATGCCCGGAGGCCGATGACGGCGCGCAACAGCGAGGGGCTTGCGCGGCGCGTTGCTTTTGAGCAAAGCGCCCTATGATCGGGATCCCGGCATTCGCCGGGACGAGCGGGGTTTGGGGATTTGCCCGGCAGGACATCGGACAGTCTCAAGCGGGCCACGGATGTCGTGATCTCGGGCGCGGCGCTGGTGGTGCTGGCCGCGCCGCTGTTGGCGCTGGCGGGCCTGGTGCGGGCGACCTCGCCGGGACCGGCGATCCATTGGTCCAAGCGGGTGGGGCGGAACAACGCCCTGTTCCCCATGCCCAAGTTCCGCACCATGCGCATCGACACGCCCCAGGTCGCCACCCACCTGATGACCGAGCCGGGCCGCTGGCTGACCCCGATCGGCGGCTTCCTGCGCAAGACCAGCCTGGACGAGCTGCCCCAGCTGATCAGCGTGCTGAAGGGCGACATGAGCCTGGTCGGCCCGCGCCCCGCCCTGTTCAACCAGGACGACCTGGTGGCCCTGCGCACGGCGGCGGGGGTCGAGGCCCTGCGCCCGGGGCTGACCGGCTGGGCCCAGGTCAACGGCCGCGACGAACTGCCGATCCCGGTCAAGGTGAAGCTGGACGCGGACTATCTGGAGCGGCGCTCGTTCGGGCTCGACCTGAAGATCCTCGCCCTGACCCTGGCCGGGGTGCTGGGCTCCAAGGGCGTGAGCCACTAGTTTTTGGGCGCTACCGGCCTGGCCTGCTTGAGCGCGAAATGGGCGCTACCGGCCTTCGGCCTACCTGAGCGCGTGGGGGCGGCGATGGGTGATCCGATCGAGACCTACAACTGGCGGCGCTTGGACGAACGCCTGACCACCTCGGGCCAGCCGACGGAGGCGCAGCTCCAGGCCATCGCGGCGCTGGGGGCGGATTGGGTGGTCAACCTCGGGCTGCACACCCATCCCAAGGCCCTGCCGGACGAGCGCGCCAGCGTGGCGGCGCTGGGCATGGACTACGTCCACCAGCCGGTGGACTTCCAGAACCCGACGGCGGCCGACCTTGCCGCCTTCTACGATCTGATGGACCGGCTCGAAGGCCGCACCGTGCACGTGCACTGCATCGCCAACTACAGGGTATCGGCCTTCCTCTATCGCTACCGGATCGACCGGCTCGGCTGGGACAAGGCCCGGGCCCGCGTGGACCTCGACGCGATCTGGACGCCGGAAGGGCCGTGGGCGGCCATCGTCGGGGATTAGCGCACCTGCACGCGATCAAGTAGCCGACAGGCGAGAGCGCAACTTTAAAGGCTGAAGCTGCGCTCGCCGTGGGTGGAGAGGTCGAGGCCGTCTTCGATCTCCTCCTCCTTGGCGCGCAGGCCGGTCAGCTTGCGGGTGACGAACAGCAGGACGAAGGTGGCGGCCGCCGACCAGGCCAGGACCGAGGCCACGCCCATCACCTGCACCAGCGCCTGGCCGCCCATGCCGCCCGCCACGCCATAGCCCACGCCGCCGAGCGCCGGATGGGCCAGGACGGCGACCAGCAGGCTGCCGAGGATGCCGCCGACGCCGTGCACGGCGAACACGTCGAGCGAGTCGTCGATGCGCCACCTGTGCTTCACGATCTCCACGGCGGTGAAGCAGACCACGCTGGCCGCCGCGCCCAGGATGATGCCGCCGATCGGGCCGACGTAGCCCGAGGCCGGGGTCACGGTCGCCAGGCCGCCGACCACGCCGGTGACCAGGCCCACCATGCTCGGGCGGCCGAACTTCTTCCATTCGATGATGGCCCACACCAGGCCCGCGGCCGAGGCCGACAGGTGGGTGGTGGTCAGGGCCATGGCCGCGTCGCCGTTGGCAGCG
>DASYBX010000193.1:0-11290 GCA_036500495.1 Caulobacteraceae bacterium
CTGATGGGCCTGGGCGCCTTCCCCGCGTCCGACCCGCAGTGGCTGGGCATGCTCGGCATGCACGGCAGCTTCGAGGCCAACAACGCCATGCACGACTGCGACGTCATGCTGTGCCTGGGCGCCCGCTTCGACGACCGCATCACCGGGCGCCTCGACGCCTTCGCGCCCAACAGCAAGAAGGTGCACGTCGACATCGACCCCTCGTCGATCAACAAGAACGTGCTGGTCGACATCGGCATCGTCGGCGACGTCGGCCGTGTGATGCGCGACATGATCGCGGCCTGGAAGGGCGCGGGCTACCGCAAGGCCGACCAGGCCGAATGGTGGGCCGACATCGAGCGCTGGCGCGCGCGCAAGGGCTTCGCCTACCGCAAGGACCCCAAGGTCATCAAACCGCAGTACGCCATCGAGCGCCTGTACGAGCTGACCAAGGACCGCGACACCTACATCACCACCGAGGTCGGCCAGCATCAGATGTGGGCCGCCCAGTTCTACCACTTCGAGAAGCCCAACCACTGGATGACCTCCGGGGGCCTGGGCACCATGGGCTACGGCCTGCCCGCGGCGGTGGGCGTGCAGATGGCGCACAAGGATGCGCTGGTCATCGACATCGCCGGCGAGGCCTCGGTGCAGATGACCATGCAGGAGTTCTCGACGGCGGTGCAGTTCAACCTGCCGATCAAGATCTTCATCCTCAACAACGAGTGGATGGGCATGGTGCGCCAATGGCAGCAGCTGCTGCACGGCGAGCGCTACTCGCACTCCTACTCCGAGAGCCTGCCGGATTTCGTCAAGCTGGCCGAAGCGTTCGGCGGGGTGGGCATCCGCTGCGACGACCCGGCCGAGCTCGACGCCAAGATCCAGCAGATGATCGACAGCCCGCACCCGGTGCTGTTCGACTGCCGCGTGGCCAAGGCGGAGAACTGCTTCCCGATGATCCCCTCGGGCAAGGCGCACAATGAGATGCTGCTCGGCGACGACGGCACGGACCTCGACTCCGCCATCGACGACGAAGGCAAGATGCTGGTCTAACGGCCAGCATCCCCTCGCTTGCGCAGACCAACGCGCTGAAGTAGCCCGCAAGGGCGATAGCGCAGACCAACGCGCTCAAGTAGCCCGCTAGGGCGATAGCGCCAAAAGGACTCTCCATGCCGCCCCGCCTGAACGAAGCCACCGAGAAGCGCACCTTCGCCGTGCTGGTCGACAACGAGCCGGGCGTACTCGCGCGCGTCGTGGGCCTGTTCTCGGCGCGGGGCTACAATATCGAGAGCCTGACGGTGGCCGAGACCGATCCCTCGACCCGGGCCTCGCGCATCACCATCGTCACCTCCGGCACCGCCCTGATCCTGGAGCAGATCCGCGCCCAGCTGGAGCGGATGGTGTCTATCCGCGACGTGCACGACGTCTCCTCCGACCCCCTGGGCATCGAGCGCGAGCTGGCCTTGCTGAAGGTCAAGGGAACCGGCGAGCAGCGCGCCGAGGCCCTGCGCCTGGCCGAGATCTTCCGCGCCAAGGTGGTCGACACCACCCACGAGAGCTTCGTGTTCGAACTGACCGGCGCCTCGTCCAAGATCGACAAGTTCATCGGCCTGATGCAGCCGCTGGGCCTGGGCGAAGTGAGCCGCACCGGCGTGCTGTCGATCACCCGCGGCGTGGACTGACCTTGATCGTCGTCCTCGGGCCTGTCCCGAGGAGCCATTCGCGCCAGGGGCTCCCGAATGCGCGAGCCGGTTCGGGCGCCTGGACAGCCTTCGTGCCGCTGGAGTTGATGGGTCCCCGGGACAAGCCCGGGGATGACGGACGTTTGGTCCTTCAATCGCCGACCAATCCCCCCTATATTCGAGGGGTCAGGTTCGCCTGACTATGGAAATAAACGCGCGTGCAATAAGCGGGCTGGACCCGGGTGCGATTCCCGGCGGCTCCACCAAATCTTTCGGGTTATCGCCGGGAAGCTGCGGGGCCGATCAGTATCGACAGACGTGTAAAGACGTTTGCTTTTTCCCGTGTGGGCTCAGCGTACCGGGCCTTAAACTAACTGCGAACGATAACTTCGCTGAAGAGTACGCTGTCGCCGCGTAATGCGGTTCTGGTGAACTCGACTTAAACTCCTAGCGTCTTAGCAGCGCTAGGCGGGGCCCGGAGGGCGCCTTGCAACAGAAGCCCTCCACTTCATTTTTTGCCCTATCGGCTGGCGCCCACTCGAGGGTGTTTGTTCGCCCTATCGGCTGGCGCCTACCCGAGGGCGTGGGCGCCGTTGCGGGGCCCAGACTGCGGCGGTTTGGCCCGTGGCCGCCTCCGTCGAATTTTTGCCGCCGCGCCGTCTTTGCTGGCGCAGCGCAAGGCGCTAGGTTCGCCCTCCAAGCGACGGATTATCCATGGCCCAGGAAGACCAGCCCCAGGACCTGATGCACTACGAGGCGATGGCGCAGGACGCCTTGCGCGGCGTGGTGCGCTCGGCGTTGAAGCGCGCCGCCTCGCCCGCCGGCCTGCCGGGGGCGCATCATTTCTACATCACGTTCAAGACCGACGCCCCTGGCGTCTCGGCGCCCCCTGACCTGCTGGGCAAATATCCGGACGAGATGACCATCGTCCTGCAGCACCAGTACAAGGACCTGGCGCCCGGCGAGACCTTCTTCACCGTCACCCTGAAGTTCGGCGGCCAGCCCAAGAGGCTGTCGGTCCCCTATGCGGCGGTGACGCGCTTCTACGATCCCAGCGTGCAGTTCCTGCTGCAGTTCGAGGCCGCCGAGCCGGTCCCGGCCGAGGCCGAGGACGCGCCGGCCGTGCTGCCGACCAGCCGCGCCAAGAAGCCGAAGGCCGAGGCGCCGGCCGAGCCGCGCGGCGACGGACCGGAGGACGGGGGCGACGGCCCAAAGGTCGTCTCACTGGACCAGTTCCGCAAGAAATAGGGCCGCAGGGTCGGGATCGGGGGATCGGGCATGAAGGCGGGGGCAAGGTGAAGGGCGTCGGGGGCAAGATCGCGGGGGCGGTCGCCGCCCTGCTGACGGCGGCCTTGCCGATCGAAGCGGCCGCCGCCGGGAGCCAGTTCTCCGGCTGGGCAGCGGTGGTGGTGGCCGGCGACTTCCACGCCCATTCCGGCGCGCCCACCGAGGCCTTCGACAACGCCCGCCACGACGTGGCCCAGGCCCTGGTCAAGGCCGGCTTCGACCCGAAGAACATCCAGCAGTTCTCGGTGCGGCCGCACAACTATCCGGGCGAGAACCTGCTGCCGTCCGACCCGATACTGATCGACAACAGCCTGATCGCCTTGGCCAAGCAGGCCAAGGATGGCTGCCTGGTCTATTTCTCCAGCCACGGAAACACCGACGGCATCCTGGTGGGCGACCGCCTGTTCAGCCCCGACGGCCTGTCCAAGATGGTCGACGAGGCCTGCGGCGTCCGGCCCACGGTGGTGATCCTGTCGGCCTGCTATTCGGGGGTGTTCATCCGCGCCCTGTCCGACTCCAACCGCGCGGTGTTCACCGCCGCCCGGCCCGACCGCTCCTCGTTCGGCTGCAGCGAGAGCGACCGCTACCCCTACTACGACGACTGCATCCTGCAGTCCTTCCCCAAGGTCGGCGACTTCTCGGCCCTGGCCACGACCGCGCGTGACTGCGTGGCGGCCAAGGAGATCGCCACCGGAGCCAAGCCCCCCTCGGAACCCCAGATCTCCGTCGGCGCGGGGCTGCGGCCCATGCTGCCGTTCTACAGCTTCAGCAAGTAGGAGGGGCGGTGCGTTCGAGCGTGGTTCTACGGGGAGCGGCCCTGGCCGCCGCCGCTTGCGTCGTGCTCGCCGGCCCCGGTCGTCCGCACGCCCAGGACGCCTCCGATACGCCCGCCGCCGCCCCCGCGCCCGGCTCGCCCGAGGCCGCCGCGCCCGCGCCGCCTCGCCGTCCTCCCCCGCCGCCGGCGCCCGAGCCGGCTTCCTCGCCCCTGGCCGAAGCGCCCGGCCGTCGGTCGGCCGCCCCGCAGCCAGCCCCGCCGCCGGCGGCGGCCAAGGCGCGGCTCGAGCCCGGGACGGCGATCCCGCCCGCCGAACTCGAGGCCCTGGTCGACGGCGCCGTGCGCCAGGCCATGGCCGATCGTCATGTGGCCGGCGCGAGCGTGGCCGTGGTGCAGGACGGCCATGTGGTGCTGAAGAAGGGCTATGGCCTGGCGGGCGTGGCCCCGGCGCGGGCCGTCGACCCCGACAAGACCCTGTTCCGCATCGGCTCGATCTCCAAGCTGTTCACCTGGACCCTGGTGATGCAGGAGGTCGAGCGCGGGCGCCTGAAGCTCGACTCCCCGGTCAACCTCTACCTGCCTGAACGGCTGCAGGTGCGCGACCAGGGCGCCTTGCGCCAGGTGACGCTGCGCGACCTGATGACCCAGTCGGCGGGCTTCGAGACCAAGACCCTGGGGCGCCTGTTCGAGGTGAGGTCCGGGCGGGTGCGCTCGCTCGACACCTACCTGCGCCAGGAGCGGCCGCGGCGGGTGTGGGTCCCCGGCGCGATGCCGGAATATTCCAACTACGGCGCGGGCCTGGCCGGCGCGGCGGTGGCCCAGGTCGAGGGCAAGCCGTTCATGGACGCGGCCGACGCAGACCTCATCCGGCCCCTGAACCTGGCCCGCACCACCTTCCGCGAGCCCTATCCCGCCGCCGATTACCTGCCGGCGCCCATCGCCCCCGAACTCGCGGCCGATACGGCGCAAGGCCTGCTCTGGACCGGGACCGCCTACAGCGCCCAGCCCTACGAATACGTCAGCCAGATCGCCCCGGCCGGATCGGCCTCGTCGACGGCGGGCGACATGGCGCGCTTCATGCGCCTGATCCTGGCCAGCGGGACCCTGGACGGGACCCGGCTCTACGGCCCTGCCACCGCCCAGGCCTTCCGCACCGTGACCCTGCGCTCGGGGCCCGGTCTCCCGGGCTGGGCGGCCGGCTTCTGGGAGCGGCCGCTGCCGGGCGGCTTCGACGGCTTCGGCCACGAAGGCCAGACCCTGAACTTCCGCTCCAACCTGGTCACCGTCCCGGCCCTGAACCTCGGGATCTTCATCTCCGCCGACAGCGACAGCGGCGCCGCCCTGGTCGAGGACCTGCCGGGCGAGATCGTCGGGCGCTTCTACGCCGTCCCGCAGCCCCGGGCCGAGGGTTCGCCGGACCTCTATGCCCAGCGCCAGGCCTATGCCGGCGACTACCTGAACGAAGACCGCCGCTACGGCGGGCTGGAACAGTTCGTGGCCCTGCTCAACGACCGGGTGCGCATCGACGTCAGCCCAGACGGGCGGCTGCTGGTCACCGGCGGCGCGGGCCAGAACCAGGGCCAGGGGCGCGCCTTCACCCCCACCGGCCAGCCCGACCAGTTCAGCCAGGCGGGCGCGCCGGAACATGTCGGCGGCTTCCAGATGAACAACGGCGTGGCCGTGCGCTGGCTCGATCCGTCCGGCGCGCGCACTTACGAACGGGTCCGCTGGTGGTGGCGCCGCCGCGTGATCCTGGCGGGGACCCTGCTCACCCTGCTGGCCGCCGGCGCGACCCTGGTGGGCCTGTTCACCCGCGACCGCCTGCAATTCCGCCAGACCGACGTCCAGGGCCGCGCCAGCGCCATCCAGACCTCCACCGCCATCCTCTGGTTCATCGCCGTGGGCGGGTTCGGCTGGTGGGCCCTGCGCGCCTCGCGCGATCCGACGGTGGCCTTCGCCGAGTGGCCGGGCCCGTTCGTGGCGATCGCCTCCTCCAGCGCGCTGGTCGCCAGCCTGTGCAGCTTCGGCCAGGTGCTGATGCTGCCCGTCGTGTGGCGCGGCGGGCGACGGGTGGAGAGCTGGACCTCCTGGCGCAAGCTGCGCTTCAGCCTCACCTCTCTGATCTTCCTGGCGTTCGGGGTGATCCTGATGATGTGGGGCGCGCTGCAGCCCTGGAGCAGCTGACGGCCCCCGACCCGCCAAGTGGTAGGACGATCGTGATCGGCATGGCGACTAAATCCCGCCTGCGCTAGCGTAGCCTTAAGGCAATGACCGCCAGTCTTCATCGTGGCGGGGGGCACACCGAGAACCGCGGCGGAGAAGAGTCATGGCGCGTCCGTTCCGTACCCTGATGCTGGCCCTTGCGGCCAGCGCGGCCCTGGCCGCGGCCCCCGCCGGCGCGGCGCCCTCGCCCGCCCTCACCGCGGCCCTCGCCGATCCGGCCCGGCCGTCCGAAGAGAGGGCGCGCGACGACGCGCGCAAGGCGACCGAGGTGGTCGAGTTCGCGGGGGTGAAGACCGGCGACAAGGTGGCCGACCTGTTCCCCGGCGCCGGCTACTTCACTCACATCTTCGCCAAGGTGGTGGGGCCGAGGGGCGTGGTCTATGGAGTGGTGCGCCAGAAGAGCAAGGGTTCGGAGGCCCTGGGCTCCAACCCGGCCTTCCCCAACATCCGCATCGCCGCCCAGCCGTGGGAGGACTTCAAACCCCCGCAGAAGCTGGACGTGGTGTTCAACTCCCAGTTCTACCACGACCTGTTCAACCCCGAGTACGGCGCCACCGGCGGCGGCCCCGCGGGCGTGGCCAAGGTCAACAAGGCGATCTTCAACGCCCTGAAGCCGGGCGGGGTCTATGTGATCGTCGACCACGCGGGCCGGCCGGGCACCGGCTACACCGAGATGAACACCCTGCACCGCATCGAGGAGAGCGTGGTGAAGGAGCAGCTGACCAAGGCCGGCTTCGTGCTGGAGGCCGAGAGCGACGCCCTGCGCAACCCCACCGACCCCAAGACCGCCAACGTCTTCGACCCCTCGATCCGCGGCAAGACCGACCAGTTCATGCTGCGCTTCAGGAAGCCGAAGCGGAGGTAGCTCCTCCGCCTTACTCCGCCGGCGCCAGCTCGGGCTCAGCCTGAGGCTGAGCGTGAGGCTGCGGCTGGGCCTTGGGCCTGGCGAAGGACCATGGGCCGAAACGCCTCTGCCCCAGGGCAACGCCGATGAAGGCCACGCGGCGCGCCGCCTCGTAGGCCAGGGTGCAGGCGAGGAGGGTGGCGGCGGCCACCAGAGCGGCCTCCAGCGCGGGATCGAGCTTGAGCGGCTTCAGCCAGTGCCAGGCGGCCATCAGGGCCGGCTCGTGCACGATGTACCAGGTGAAGATCGCCGCGGTCAGGTAGCGCGGGGCGGGCGGGGCGGACCCCAGGGCCAGGTAGCGGTAGCCGAAGCCGAGCACGGTCACGATCGCGCCCCACCGCTCCATCTCGTAGAACAGGCCCAGCGTGGGCCTCCCCGTCTCGACCACCTCAGACGGCGCGCCGAGGTGCAGGCCGATGGCGCTGTAGAGGCCGAACCCCGCGAGGGCCATGACCAGGGCCGCCCAACGCAGCCGCCGCATCTGCTGCCAGAAGGGCTCGCAGTGGGCGGCGAGGAAGCCCAGCAGGAACATGGCCGAGGAGATGGTGTGGTTGTACCAGTCGTCGACGAACGACAGGGTCATGCCGAACTTGGGATAGGCGATGGTCCTGAGCAGGCAGAGGGCCACATAGGGCGCGATCAGCAGCGTCATGCCGCCGAGGCGTCCGAGCGCCCGCTCGGCCGCCCGCGCCCATCCCGGGCGCAGCGCCAGGAGCGCCGCCAGGACCAGGGTGTAGGCCCACAGGTAGAAGACGAACCACAGGTGGCCATAGATCGTCAGCTGGTGCGGGACCACCAGCTTGTGCGGGGCCGCAAAATAGCTTTTGAGGAAATCGAGGTAGCTGCCGGCGTAGCCGCCGAAGTCCGTCATCGCGAAATAGAGCTGCACCGGCACCAGCAGCAGGACGGCGAAGGCCAACGGCGGCAACAGCCGCAGCGACCGCTCCACGGTCAGGCCGGCCGCCGAATGGCGGTCCGCCATGAACCGCGTGGCCGCGCCCGAAATCAGGAACAGCAGGCTCATTCGCCACGGATGGGTGGCCAGCAGCAGCACGCTCACCGTCTGCCGCCCAGGCTCGTAGAGCAGCCCCTCGTGGTAGACGATCAGCCCGCCGAACAGGATCACGCGCAGCCAGTCCAGGTCGGCGCGTCGGGCGGAGGTCGCGGGTGAAGGCAGGGCGATGGGCATGGGGGCGGGCGGCCTGATAGCCGGTTTCGTCCCCCTTAGGAAACGCTCACCCTGTTTCCGGTTCCCTGAACCCCACGATCAGCTCAGCCGCGGGCGGCGAAGGCGGCGGCGCGGCGCTGGGCCTGATGGACCGTGGTGCCGGACTCTCGGATGGGCTCGCGGGCGGGCTGGCGCTCGGCGACGCGCCCCAGGTTGAAGCCGCCGATGGCGGCGTCCAGTTCGCCGGCGCGGGACTGCAGCTGGGCCGCGGCGGCGGTGGTCTGCTCCACCATGGCCGCGTTCTGCTGTGTCACCTTGTCCATGTCGTTGATCGCCGTGTTGACCTGACCGAGGCCGGTAGACTGCTCCCGGGCCGAGCGGGCCACGTCGGAGATCACGTGGTCGATCTGCACCGCCAGGCCCACCAGTTGGCTTAGGGCCTCGCCGGTGGCGCCGACCGAGCGCACGCCCAGGTCGACCTGGCTGCGCGACGAGGAGATCAGGCCCTTGATCTCGCGGGCGGCCTCGGCCGACCGTTGGGCCAGGGCCCGCACTTCCTGGGCCACCACCGCGAAACCGCGGCCCGCGTCGCCCGCCCGCGCCGCCTCGACGCCGGCGTTCAGGGCCAGCAGGTTGGTCTGGAAGGCGATCTCGTCGATCACCGCCAGGATCTCGGTGACCTTGCGCGAGCCTTCTTCGATGCCGTGCATCGCCTGCACCGCCTCGCGCACGATGGCGCCGGAGCGCTCCGCCTCGGCCTTGGCCCCCGTGGCGGCCTGGGAGGCTTCCGCCGCGCCCGCGGCGGTGCTGCGCACGGTGGCGGTGATCTGGTCGAGCGCCGCGGCCGTCTCCTCCAGGGTGGCGGCCTGCTGTTCGGTGCGGCGGGACATGTTGTTGACGGCGACCATGATCTCCTGCGAGCCGCCGAGCATGCCGGCCATGGAATCGGCGATCACCGAGAGCGTGCTCCTGAGGCTGGCGACCGCGCCGTTGAAGTTGTCGCGGATCTCGGCGTAGCCGCCCTCGAAGCGGGCGTCGATCTGGGTGGTGAGGTCGCCCTTGGACAGGCGGTCGAGGGCCGTGGCGACCGCGCGCACCACGCGCGCCTGATCGTCCTCGAGCGTCTTGCGGCGCGCCTCGGCGGCCAGGCGCTCCTGTTCGGCGGTGGTGATGTCGGTGGCGATCTTGATCACCCCGATCGGCCGGCCGGTCGGGTCGAGGATCGGGTTGTAGGAAGCCTGGATCCACACTTCGCGCCCGCCCTTGGCCAGGCGGCGGAACTTGCTGGCGGCGAACTCGCCGCGGTTCAGGGCCCGCCAGAACGCGGCGTACTCCTCGCTGGCCCCGTATTGTGCGTCCACGAACAGCGAATGCTTGCGGCCGACGATCTCGGTCCGCATGTAACCCATTGCGTTGCAGAAGTTTTCGTTGGCGTCGACGATCGTTCCGTCAAGGCGAAACTCGATGACCGCCTGGGAACGCGAAATAGCTTGAAATTTTCGTTCCAGCTCAGACAACTGATCCTTGATCACCTTGTCTGTAGCATTATTGAAAAACTTCATCGACTAATCCCCGAACTCCGCGCCTGAAATCATAGGCGTCCGAATCGGTTAAAGAGTTCTCACCCCCTGGTTGTGTCGGATGCTGTATAGAGGCTAGGCCTTTTGGCTAGGCGCCGCCTAGCCGCGTGGGCCCAGCGAGCGCCCGTACCGTCACGGTGATGCGCTCGCGCTCGCCGGCCTGGCGCTCGACCAGCAGGCGCGCCACCTGGGCGTCATCGTGGAAGGCGTAGCCCTTGATCGCGTCGAGGATCGCCTTGGCCAGGTTGTCGAGATCGAGCCACGGCGGATCGCCGGTGTACTCCATGCCGATCTCGACGGCGTACTCGCCCCAGGCGGGGCGCGAGGCGCGCCATTCCTTGCGGAAGAACTCGTGGATCAGGGGCTTGTAGTACTTGGCCTGGCTGGTCAGGCCGTCGACCACGATCACCAGGCCCGCGCCATCCTCACGCGCCCGCACCTTGCCCCGGCCGGTCCAGGCCTCGTCGTCGATCACTTGGCGTTCGGCTCCACCCACACCGCCGTGCCATAGGCCAGCACCTCGGTGATGCCCTCCATGATCTCGTTGGCGTCGTAACGCATGGCGATCACGGCGTTGCCCCCGGCCTGGCGGGCGTGCTCGACCATGCGGTCATAGGCGTGCTGGCGGGCGTCCTCGGCCAGCTGGGTGTAGATGGTGATGTCGCCGCCGAACAGTGACTGGATGCCGGCCCCGATGTTGCCGATCACGCTGCGCGAGCGGACGATCACGCCGCGCACCACGCCCAGGTTCTCGACGATCCTGTAGCCCGCAAGCTCGTTGGTCGTGGTCACCATCATGGAGAGTCTCCTTGTTTGCGCTATCGCCTGGCGGCTGCTTGAGCGCGTTCATCCCTGTTGCGCTATCGCCTGGCGGCTACTTGAGCGCGTTCATCTTGTTGCGCTATCGCCTGGCGGCTGCTTGAGCGCTGGTCCTGTTGCGCCGCAAGCGTTGCGCACCTTGGCCGCGAAGGCTAGACCGCCCCGGCGAAAACTGGAGAGTCCCATGGCCGGCACGCGCACCGAAACCGATACCTTCGGCCCGATCGAGGTCCCCGCCGACAAGTACTGGGGCGCCCAGGCGCAGCGGTCGCTCGGCAACTTCAAGATCGGCATCGAGAAGCAGCCCCTGCCGATTGTGCGCGCCCTGGGCGTGATCAAGCGCGCCGCCGCCGAGACCAACATGGCGCTCGGCCACCTCGACCCCAAGATCGGCGCCGCCATCATCGAGGCCGCCAACGAGGTGATCGAGGGCAAGCTCGACGACCAATTCCCCCTGGCGGTGTGGCAGACCGGGTCGGGCACCCAGTCGAACATGAACGCCAACGAGGTGATCTCCAACCGGGCGATCGAGATCATGGGCGGGGTGATGGGCTCCAAGAAGCCGGTCCACCCCAACGACCACGTCAACATGAGCCAGTCGTCCAACGACACCTACCCCACGGCCATGCATGTCGCCGCGGCCGAGGAGGTGACGCACCGCCTGATCCCGGCCCTGCAGAAGCTGCGCAACGCGCTGAACGACAAGGCCCACGCCTGGGCCCACATCATCAAGATCGGCCGCACCCACACCCAGGACGCCACGCCCCTGACTCTGGGCCAGGAGTTCTCGGGCTACACCCAGCAGGTGGAGAACGGCCTGCTGCGCATCGAGATGACCCTGCCGATGCTGATGCAGCTGGCCCAGGGCGGCAC
>DASYBX010000194.1:0-6920 GCA_036500495.1 Caulobacteraceae bacterium
CTCGACCCGGTCCTTGTCCTCCAGCGGCAGGTCGATCAGGTTGACGATCGGCAGGCTGCCGTTGAGGCGATAATTGCCGCGGTTGTCCACCGCGATGCCGCGGATCGACAGGTTGTTGTAGACGGTCGGCGCGGTCTGGGCGCTGGTCACCCCGGCGGTGTTCTTCAGGGCGTCGAGCAGGCCGGCCGCCTGCTGGGTCAGCAGCAGTTCGCGCGGCATCACGCTGATGGTCAGGGGTGTGTCGAGCTGGCGGGCGCCGCGGAAACTGCCGGCCTGCACCAGGTCGGCGGAGAAGGAGTTCTTGCGGTCGGCGGTGACCACGATCTCCTGCAGCACGGCCCCGGGCTTTTCCGACGCGGCGGGCGCCGCGGGGGCCGGTGCGGGCGCGGCGTCCTGAGCCATGGCGGGGGCGGCGACGGCCAGCGCCGCGGCGCTGGCGCCCAGAAGCCAGGCGGCTTTGATCGAAGACATCTTCCGTTTCCCCCCGGCTCCGTGGCCGGCTTTTGATCCGTCGGCGGACGCCTTCCGGCGACCGCTCTTTGACCGTGACCCTAGAAAAGCCCGCCGCCGCGGCCCAACCCTATCTCGCTAAGCCTCGTTCTCGTTTTGCGAACGCTTGAGCCCGGCTTCCTCCCGCAGCGCCGGGATCATCCGCGCCAGGACGCGGTCCTCGAGCCAGAGGTGGTGCAGCACCGCCGCCGCCGCGTGGGCGCTCACCAGCGCGACCAGCAGGTTGGCGGCCGTTCCATGCCAGAGGTTGGCCGTCTCGCGGAACCCGGCGCCGCCCAGCTGCGGCAGCTTCACCCGATTGAACAGCGGGAAGGCGTGGGCGAAGGCGTTGATCACGCCCAGCACGAGCACCAGACCCAGAGCGCCATAGAGGGCCGCATGCATCCAGCGAGCAGCCCCGCCCAGGGGGCCCGGATCGTCGGACAGCGGCGGCGTCTTTAGACGCCAGGCAATCCGCATCGCGAATACGCCCGCCAGAGCCAAACCGATCAGCAGATGGGCGCTCCACACGTCCACCCGCGCCGGTCCGCGCGGTATCAGCCCCGTCAGCCGGCCCATGGCGAACAGCAAGAGCACCAGGGCGGCGCTGGCGCAGTGCAGGCGCACCGCCAGGTCGTCGTAGTCGCGCTTCATGTCAGGCCGCCGTGTCCGTGGCCCTCAGCGAGGCGGGCGCGGCGAGGTGGAGCATCACGGCGCAGGCCACGCACAGGGCGGCGATCAGGTAGAGGGCCGGGGTGGTCGAGCCGGTCGCGTCCTTGACGGCGCCCACCAGGATCGGGCTGACGATGCCGCCGAGCTGGCCCACGGTGTTGATCAGGGCGATGCCGCCGGCCGCGCCGGCGCCGGTCATCAGCCGCGGCGGCAGGGCCCAGAAGGCGGGGATGGCGGCCAGCACCCCGGCCCCGATCAGGGCCAGGGCCAGCACCACGGCGACCGTGTCATGGGCGAAGGCGCCCGCGGCCCAGAAGCCGACCGCGCCGGCGATCAGGCAGCCGATCACATAGAGGTCTCGCCGCCCGCTGGCGTCGGCCCGGCGGCCCAGCCAGGTCATGACGGCGGCCCCGCAGACATAGGGCGCCGCGGTGAGCAGGCCGACCCGCAGGCTCGACCCGCCGCTCGCGGTGCGGATCAGGTCTGGTCCCCAGAAGTTCAGGCCGTAGGAGCCGACCTGGATCACGAAATAGGCCAGGCCCAGCAGCAGAAAGCCGGGCGTGCGCACGGCGGCCAGCAGCGAGTGTCCCTTGCGGGCGCTCGGCGGTTCGGCGATGCCCGTCGACAGGCGCGCGCGCTCCTCCGCCGTCAGCCAGGACGCGTCCACCACCCGGTCGTCCAGGCGGTGCAGGACCACCAGGCCCAGGAGCATGCTGGGAACCCCGCCGCACAGGAACAGCCACCGCCAGCCCGCCAGCCCGCCCGCGTGGTCCATGACCGTGAGCACCAGTCCCGCCAGCGGCCCGCCGATGGCGCCCGACAGGGCCGAGGCCAGGAACAGCAGGGCCGTGGTGCGTCCGCGGTGGGCGGGCGGGAACCACAGGGTCAGGTAGTAGAGCACGCCGGGCGCAAAGCCCGCCTCCATGGCCCCGATCAGCAGGCGCAGGGCGTAGAAGCTCGCCGTCCCCTGGACCAGCACCATGGCCGCGGTCGCCAGGCCCCAGCCGACCATGATCGCCGCGATCCAGCGCCGCGCGCCGACCCGGTAGAGCATCATGTTCGAGGGCACGCCCATGGCCACGTAGCCGACCACGAACAGGCTCGCCCCCAGGCCATAGGCGGTGTTGGAGATGTGCAGGTCGGCCTGCAGCTGGGCCTTGGCGAAGCCGATGTTGATGCGGTCGAAGAAGGCGAAGAAGTAGCAGACCATGATCAGCGGCATCAGCCGCCAGGCCACCTTGCGGATCAGCCCGGCCGCTTCCGGCGAGACCGAGATTCCGGCGGCGCCCAGGGATGTCGCCTCGGCCATGACGCGGGTCAGCCCAGCACGGGCCGGGGGTGCAGGTCGCAGTTGCGGCCCGCCTTCATCACCTGGCCCGGCACGTCGTGGCCGAGCAGCGGCGGCAGGGTGCGCGACAGCTCGATCAGGGTCTGAAGGTCCAGGCCCGTGGCCATGCCCATCTCATGGGCCATGTTGACCAGGTCCTCGGTGCAGATGTTGCCCGAAGCGCCCGGCGCGAACGGGCAACCGCCGAGGCCGCCGAGCGCGGAGTCGAACCGGCGCGCGCCCGCGTCGTAGGCCGCCAGGACGTTGGCCAGGCCGAGGCCCCGGGTATTGTGGAAGTGCAGGGTCAGGGTCTCGGAGCCGGTCAGCCGCAGCACCGCCTCCACCAGGGCGCGCACCTGCAGCGGATTGGCCATGCCAGTGGTGTCGGCCAGGGTGATCCCCCCGACGCCGAGATCGAGGTAGCGGCGCACCAGCTCCAGGGTGCGCGCGGCCGGAACGGCGCCGTCGAACGGGCAGCCGAAAGCCGTGGCCACCGTGCCGTTCAGGCGCACCTGGCCGGCGGCCATGCGGGCGATGTCGCCGAAGGCCTGGAACGAGGCCTCGCCGGTCATACGCATGTTGGCCAGGTTGTGGCTGTCGCTGGCCGATATGACCATGTTCAGCTCGTCCGCGCCGGCGTGCAGGGCGGCGGAAGCCCCGCGCAGGTTCGGCACCAGGGCCACGTAGATGATCCCCGGCCGCCGCTTGATCCGGCCGAACACCTCCGCCGCGTCGCGCAGGGCGGGCACCGCCTTGGGCGAGACGAACGAGCTGACCTCGATGCGGCTGAAGCCCAGGTTGGAGAAGGCGTCGATCAGGCGCACCTTGTCGTCGGTGGCCACCCAGCTCGGCTCGATCTGCAGGCCGTCGCGGGGGGCCACTTCCTGCACCACGATGGGATCGGCGGGGATCACAGGATGGCTCCCTCCGTACGCAGGCCGGCGATGTCGTCGGCGGAGAAGCCGAGCTCATCCAACACCGCCTCGGTGTGCTCGCCGATGGTCGGACCAAGCCAGCGCATCTCGCCGGGCGTGGCCTCCAGCTTCGGCACGATGCCCGGCATGCGCACGGCCTGCCCGTCCGGCAGCTCGGCCGTCTGGATCATGCCGCGGGCCTGGTAGTGGGGATCAGCGACGATGTCGGCCGCCGAATAGATCCGGCCTGCGGGCACCTCGGCAGCCTCCAGCGCCGCCAGGATCGCGTCGGTCGGATGGGCGCGGGTCCAGGCGAGGATGGCCTCGTCCAGCTCGTCGTTGCGCGGCACGCGACCGTCATTGGTCTGCAGGGCGGGATCGGCGGCCATGTCCGGGCGGCCCACCGCCTGCATCAGCCGGCGGAAGATCGGGTCGCTGTTGCCGGCGATCACCACGAAACCGCCGTCGCCGGTCGGATAGGTGTTCGACGGGCTGATCCCCGGCAACGCCCCGCCCGACCGTTCGCGCACCTCGCCCAGCAGGTCGTACTCGGGCACCAGGCTTTCCATGAGGTTGAACACGCTCTCCACGAGCGACACGTCCACCACCTGTCCGCGCCCCTGCCCGGTCTTGACCCGGAGCAGGCTCATCAGCGCGCCGATCACCCCGTGCAGCGAGGCCAGGCTGTCGCCGAGGCTGACGCCGACACGGCTCGGCGCGGAGTCCGGATGGCCGGTGGTGTAGCGGATGCCGCCCATGGCCTCGCCGATGGCGCCGAAGCCGGGGCGGTCGCGATAGGGCCCGGTCTGGCCGTAGCCGGAGATGCGCACCATGGTCAGGTCGGGATTGATCGCCGACAGCACGTCCCAGCCGAGACCCAGCTTCTCCAGCGCGCCGGGCCGCAGGTTCTCGATCAGCACGTCGGCGCTTTCCACCAGGCGCTTGACGATCTCGACGCCGGCCTCGGACTTCAGGTTGACCGCGATCGACTTCTTGTTGCGCGACTGCAGGTACCACCACAGCGAGGTGCCCTTGTGCAGCTTGCGCCAGGTGCGCAGGGGATCGCCGCCCGCAGGGGCCTCGACCTTGATCACCTCCGCCCCGAACTCGGCCAGGATGCGCCCGGCGAAGGGGGCGGCGATCAGGGTGCCGATCTCGAGAACGCGAATGCCGGACAGCGGGCCGCTCAACGCATTTTTCTCCCTGGACTTCGGCCGGAAGCTAGGGAGTGAGGCGGGCCGAGCCCAACCCTATCTCGACAAGCGGCGTTCGCGTTTCGAGAACGCCGAGAGGCGTCAAGGTGGCGGCGATCAACCCTCGCCGATCAGGTGCCGCCGCATCAGGGCCGCGGCCGACGACAGCTGGGCGGCGTCGCGCACCACCACCACCAGCTCACGCTCGGCCCAGGCGTCGACCAGGGGCTCCAGGTGCAGGCCCATCGGCCGGCCTAGGATCTGAAACACCGGCTCGGGGATCAGGGCGATGCCGAGGTCGGCGTGGACAGTGCGGCAGATGGCGTCGAAGCCGGGCACATGGATGCGCCGGCGCAAGGGGCGACCAGCCTCGCGCGCGGCGATCTGCGAACGGGTGAAGATCGAGCTCTCCACGTGCAGGCCGACCTGGTCGTGGTCCAGCGTCTGGGCGAAGGCCAGCGGGCCCTTCCCCGCCAGGGGATGGTCGGGCCGCATCAGCACTCCCAGCCGGTCGCGGCGGTAGGCGTGCGCCTGCAGCCCCATCAGGTCGGCGTCGCCCGAGCAGATGCCGATCTCGGCCAGGCCGCCCGCCACGCCCTTGATCACCCCGTCGGTGGGCCGCTCCTCGAGGTCGACGCGCAGATCGGCGTGGGCCTTGAAGAAGCTCTGCAGGTCCTCCGGCAGGTAGGCGACGATCGACGACAGGTTGGCGAGCACCCGCACGTGGCCCCGCACCCCCTGGCCATATTCGCCGAGTTCCACGCCGAGCGCATTGGCGGCCAGCAGCATGCGCCGGGCGTGCAGCAGCAGGGTGTCGCCCGCTGGCGTCAGGGTCATGCCCTTGGAGTGGCGCACGAACAGGTCGACGCCCAGGTCCCGCTCCAGGTCGGCGAGCCGGCGGCTGGCGGCCGAGGGCGCGATCGCCTCGCGCGCCGCCGCGGCGGTCAGGGTCGATTCCTCCACCACCGCGATGAACAATTGCAGGGTGGTCAGGTCGAGGCGGCGAAGCAGCGCGAGGTTCTGGGTCACGCGCCCTGCATAGCCTGAAGCCGATGCGCCAGAAAGCGGGCCCTCAGTCGTGGGCGGGGGCGGGCGGTCCGGCCGGCCCCCTGTCCCTGGCATAGACCCGGGTCGACAGGGGCGCGGGCTTGAAGCCGGGGTCGAAATGGCAGGCCTCGCCATAGGCCGACCGGGCCCGCTCGCACTCGGCGGCGAGCGAGGCCGCCGTCGGCTTCTCGCCCCGCTCGATCCAGTTGATCATCCCGCGGAACAGGGCCGCGTATTCCGGCGTCGCCTCCTTGGAGTGCTCGTGCTCGTCGGTGAAGCTCTGCACCAGCAGGCGCTCGGCGCCGGCGCGCGCGACGGTCTCGTGGAAGGCATTCTCCAGCTCGACGAAGGCGGTGGGATCGTCCTCGGCGTGCAGGGTCAGGGTCGGGACCCTGAGCTTGCCGGACAGGTCGGCGTCGTCGGCCAGGGCCTGGACGGCCGCGGGATCGGCCGCGAAGCGTTCGACGCCCTTGTTCAGGGCCTGGTCGTCGTCGGAGCCCTTGTAGGCCACGCCCGTGTTGCTGAACGGATTCCTGCCCATCAACTGGCGGTCCACCAGATCGTGGAAGGTCAGGGTCGCCCAGTCCATGTGGTCGACGAAGGTGCGCTCGGGGATGCGGATCACGCGCAGGATCTGGTCCAGCCGATGCTGCTGGTCGGGCGAGCGATTGGCCGCCGCCAGGCCCGCGCCGGTGCAGACGTCGATCCGCGCCACGACGTCCTTGCGCGTCAGGGTGTTGTCGGGGGCGAGGCCGTGCCACAGCGGATAGGCGGGCTCGCCGGCCGCCGGCAGGTTCTGGCAGTAGTACTGGTAGACGGCCCGCAGGTCGGCGCGAAAATCGTAGGAGCGGGTGCCCCCGCCCAGCACTCCGCTGGTCAGGATCACCCCGTCGTAGACCGGCTTGCCGGAGGCGGCGGCTCCATGGAGCTCGGCGGTCTTCTCGGCGACGTTGGCGCCCCACGACTGGCCGTGCAGCAGGGTGTGCCTGGGCCGGCCGAACTGCGCCCAGAAGATCTTCCGCAGGTTGTCGGTGTCGGCGGCCGCGTCACGCACGCCGAAACCCGGGTGACGGTAGCTCGACCCGGCCCAGGCGAAGCCCTCCTCCACCGTGACCACGAACCGGTTGAGGTCCGAGACCGAGGTGTCGAGCTTGGGCGTGTTCAGGCTCGGCCCGCCGTGGGCGTGCACCACCAGCGAACCATTCCAGGCCTTCGGGATCACGATCCAGTCGAAGGCGCCGTTTTCGTCCGGGCCGGCGAAACAGCGGCTCTCGGCCG
>DASYBX010000195.1:0-15294 GCA_036500495.1 Caulobacteraceae bacterium
GCATCGAAGCACCCCCATCCCGGCCTTCCCCCATCAAGGGGGAAGGAGAAGATCGTAGACTTCGCTGGAGTGGGCTTTTCGGTCGGATAAGAGCCCCCTAACCCCGCTCCTTCGCCCGGTGGAAGGCCACCTTCGGATAGCGCTCGGCGGCGTAGTTGATGTCCCAGGCGCTCTTGGCGAGGTAGACGGGCTGGGCGTCGATGTCCTCGGCGATGGCCGTGCGGTGCTTGGAGACGAAGTCCTCGATGTCGGCCTTGGCGCCGGTCAGCCAGCGGGCCTCGCCGTAGGGACTCTGCTCGAACACGCAGTCGAGCTGATATTCGTTCTGCAGCCGGTCGGCCATCACCTCGAACTGCAGCTGGCCCACCGCGCCGACGATGAAGTCCGCGCCGAACGTCGGGCGGAACAGCTGGGTGACGCCCTCCTCGGCCAGACCCTCCAGCGCCTTCTTCAGGTGCTTGGCCTTGAGCGGGTCCTTGACCCGCACGCGGCGCAGGATTTCCGGCGCGAAGTTGGGCAAGCCGGCAAAGCGCAGGGCGCCGGTTTCCGACAGGCTGTCGCCCACCCGCAGCACGCCGTGGTTGGGGATGCCGATGACGTCGCCCGCGAAGGCCTCCTCGGCCAACTCACGTTCGGCGGCCATGAACATGATCGGCGAATTGACCGACAGCTGGCGTGCGGTGTTCTGCACCTTCAGCTTCATGCCCCGTTGGAACTTGCCCGAGGTCAGGCGCAGCATGGCGATGCGGTCGCGGTGGTTGGGGTCCATGTTGGCCTGGACCTTGAACACGAAGCCCGAGACCTCGCTCTCGCCCGGCGCCACATGGGTCTCCTGGCCGCCCTTCTCGGCCGCGACCGGGCGCGGCGGCGGGGCGTAGGCGCCCAGGGTCTCCAGCAGTTGATCGACCCCGAAATGGCGCAGGGCCGAGCCGAACAGCACCGGCGTCATGTGCCCTTCGAGGAACGAGGTCACATCGAACGGCTTGGACGCCTCCAGGATCAGTTCCGCGCCCTCCTGGGCCTCGGCCAGCTCCTCGGGGTCGAGGTACTGGACGATGGCGTTGGACCTCACCCCCACCGCCGCCGGATGGCCCTCGGGCTCGTCCGATCCCTTGCGGGCGTAGGGCAGGAAGCGCTGCTCGCGCACGTCGACCATGCCCTTGAAGCGATTGCCCGAGCCGGCGGGCCAGTAGAGCGGCGCAGGGTCCAGCGCCAGCTTGGAGGCGATCTCGTCGAGCAGCTCGATCGGGTCCTGCGCCTCGCGGTCCATCTTGTTGATGAAGGTGACGATGGGGATGTCGCGCAGGCGGCAGACCTCGAACAGCTTCAGCGTCTGCGGCTCGATGCCCTTGGCGGCGTCCAGCACCATCACCGCCGCGTCGGCGGCGGTCAGGGTGCGGTAGGTGTCTTCCGAGAAGTCCTCGTGGCCGGGCGTGTCGAGCAGGTTGAACATCAGCCCCTCGTGCTCGAACGACATCACGCTGGCCGAGACCGAGATGCCGCGCTCGCGCTCGATCTTCATCCAGTCCGACCGGGTGCGCCGGTTCTCGCCCCGGGCGCGCACGGCGCCGGCCGCGCGGATCGCCCCGCCGGCCAGGAGCAGGTGCTCGGTCAGGGTGGTCTTGCCCGCGTCCGGGTGGGAGATGATGGCGAAGGTGCGCCGGCGGGCGGCCTCGGCGGCGGGCGACAGGGTGCTCATGGGGCGGGCGATAGCGCGCCGGGCGAGCGGTGGCAAATGGGGACGATTGGCGCGGACCGCTGGGCGGTCTAGCGTCGCCTCCGTTCAGCTTGCCGGAGACGCCCCATGGACCTCAATCGCCGCGACCTCATGACCGTCGCCGGAGCCCTGGCCGTCAGCGCCGCCGCGCCGGCCGCCGGGGCGCAGTCCCCGACCGCGGGTACGCCGCCCGAAACCTGGGTGCTGACCGACCTCTATCCGACGGCCACCGCCTGGACCGCCGGACGCGAGGCGGTGCAGAAGGCGCTGCCGGCGCTGGCGGGCTACAAGGGCAAGCTCGGGACCGACGCGGCGACCCTGAAAATGGCGTTGCAGGCCAAGTCCGACGCCGAGAAGCAGGTCGCGCGGCTCAACGTCTACGCCAGCCTGATCGCCGACAGCGACACCTCCGGCGCCGCGGCCCAGGAGCGGCGCCAGCTGGGCATCGCCCTATCCGGCCAGCTCAACGAGGCCACGGCCTATATACAGCCCGAGGTGCTGGCTATCGGGGCCGACAAGGTCGCCGTCTTCCAGAAGGCCGACAAGGGCCTGGCCCCGTTCGCCTTCGAACTGAAGGACATCCTGCGCAAGGCGCCCTTCACCTTGTCGGCCGAAAGCGAGGGCGTGATCGCCGCCGCCGCCACGCCGCTGGCCGGCGCCCAGCAGATCCGCACCCAGCTGGTCAATTCCGACCTGCCCTGGCCCGAGGTGATGCTGACCACCGGCAAGGTGCGCCTGGACGACGCCGCCTACACCTCGGCCCGCGAGGCGCCCAACCGCGAGGACCGCAAGCTGGTGTTCGAGAGCTTCTTCGGGGCCTATGGCGCGTTCAAGAGTTCGCTGGCCACCGCCCTGTCGACCCAGGTGCAGGGCGACATCTTCGTGGCCAAGGCGCACAAGCACGCCAGCGCCCTGGAGGGCGCCCTGTCGGACGCCGGCAACGTGCCCGTGGGCGTCTACCGCACCCTGGTGGACGAGACCAACAGGGGCTTGCCCCAGCTGCACCGCTATTTCGAGGTGCGCCGCAAGCTGCTCGGCCTGCCGGACATGCACTACTACGACATCTATCCGCCGCTGGTGCGCTCGGACATCAAGTACAGCCTGGCCGACATTCGCCGTCTGACGCTGGAGGCGGTGGCGCCGCTCGGCAAGGACTATGTCGACACCCTGGCCAAGGCCACCGCCTCGCCCTGGGCCGACTACCGGCCGCGCAAGAACAAGGTCTCGGGCGCCTACATGAACGGTGACGCCTATGACGTGCACCCGTACCTGCTGCTGAACCTGACCGACAACTACGAGAGCCTGACCACCTTCGCCCACGAGTGGGGGCACGCCATGCACACGGTGCTGGCCAACAAGGCCCAGTCCTACGAGACGGCGGGCTACACGATCTTCACCGCCGAGTTCGCCTCGACCATGAACGAGCAGCTGCTGATCGCGCACATGCTGGCCGGGGCCAAGACGCGGGACGAGAAGGTGTTCTACCTCGGCCAACTGCTCGAGCAGTTCCGTGGCACCTTCTTCCGCCAGGCCATGTTCGCCGAGTTCGAACTGCAGATCCACGAGACGGTGGAGAAGGGCGGCGCCCTCAGCGGCGAGAGCCTGAACGCCATGTATCTGGAACTGCTCAAGAAATACCACGGGCCGAAGGTGATCATCGAGCCGGTCGTGGCTGCCGAGTGGGCCTACATCCCGCACTTCTACTACGACTTCTATGTCTACCAGTACGCCACCTCGATCGCCGCCTCCGCCTACTTCGCCGAAGAAGTGCCCAAGGGCGCCAAGCAGCGCGACACCTATCTCGGCGTGCTCAAGGCCGGCGGCTCGGATTATCCGGTGGACGTGCTGAAGAAGGCCGGCCTGGACATGACCACCCCAGCCCCCTACCGCGCCCTGGTCGACAAGTTCACCAAGACGCTCGACCAGATCGAGGCGCTGATCTGAGCGGCGGCCGCTACTTCGGCAGGTCCACCGGTTCGGCCTCGAACACCCCCGGGTCCTGGGTCTTGTCGCGCATCAGGCTGAGCTTGGCGTTCATCACCCACACCTTGCCGCGGGCCACGGTCATGGCGGTGAGGCCCGGCTCGTGCTCCTTGATCGGCGTGATCTGGGCCTTGTCGCCGGACACGGTCACCAGGTCTATGCGGCCATTGCCGCCTTCCGCCTGCAGGAAGCGCAGGCCGCCGAGCGCGCGCAGGCCGTCGGGCTGGTTCAGGGTCAGCGACGGCGTCAGCTCGGTGATGGCGCCGGCCGAACCGTCCTTGGCGATGGCGATGCGGAACATCTTGTGGGTCTGGAAGCTGTTCACATAGAGGTTGCCGTCGCCGCCCATCGCGATGCCGTCGGCGCCCGCGAGCTTGGCGTCCTTGGCCCACTCCTCCAGCGCCGTCCCGCCCTTCTTCAGCCGGTGCACCGCCCCGCCCACGGTGTCGGTGGCGTAGAGGTTGCCGGCCTTGTCCACGGCGAAGTCGTTGCAGAACGACTTGGCGCCATAGGGCATGGGGTAGCTGCCCTTGGCGGCCCCGGTCTTCAGGTCGAAGGCGCGCACCGCCGACTTCTGCGCGGCCTGTTCGGGCGGCGCGCCGCCCATGCCCGAGCAGGCGTAGAGGGTGTTGCTGGCGTCGTCGGCGAAGACTCCCGCCATGAAGGTGATGCCGGAGACCTTCGGGTCGATCCACAGGTCGGCGGTGTTCGACCCGGCCTTGGCGCGGTAGACGCCGCCCTTGCCCATGCTGCCGAAGATCACGTCGCCGCCCTTGGTCGAGGTGATGCTCTCGGGGAAGACGCGGGTATCGTTGACCGTGATGTCCTGCGCGAAAGCCGCTCCGCCGGCCATCGCCAGCGCCGCCGCCATGAACCCGATCCGGATGCCCGTCATGATCCCGTCCTCCCTGACATATCCTTGGCGATACATCTGCCCTGACGAACGCCGTCCCGTCCAGTCTTGCCAGATCAATCCGACAGCTTAACGTGGCGGCGACGGCGCCCCCCATGCAAACACGAGCGCCCAGTCCGTGCGGGAGGAAGCCTATGGAGCGTAGACAATTCCTGGGGGCCGTCGCCGGCTCTGTGGCCCTGGCTGCAGCGCCCGCGTTCGCCCAGCCCAAGGCGAAGCTGAAGGGCCGCATCAAGCAGGGGCTGTGGAAGGTCAACTTCGGGGCCGGCACGAAGCTGTCCTTCGACCAGGAGTGCCAGATCGCCCAGCGGGTCGGGGTGAAGGGGTTCGACGTGATCCCCGACAAGGACTGGCCGACCCTGCGCAAATACGGCCTCGACCCGCTGATGGTCGGCCCCGGCAAGACCGACTACCTCGGCGGCCTGATCCATCCGGAGATCTGGGACGCCACCTTCAAGGGCATGGTCGACCAGGCCGACCTGATGCAGAAGAACAACGTCCATATCATGGGCCTGAGCGCCGGCCAGAGGCGCGGCATGGACTACAAGACCGCCGCCGACAACTGCGTGGAGTTCTGCAAGCGCCTGGCGCCGGAGTTGGAGAAGCGCAACGTCGTGTTGACCATCGAGAACGTCAACGACCGCCGCGGGACCGACGGCGACTTGGCGCGCCAGGACATGGTGTTCGGCCACTGGGACTGGGGGATCGAGGTGGCGGAGCGGGTGGACCATCCGGCCATCAAGCTGCTGTGCGACATCTACCACCTGCAGATCATGGACGGCGACATCACCTACCGGCTGCAGCGCGACATCAAGCACATCGGCCACATCCACGTGGCCGGCGTGCCCCAGCGCAAGCTGATCGACGAGCGGCAGGAGGTGAACTTCCACCAGGTCGCCGAGACCATCGCCGGACTGAACTTCCAGGGCTACGTCTGCCACGAATGGCGGCTGGCCCCGGGCGAGGACGCGGCCACGGCCATCGCCAAGGCGGTGGCGATCATGGACGCCTGAGCGGCAACTAGGCCGCGAGCCGGCGCCAGACCTCCCGATCGGCGAACACCGCGTCGAGCGTTCCCGTGGCATGGGCTTTCTGCAGGTTGCCGAGGGTCGGCAGGTCGAGGGAGGCGAAGCGCACGCCCACCTGGTCTGGCCGGCAGCCGCGCGCCGGGGCGACGAACAGGGCCGCGTTGATGGCGGGCTGCTTGGCGTTGATCAGGGCCGCCAGCTTCAGCGCCCGCTCGGGCAGCTCATGCTGCAGCAGTGGAAATTCGGCGAACAGTTCCTGGCCGAGCATCTGCACATAGTCGAAGCCGACGGAGCCGAAGCGCCGCGCCAGGGCGGCGGGGGCCAGATCTTCGCCGTGGAGGTTCAGGACGGCGTCGTTCAGCAGAAAATACATGATCAATCCGCGTTCTACGGCAACCAGCGCTGCCGTGAGGCAACGGATGCATCCTGTCCCAGGACCCGTTGCGCTCCGGTTATGGAACGCGGTTAACGATCTTCGACCGCCTCGGTCAGGAAGTGGCGGCCCTGCTTGTCCTCGATCTCCACCACCCACAGGTCCGGGTCCACGCGCACCGCCCGCTCGATGTAGCGGTCGAGGTCGGGCTCCTCGTGGCTGCCGGTGGGTTGCATCCACACCCGTTCGCCGTCGCCCGAGAAAGCCTCGGCGTAGATGGCCGTGGATCCGTCCAGCCGGTTGAAGGTCTTGACCAGCACCGCGCCCGCGCGCAGGTCGCCCTTGCGCACGACGACGGCGAAGGCGCCGCCCAGTTCGGCCCGGCGGATCAGGGCGCCGACCCAGATGTCGGTGGGGAGCAGCATGCCGATTCCCTACCACAGGCTCTCAACGGTCGGGAAACCTAAGCGCGGTAGGGTCCCCGTCCGCTAGTCAAACTTGCGGCGGCCCCGAACGGGCCGTCCGCCTCCGGACATCAGTTCCCCGGAGGCCCTCAGAACGGGGATCGGATGATCTGTTGGATGCGCGCCCGTCGGGCGCCCTGGACCAAGGCCTTGAAGGCCCTGACGACGCTGGCGGGGGCCGCGGCCCTGACGCTCGACGTCCATCCGGCTCTGACCCAGACCCCCTTCGACCTCTATCGCGAGCGCGTGGCCATGACCGCCGCCGGCGTCCGCTGCCGCCTGTTCGACTCCGCGACCTCGGCCGCCCTCGCCGCCGGCGCCGACCAGGCCCGCACGGCCGCCCTGCGCGCCGGCTATGACATCGACGCCCTGGACCGCGGGGCCGCCGACGCCCGCGCCCAGGTCGAGCGCATGGGGTGCGCCGCGCCGCGGCTGCAGAAGGCCGCCGCGAGCGCGCGCGCCGGCTACCGCGCCTATTCGGGCCTGGAACGCATGGCCTTCCCCGGCGCCGTGGGCGCCTGGCGGGCCGACCGCATCATGCCGCAACAGAGCGCCGCCTGGCGTCTGGCGCAGGACGCCTGGGCGGGCGAGGACAAGGTGGTGTTCGGCGTGGCCGGCCAGGGAGGCTCGGAGGCCGTGACCCTTTCGGTGGCCCCCGCCGACGGGGCCGTTCCCTACGGCGCCCGCCTTTTGCTGCGCGACCCCGCGCGCCTTGCCGAACCGATCCTGCCCGCCGACGGCGGCGCACCCCTTTCCGCCCGCGTCCCGATCCGCGCCGCGGCCAAGGTGATCCTGGCCGACGCCCGGGCGCCCGCCGACCCCGCCCTGCGGCCGAAGGGCGCGACCAAGGCCGTGGCCTTCCGCTTCCCCGCCGCCGCGCGCCAGGCGCTCGAGGGCCTCGACCCGCGCGAGGCGGTCAGCGTGGAGATCCTCTATCCCTCCGCGCAGGGCGAGGTGGTGCGCACGGCTTTCCTGGAGGTGGGTGATTTCGACGCCGGGGTGGCGTTCCTCAGCGCCCGCCGTTGAAGGCGATCACCTGGGCGCTGGGCCGCTCGCCAGCGTTGACGAGGGACTGGACGACGCCCGGCAGGCGCACCGTCACCGAGGTGCCTTCGCCGAGCGTGCTCTGGATGACCATCTGGCCGCCGTGCAGTTCGGCCAGGCCCCGCACCAGCGAGAGGCCGAGACCCGTGCCCTTGGCCCTCTGATTGACGTCGCCGGCCTGCTCGAAGGGGCGGCCGAGGCGCTGCACGTCGTCGGGGGCGATGCCGACGCCGGTGTCGGCCACCGTCAGCTCCATGACGTCGTCCCGCGTCTGCAGCGTCACGGTGACCTGACCGCCGCGCGGGGTGAATTTCAGGGCGTTGGACAACAGGTTCAAGGTGATCTGCTTGAGCGCCCGCGGGTCGGCGGTGATGTCGATCGGATCGGCCGGCAGGGCTGCGCGCAGCGACAGGCCCGCCTCGTCGGCCTGCACCCGCATCAGCCGCAGGGCCGCCGACACCGGGTCGCGGGCGTCGAGCTGTTCGAGCTGCAGCTGGAAGCGCTCGGCCTCGATCTTGGAAACGTCGAGCACGTCGTTGATCAGGTCCAGCAGGTGGCGGCCGGCGTCGTAGATCAGGTCGGCATATTCCCCGTACTTCGCCGGCAGCGGGCCGAACAGCCGCGCCTTCATGATGTCGGAGAAGCCCATGATGGTGTTGAGCGGGGTGCGCAGCTCGTGGCTCATGTTGGCCAGGAAACGCGACTTGCCGCTGTTCTGCGCCTCGGCCGCGGCCTTGGCTTCGACCAGCCTGGTCTCCTGGGCCTTCTGCGCCGAGGCGTCGCGCAGGGCGCAGAATAGCCGGCCATCGCGGGTCGAGCGCAGGCTGAGGCCGATGAAACGCTCCGGATCGCCGGCGAACGCGCAGACCAGTTCGCTCTGACCGCCGCGCGAGGCGCTGTCCAAGGCGTCGGCGAGCGCCTGCAGGTCGGCGGGGGCGACGAGCCCACCGAGGCCCTTCAGCAGCATCGCCTCGGTGAGGCCCTGGGGCGGGGAGCCGTAGGCGCGCACCACCTGGCCGTCCCCGGTCAGGGACAGGATCAGGTGCGGCTGGTTGAGCAGCAGGTCCTCGAGGTCCGAGCGAGCGTCCTCGGGCACGCCGCGGCGGCGGCCGAAGCGCGCCAAACCCGCGGCCAGGGCCAGGCCGACCGAGCCCAGGGCGAACAGGCTCAGCACCAGATGCAGCGGCTCGGGCGGCGCGGGCGGCTCCAGGCCCGCGGCCTGGGCGAAGGCGGCCAGCGCCCCGCCGAGCACGGCCAAGGCCGCCGCCTCGGCCATCAGCCGCCGGCGTCCGAGCGCGGTGGCCGCGGCCACCGGCGCCAGGCACCAGGCCGTCAGCGGTCCGGACAGGCCGCCGCCGAGGCCGCAAGCCACGGCGCCGGCCACGGCCCACAGCACCAGCAGCAGCGCCCGGCGATTGGGGCCGTCGCTAGAGCCGCCGAGGATCAGGGCAGTCGCCAGGGACGGGACACCCATCACCACGAAGGCCCAGATCACCGCGTCGCTGAGCGGCCCGAGGCCGAGCGCGATGCCCAGGCCCGCCACGGCCAGCACCCCCAGCCACGCGGCCGCGCCGACGGCCGCCAGGCGGCGCTCGCCGGCGGCGGCGGCGTCGAGCGCGATGGAGCGGGAGGGCGAAGGTCGAGCCAAGGTGTCCAAGTGTCAGGTTCAGGGACTCGGAGCTTAGCGCCGAGCGGCCCCGGGCTCCAGCGAGTGTAGTCTTTTTACCATAAACGTCCGGGGATGGACTGGGGACAACAGGGCTTCGATTACCACGTCCCGGACTAACACAATGGTAAGCGGACCCAGGCAAGGTCGTTAGCCATAATTCACGGACGCGATTCGCATGTCTCAGGCCCTTCCCATGTCCCAGGCCCTTCCAATGTCTCAGGGCTTGGCCGCCGCGGACATCGAGCAGACGCCCCTGCCATCGCCGCGAGGCCTCGACGAAGAGGCCAAGCGCTCGTTCCTGCGCATGATCAGCCACGAGCTGCGCACCCCGCTCAATTCGATCATCGGCTTCTCGGAGGTGCTGCGCCAGCAGCCCTGCGGCCCGCTCGGCCGCGAATACCTGGAATACGCCGCCATCATCGGCGACTCCGGGGCCAAGATGCTGAAGATGGTCAACCAGATCGTGGAGATCGTGCGGCTGGAGAGCCAGGCGGCCGACCTCGACATCCATCCCGAGCCGCTGGAGAGCCTGGTCGAGGAGGTGCTGCTGAGCCTGCGGCAGGACGCCCGCACCCTGAACGTCAGCACCGCCGCCGAAGAGCTGGAGGCCATGCCCTGGGTCAACGCCGACCCCCGGGCGTTGAAGATCGTGCTCGCCAATCTGCTGCACAACGCCATGGCTCATGCGCCGGAAGGCGACGTGGTGACGGTTCGGGCCCGCCGAGCCGGCCTCCATGTGATCATCGAGGTCGAGGACCACGGCCAGGGCGTGGACGCCGTCGAGGCGGCGCGCCTGCTGCGGCCGTTCGAGAAGGGCCCGGCGCACGGGCGCGGTCCGGAGGGCGCGGGCCTCGGCCTGCCGATCGCCCTGCTCTACAGCCGCGCCATGGGCGGCGACCTCGACATCCGCACCGAGCGCGGCCAGGGTTTCACGGCCATCGTCACCGTGCCGGCGGCATAAGTTCCCGGGTTTGTTGCCATCGGGCCGGCGTCCTCTTAAGTGCAGGCCATGTCTCGCACCATCACTGAAGAGCTCGACGCGCTCGTCGAGGAATTCGCCGCCTTCGGCGACGACTGGGAAGAGCGCTACCGCTATGTGATCGACCTCGGGCGCGAACTCGATGATCTGACCGAAGCCGAGCGGTCCGAGGCCAACAAGGTGCGCGGCTGCGCCAGCCAGGTGTGGCTGGTGACCTCGGACGGCGCCGACGGGACCCTGATCTTCCACGGCGACAGCGACGCTCACATCGTGCGCGGCCTGATCGCCATCGTCATCAGCCTCTATTCCGGCCGCACGCCGGATGACATCCTGGCCTTCGACTTCCGGGCGGCGTTCGACCGCCTGGGCCTGAAGGGAGCCCTGTCGACCCAGCGCTCCAACGGCCTGTTCTCGATGATCGAACGTATCCGCCGCGATGCGGCTGCGGCGAAGGCGGCGGCCTAGACGCCGCTAGGCGGCGCGGATTCCCGAGGCGGACTCGGTCGACTGGCCCACCACCACGTCGTAACCGAGGATCATGTCGACGTCCTGGCCGTTGGTGGCCAGAGGCATGCGTAGCCACAGGATCGACAGGTGCGCCGCGCCGCGCCAGGCGAGATTGTGCACCCCCACGCCCGCCCGCCGGCTCTCGACGATCTTGTCGAGCTCCGCGCGCCAATAGGCCGAGGCGGGCGCCGCATAGACGTCTTCCAGGGTGCGGCCGGTGATCTCGCGGCCATAGACGCCGTAGAGGCCGGTGCCGGCCAGGCGCAGGCGATAGTCGCGCGGCTCGGCCAGCACGTCGATCAGGCTGATGGTCGGCAGGTGCCGCTTGAAATGTTGCGGATGGATCGCAGAGCGTCCCGGAAGCTGCCCGCCCTGACGCCGCGAGGCCCAGTAGGCAAACATCTCCTCGTGCGCCCGCACCGCGCTGACCGGTGTTCCGACCTGCATCGCCCCTCTCCGGATTCCGCTTCAACCCCTTGGAATCACGTTGATTCACTATTCCTTAAGAAGCGAATCGGCGGCAAGGGGAAATCGGTGGGCCGAGTCATAAAATCTTAAGCAGAGTCAATCAGTCGCAGGCGACTTCGGAGATTCGAGTCGAGCCGAGTCACGCCGGGGCGCGGCGGAATCAAAAACGCCCGCCGATGGAGTCGGCGGGCGCCTCGAGCAAGTAGAGCAGGGAGTGTCAGCGCTTGCGGGCCGCCTGGCGGCCGCCTTGGCCGAGCCCCATCTGCTTGGCCAGGTCCGAGCGGGCCTTGGCGTAGTTGGGGGCGACCATCGGGTAGTCCTTGGGCAGGCCCCACTTGGCGCGATAGTCCTCGGGGCTCATGTTGTACTTGGTGCGCAGGTGGCGCTTGAGCGACTTGAACTTGCGCCCGTCCTCCAGGCAGATCAGGAACTCGGGGGTCACCGAGCGCTTCACCGGCACCGCCGGCTCCTTCGGCGCGGCTTCGACCGGTTCGACCGCCGTGGACACGCCCTTCAGAGCGCCGTGAACCGCGTGAATCAACGTCGGCAAGTCAGCGGCGCCGACCTCGTTGTTGCCCACGTAGGCGGACACGATGTCCGCGGTCATCTCGATGATTTCGGCTCTGTCTTCCATTTCGGCCTTATCCTGAAGTCTCAGCGACAACTTGCAACCGTGGGCTGCATAGCCATGTTCGTTGAAAGCGACAACAGTCCAAGGCAAGAAAAAAGCCTGTCGCGCGCCGAAAAACAAGGGTCACGCAGGGTGGCGAGCGTCCGGAACATACCTAAATTTTGGGATACCCGCGAAACGAGGCCCAGACGCCGGCAGGGATCCGCCGCGGGCAAGCCCCCTCGGAACCCGACAATCACTGCGAAAATTCATGGTGTCGGCGCCGGTATTGTTGATGGCGCAACAGGGGCCGGCGGGGCGATCGGCCGGTCGAGCAGCTGCAGGGTCTGGCGGACGTAGAGCGAGTGGACGGCCAGGCCGAGGCCGATCGACTGGCCGCCCGGCACGATCTGCTGGGCGACGATGCCGGCGATAAACTCGTCCGGCTGCGGTCCTTCGGCCCCGATCAGGTCCGGGCGCTTGTCGATGCGCCGGCTGACGAACACCGGTCCGCCGGAATTGCCGGAGACTACCGGGAAATCGACCAGGAAGGTCCCTTCGCTGGCCGGCGTCAGGGGATAGGACGCCAGGTGGCCGAGCCGCAGGATCGGGAAGCCGCGGCGGTCTCCCGCATAGCCGGCCGGGTAGCCCAGCACCTCGACCGGGTCGCCGGCCTCCATGTCCTCGCGAGACAGGGTGTCGGCGTCGGCGAACCAGGAGGCGGGTATGGCCGCCGCCGCGGCCTCTGGCGGGACCGATATCGGCAGCACCGCCACGTCATAGGTCGGATGCTGCGTCCAGAGCGGCCGGCCCTGATCCGACGAAGGTTCGGACCGCCACTCCAGCCGCCAGCTCCCGTCGGGGTTCTTGAGGTGCAGGCCGACATAGATGGGGCCCGCGCCGATGTTGGCCAGCACGTGGCGCGCGGTCACCAGCACGACCCTGGGCGTCCCGTCGGGCGCGGGATCGGACACCAGGACGCCGGTGCCGGTCAGGGCGGGGCCGCCCGGCGCGCTGGCCACCGGCGAGGTGGCCTGGATCATGGCGGTGGTGAAGTCGAAGGACATGCAGACGGCTCCGGCTCGGCGAGCCGCTGTTGTGGCGCAAGGCGGGCGCGGCAGGAAGCCCGCCGAGCAGCGACCCAAGCTTGCCTGCGCCGCGATCCGGCCTCAGAAACACCCGTCGAGTAGAGCGAGAGCCCCCAATGCCGAGCCCCGTCCCGCCCGTCGCCAAGATCGTCCCCCTGCGCCGCGAGCAGCTCGGCCGCACGCGCATCGACGACTATGCCTGGATGAAGGACGACAACTGGCGCGAGGTGCTGCGCGACCCGGGCGTGATCAAGGCGGACGTGAAGGACTACCTGCAGGCCGAGAACGGCTATGTGAAGACCATGCTGGCCTCCACCGAGGACCTGCAGGCGCAGATGTTCGGCGAGATGAAGGGGCGCATCAAGCAGGACGACTCCAGCGTGCCGGCCCCCGACGGGGCCTTCGCCTACTACATCCGCTACGAACAGGGCGCCCAGCACCCGATCTACGCTCGCCGGCCCCGCGATTCGGAAGGCGGCGAGGAGGTGCTGCTCGACGCCGACGCCATGGCCAAGGGCAAGGGCAAGGCCTTCTTCCAAGTGGGCGCCGCCGAGCACAGCCCCGACCACGCCCTCTACGCCTTCGCCGTCGACGAGCAGGGCTCGGAGGTCTATCGCGTGTTCGTCAAGGACCTGGCGACCGGCGAGATCCTGCCGCGGCCGGTGGAAAGCTCCACCGGCGACTTCGTGTTCTCCCCTGAGTCCCAGTGGCTGTTCTGGATCTGGCGCGACGCGGAGGGACGGCCCGCGCGGCTCTACCGCCGCCCGGTCCGCGGCGGGCCCGCCGACGACGTGCTGGTCTACGAGGAGCCCGACGACGGCTTCTTCATGGGCGTGAGCCTGACCTCGTCCCGCTCACACATCGTGCTCGGCCTCGGCAACCAGGAGACCAGCGAGGCGCGCCTGATCCCGGCCTCCGACCCCACCGCCGAGCCCAGGGTGGTCGAGCCGCGCACCGAGGGCCTGCGCTACGATGTGGACCATTGGCCGGACGAACAGGCAAATGGCCGCTTCGTGATCCGCACCAACGCCGACGGCGCGGTGGACTTCAAGCTGGTGCAGACCGAGGCCGCCGACCCGGCGCGCGCCACCTGGCGCGACCTCGTCCCCCATCGGCCCGGCCGCTTCATCGCCGGCTTCCACGCCTACCGGGACCACCTCGTGCGGCTGGAGCGGGTGGAGGCCAACAACCGCATCGTGATCCGCGCGCGCGACGGCGCCGAACACGCCATCGCCATCGACGAGGAGGCCTACGCCCTGAGCCTGGAGGGTGGCTACGAATACGACACCCAGGTGATGCGCTTCGTCTACCAGTCGCCGACCACGCCCCGGCAGTGGTTCGACTACGACATGACCACGCGCACGCGCACCCTGCTCAAGACCCAGGAGATCCCCTCCGGCCACGATCCGGCGGCCTATGTCACCCGCCGCCTCAACGCCCGCGCCCGCGACGGCGCTCTGGTGCCGATCACCGTGCTGATGAGGGCGGACACGCCGCTCGACGGGTCCGCGCCCCTGCTGCTCTACGGCTACGGCTCCTACGGCGCGGCCATGGAGCCGTCGTTCTCGATCCGCAACCTGTCGCTGGTCGACCGCGGCTGGATCTGGGCCACCGCCCATATCCGCGGCGGCTCGGAGAAGGGCTGGGGCTGGTTCCTCGACGGGCGCAAGGACAGGAAGAAGAACAGCTTCACCGACTTCATCGCCTGCGCCGAACACCTGGTCGAGGAGGGCTACGGCAAGACCGGCCACATCGTCGCCTACGGCGGCTCGGCGGGCGGCATGCTGATGGGAGCGGTGGCGAACCTGCGGCCGGACCTGTGGGCCGGGGTCATCGCGGCGGTGCCGTTTGTCGACGTGCTCAACACCATGAGCGACACCGATCTGCCCCTGACCCCGCCCGAATGGCCCGAATGGGGCAATCCGCTGGAGGACGAAGCGGCCTACGACTACATCGCCTCCTACAGCCCCTACGACAATGTCGCCCCCCTGCCTTATCCGGCGATCCTGGCCACCGGCGGCCTGTCAGACCCGCGCGTCACCTACTGGGAGCCGGCCAAGTGGGCCGCCAAGGTCCGGCGCTGCTCGACCGGTGGGCGGCCGGTGCTGCTGAAGATCAACATGGAGGCCGGTCACGGCGGCGCCTCGGGCCGCTTCGACTTCCTCAAGGAGATCGCCCTCGACTACGCCTTCGCCGTGTGGGCCATCGAGCGCGGATGGGAGACGGCGTGATCGTCCGTCCCGCCACCCTGGACGACGCCCCGGTCCTCGCCGCGCTCTATGCCCATCACGTGATCCACGGGACCGGCACCTTCGAGGAGGCGCCGCCATCCCCCGAGGACATCGCCGGGCGCATCGTGGCCTATGGCGGCTCGGCCGGCGGCATGCTGATGGGCGCGGTCGCCAACATGAGGCCGGACCTGTGGGCCGGGATCATCGCCGCCGTGCCCTT